>JBOHEO010000031.1:0-36512 GCA_050701055.1 Pseudonocardia sp. | reverse complement strand
TGCGTGCTCGCGGCGGTCCTTGGCCGAGCCGAGCAGTCGCCCGGCGAGGGCGGCGTCGGGTTCATCGGTCAGGACATCCGACCAGACGGTGCCGGCCAGCACCCGCGACTGCACGACGTCGCCGCAACGCCGCACGAGCAGCTCCGGGGTCGCCCCGACCAGGCCGTCGACGGCGAACGACCAGCACGTTGGATACCGCTGTGCCAGGCCGCCGAGCAGGAAGCGCGGGTCCAGCGGGACGTCGCTGATGGCCAGGAGGTCGTGCGCGAGCGCGGCCTTGTCCAGCTCGCCGGCGCGCATCCGGCGGACGGCCTCGGCGACGGCGAGGCGGTACCGGTCCACCGGCAGGTGACCGTCGGTGTAGTGCAGGGCGCCGCTGGGGCGGACCGGCCGCACCGACCGGACGGCGGACGGACCGTCGCCGGCGGCGAACTCGGTGATCCAGGAATAGCCGTCGCGACGGCCGACGATCACCCGCGGTACCACCAGCACCGACCCGGCCGAGGTGGCACTGAAGGTGAAGCTGGCGAAGGCCACCGGACCGGTGCCGGGCACGCAGACCTCGTCGTGAACCTGGAGCCGGCCGGCGAACGAGCGCCACCAGGCGTCGGCCGCGCTGATCCGGTCGGGCCCGCACGTGGTGAACCGCGCGACCTCTCCCCAGCCGACGAGCCCGTCCGGGCCGCGCACCCAGGACAGCGGGTTCCTGCCGTCGGGCAACAGGTCGATCAGGCGCCCCGGATCGTCGACGGCCCGGGTTCGCACGCGCAACCCGGTCGGCAGCGGGGCGGTGGTCACCTAGCGAGGGTAGGAGGCCACGCCCGGCCATGTGCGTCCGGCCCGAGAGGCGCGGGCCACACCTCTACACTCCCGCGCTGTGGCAGGGGGTACCGGGATCAGCGGGACCGGGATGATCGGCGAGCTTGCGGGCCTGTTGCGCCCGATGCTGTCGGCGCTCGCCCGGCGCCTGCCCGAGCTCGTCGCCGGTCTGGCGCTGCTGCTCACCGCGCTCGGCGGGTTGGCCCTGACCGGAGCCGCAGTACACGACGTGGCCATCGACCGGAACCGCGCGGTGGCCGCGGCCGAGGTCCTCGAAGGCTCCACCTTCGGGCGCACGCTCATCCGGTTCACCGCTGCGGACGGGCAGACCGTCGTGCCCGAGCGCGGCGTGTTCTACCCCCGCGGGCTCGCACCGGGTGCGGCGATCGCGGTGGAGTACGACATCACCGACCCGGAGGTGGTGCGGGTGGCCGGGCGGAGCGCACTGGACGGTCTCCCGGCGGTGCTGCTCGGGGTGTTGGGTGTGTGGGCGGTGCTCGGCCCGCTCACGCTGTGGCTGCGCATGCGCCGGGCGGGACCTCCAGGCTGAACCGATCGGCCGACTCCGCACCGGACGAGAGGTCGAATCGGCATCGTGGAGGGATGTGCTGAGGTATCATCAGTCGTTTTGAACGATATCGGAGGCTACAGATGGCTCGGACAGTCATTGATATCGACGACGGCGCGCTAGCGGCAGCAGCCGAGGAGTTGGGCACCACGACCAAGGTCGAGACCGTCAACGCCGCACTTCGCGAGATCGCGTCACGTCGGCTGCGCATGGCCTTCATCGAGCAGGCGGCGGCAGGCAGCTTCGCCCACCTCGCCGAGCCCGACAAGCGGGACGAGGCGTGGCGCTAGTCGATTACCTCGCCGACACGAGTGTCCTGACGAGGCTTGCTGCGCCGGTGATCAAGGACCGGGTCAGCGGCCTCGTGCGAAGCGGAGCGATCGCGCTGTGCGCGGTCAGTGTCGCCGAGGTGTTGCGCGGCACCCGCTCGCCTGAGCACCACCGCGAGACCCGGATTCAGCTGGGTGCATTCTTCTGGCTGCCGATACCGGATGAGACCTGGGATCGGCTGCTCGACGTACAGTCGGCGCTCGCCGAGCGCGGGTTGCAGCAGCGCGTCAAGATACCGGACCTGCTGATCGCTGCCGTGGCCGAACGGCGCCGCGTCCCCGTTCTGCACTACGACCAGGATTTCGACGCGATCGCCGAGATCACCGGCCAGGCCTGCGAATGGGTGGTACCGCGCGGGTCGGTCACGTAGGAGCTACGCCCGCCGGGTCGCCAGGGCCACCCCGAGCACCGCCACCACCATCCCGACCACCGTCACCGGTCCGAGCCCCTCCCCGAACATCACCAGTGCCATCAGCGCGGTGATCCCCGGTACGAGGTAGAAGTAGCTGGTCACCTGCGTGGCCGCGCCCCGGCGCAGCATGAGGAACAGCAGCGAGATCCCGCCGCCGGTGAGCACCAGCACCGACCAGACCAACGCGCCGACCAGCTCCGCTGTCCAGTCGAACCGGAACGACTCGAACACCAGCGCGAACGGCAGCGTCACCGCGATCGCGGCGGCGAACTGCACCACCTGGCCGGTTCGCAGGTCGAACCGAGGACAGAAACGCTTCTGGTACAGGGTGCCGACGGTGATCGTCAGCAGGGCCATGGTCGTGAGCCCGAGAGTGAGCAGGGACAGCCCCTCGGTGGTCAGCCGGTTGGCGACCACCAGTGCCACGCCGAGGAAGCCCAACACCAATCCGACCACCTGGGCACCGCCCAACCGCTCGCCCACGATCCCGGCGAACGCCACTGTGAGCACCGGTTGCAGGTTCACCACGAGCGCGGCGACCCCCGCGGGCATCCCCTCGGCCACCGCCACCCACACCCCGCCGAGATAGCCGGCCTGGATGCCGATCCCGGCGACGGCGAGGTGGAGCACCTGACGGCCCCGCGGCCACGCCGCACCGGCGACCAGCGCCAGCGCCACCATCAGCACGATCACCCCGGAGTAGCGGAGCAGCAGGAAGCTCAGCGGCTCGGCGTGCGGTGCGGCGTACTTGGCGACGACGAACCCCGACGCCCAGATGACCACGAACAGGAACGGGGTGGCCCGAACGGCCGGGGGATCGGCCTGCGCCACAGCACTACCCGGCCGAGGGGTAGCGGAGCGCCCGAGCATCCAGCGCCGAGGGGTAGCGGAGCGCCCGAGCATCGACCCACGCTAGGTCGCCGACCCCGCCCCCACCACCCCAGCACCGCGTCCAACGCCCCGAGCGCCGCCACCACCAGCCCGCCGACGGGCAGCGGATCGGGGCGACCCTCCCCGTCGACGACGAGCGGCGCCGGCCTCGACGGCGTCGCACGGGTTGGCCGTGGGTCCAGCGCCGGCCTGGTGGTCCCGCCGATCGTGGCGGTGCTGACCTCCGCGGGACAACATGATCTCGCGGATCAGCCGTGGCGGCACGGGGTGTTGTTCGCCTGTTCCGCGACGCGTCCACCCGCCGTCTGCGGTCCGGATGCCTGCCGGGGGCACGTTCTGCACTGTGCGTGTCGCGATCGTCTCCGAGTGTTTCCTGCCCGTCGTCAACGGTGTCACCAACTCGGTCCTGCGGGTCGTGGAGCATCTCACCGCTGCCGGGCACCAGGTACTGATCATCGCCCCCGGCGCGGGTGAGCCGGCCGAGCACGAGGGGGTGCCGGTGGTCCGGGTGCCGGCGCTGGAGCTGCCGGTGGTCAACTCGATGCCGGTCGGGGTGCCGAGCCGGCGCGTGCTGCGTGCCTTGCGCGAGTTCCGTCCCGATGTGGTGCACCTGGCCGCGCCGTTCGTCGTCGGCCACCGGGGTCTGGCCGCTGCGCGCCGGCTGGGCATCCCGACCGTCGCGATCTACCAGGCCGACATCGCCGGCTTCGCCGCCTCCTACGGACTCGGGTTGACGGCGCGCGCCGCGTGGCGCTGGACCTGCCGGCTGCACTCCCAGGCCGACCGCACGCTGGCCCCGTCGACCTGGGCCACCGAGGCATTGCGGGCACGCGGGGTGCCGCGGGTGCACCAGTGGGCCCGCGGGGTCGACACCAGCCGGTTCGCCCCCGCCAAGCGTGATGGCGCATTGCGGGCGTCGCTCGCCTCGGGCGGGGAGCTCCTGATCGGTTACGTCGGGCGGCTGGCACCGGAGAAGCAGGTGGAACGGCTCACCGTGCTCGCCGACCTGCCCGGCACGCGGCTGGTCGTGGTGGGCGCCGGACCGAGCGAGGAGCGGCTGCGCGCGGCACTGCCCCGGGCCGCGTTCCTCGGGTTTCGCGACGGCGACGAGCTCGCCCGGATCTACGCGTCGCTGGACGTGTTCGTGCACACCGGGCCGTCGGAGACGTTCTGCCAGGCCGTGCAGGAGGCGCTCGCGTCCGGCCTGCCGGTGGTCGCTCCGGATGCCGGCGGGCCGCGCGATCTCGTGCTGCCCGGACGCACCGGGTTCCTCGTGCCACCCCGCCCGGACGGGGTCGACGCGTCCGATCTCGGCATCGCCGGCGCGACGGCTGTGTCGAAATCGGACGTCCAGCTGCGCGCGGCGGTGCGGGCCCTGACCGACGAGCCGACCCGCCTGCGGTTCGGCGCAGCGGCCCGGAGGTCGGTGCTGCGCCGGACGTGGTCCACGGTGTGCGACGAGCTGCTCGCGCACTACGCCGAGGTGATCGGCGCCCGGCGCAGCACCGGCGGAACGGCCATCGACACCGGGCGAGGCGGCCGCGGGGCGCGGATCGGCAGAGCCGGCACCCATGCCGCCTGACCGGACATCGTCGTAGCGGAGTGCGCATCCTCCAACTGGCCAACTTCTACGGCCCCCGCTCCGGCGGGTTACGAACGGCGCTGCATCACCTGGGCGCGGGATACGTCGAGCGGGGGCACGACGTCGTGCTCGTCGTGCCCGGGCGGTGCTCCGCCGATGACCTGCTCCCCGGCCGGATCCGGCGGATCACGATCGCGGCGCCACGCCTGCCCGGCACCGGCGGGTACCGCGCCGTCGACCCGTGGCGGGTGCAGCGGCTGCTCGGGCGGCTGGCACCGGACGCGATCGAGGTGTCGGACCGGCTGACCCTGCGCGGCCTGGGCACCTGGGCCACCCGGCGCGGCCTGCCCAGCGTGGTGATCTCCCACGAGCGCCTCGACCGGTTGCTGACGCAGTTCCTCCTGCCACCCACGATCGCCCGGCGGGTGGCCGACACCGCGAACTCGGCGATGGCACGGGCGTACGACACGGTCGTCTGCACCACATCGTTCGCCCGAGCGGAGTTCGACCGGATCGGCGCGCGCAACGTCGCGCAGGTGCCGCTCGGGGTGGATCTCACCATGTTCTCCCCGGTACATCGAGACGCCCGCCTGCGGACGGCGCTCACCGGTCGGGCGGACGCGTTGCTGGTGCACTGCGGGCGGCTCTCGGCGGAGAAACACCCCGAGCGCAGCGTCGACACCGTGGCCGCGCTGCACGAAGCCGGGCACCGGGTAAGGCTGGTCGTGGCCGGGGACGGGCCGCGGCGGCACGCGCTGGAGCGACGGGCTGCGGGGCTGCCGGTGACGTTCGTCGGCTTCGTCCCGGATCGCGGGCGGTTGGCGCGGCTGCTGGCGTCGGCGGATGTGTCGTTGGCACCGGGTCCGCACGAGACGTTCGGGCTCTCCGCGCTGGAGGCGCTGGCCAGTGGCACGCCGGTGGTGGTGTCCGCGTCGTCGGCGTTGCCGGAGATCGTCGGCACCTCTGGCGCGGCCGCGGTGGACTCGTCCGTGGCGTTCGCGGCCGGGGTCACGACGCTGCTCGCCGTCGACGAGGGGCAGCGGCGGGCAGCGGCCCGGCGGCGGGCAGAGCGGTTCGGCTGGCCGGCGTCGGTCGACCGGATGCTCGCAACGCTGCACGCCTCCTGACCATGACCCCGGTACTCACCGCGTCGCCGGTGGCGCTGGGCTGCGGCGCGGCCCGCGTAGCGTGCCGGGCGTGAGTCGGGCTGAGCTGGACAAGGACCCGCGGGACGTCGCCGCGATGTTCGACGGGGTCGCGCGCCGATATGACCTCACCAACACCGTGCTCACCGCCGGGCTGGATCGCCGCTGGCGTGCGCTCACCCGCTGCGCCCTGGAGCTGCGCGCCGGCGAGCGCGTCCTCGACCTCGCCGCCGGCACCGCCGTGTCCACGATGGAGCTGGCCCGCTCGGGCGCCTGGTGCGTGGCCGGCGATTTCTCCTGCGGCATGTTGAGCGCCGGCGCTCACCGCGAGGTGCCCAAGGTCGCTGCCGACGCGCTGCACCTGCCGTTCCCTGACGGTGCGTTCGACGCCGTGACGATCTCCTTCGGCTTGCGGAACGTGGCCGATCCCGACGTTGCGCTCGCCGAGATGGCCCGGGTGACCCGGCCCGGCGGACGGCTGGTGGTGTGTGAGTTCGGCACGCCGAGCTGGGCACCGTTCCGCGCCGCCTACTACCTGGGCCTGGAGCGGGTGTTGCCGGCGATCGCCCGGCGCGTGGCGAGCAACCCGGACGCGTACGTCTACCTGGGGGAGTCGATCCGCGCCTGGCCGTCGCAGCCGGAGCTGGCGCAACGGATCGCGGAGGCCGGTTGGATCGACGTCGCCTGGTGTGATCTCACCGGCGGTGCCGTCGCGCTGCACCGCGCCCGCCGCCCGTAGTGCAGCACCGTCCGTAGTGCGGCACCGCATGAGTTCATCGGGGTCTGGATCATGCCGCCGGCTTCGTGATCGCCAAACGAGAACACGGAGCCGCATCGCGTGCGGCTTCCCGTGCCAAGACGCTGATCTGGCAGGTCACTGCAGCTCCGGTGGTGCCGTGATCACCGGCTCTCGTCCCATCAGGGCAAAGCGTCGCGCATCAAGATCGAATGACGACGATCTGCTCTCGATCGACGAAAGTGCCGGCCCCGATAGCTCGGTTGGGCTCAATAGAGTTGCGCACTCTTGACTCTTGGTGTGTGACCCGACACAGTGGACTCAGCCGGATCGCTACGGCCTTCGGGCCGACATCGTCCGCGGCTGGGTGACCTGGTGTGCGTCGGGTGAAGGGGGGTCCCGGCGCACCCAGGTTGCCGTATACGCGTGCTCCCGCTGCTTCTCGCCGGTCGCGCGGCCGGCCGTCGTGCTGGACAGCCCGTCGCGTATCACACCCGGGGCTGGGCAGGTCGCGGATCCACCTCGACCGGACCGTCACCGATGAGCTGGTCGACTGAGAATCGGTGAACCGGTGGCGGGAGCCGCAGGCCCACACCAGGGAAGATAGACTCGGCGCGACTTCGTGAAACCATTCACAAGGAGCCAGATGGTCGCGCCAGAACCCACCACCACCGGCGGATCCCGGCGTCCCAGCACCGACGCCGTCGATGCCGACGTCATCGTCGTCGGTGCCGGTCCCGCCGGCTCCACCGCTGCCACCTACCTGGCCCGCGCCGGCCTCGACGTCCTGCTCCTGGAGAAGTGCACGTTCCCGCGCCCCAAGGTCTGCGGCGACGGCTTCACCCCCCGCGGGATGAAACAGCTCATCGACGTGGGCATCGACTGCGGCGAGCAGAACGGATGGCTGCACAACAAGGGTCTGCGGGTGCTCGGCGGCGGCGTCAGCCTCGAGCTCGACTGGCCCACGCTGGCCACGTTCCCGAACTTCGGGGCCGTCCGCCCCCGTCAGGACTTCGACGAGCTGCTCGCGCGGCATGCCGAGAAGGCCGGCGCCCGGCTGCACGAGGAGACCACGGTCGTCGAGGCGCTCATCGACAGGGGCCGGGTCGCGGGCGTCGCGGGCCATGTGGGCAGGGGCAAGGACAGGCGCCCCGTCTCGTTCCGCGCGCCGCTCACCCTCGCCTGTGACGGCGTGTCGGCGCGGCTCGCGCTCAGCCTGGGCATGACCAAGCGCGACGACCGCCCGATGGGGGTCGCGGTGCGCCGCTACTACACCAGCCCGCGCACCCACGACGACTACCTCGAGTCCCACCTCGAGCTCTGGGACCGTGCTGATCCAACACAGCCCAAGCTGCTGCCCGGCTACGGCTGGATCTTCGGCATGGGCGACGGCACGTCCAACGTCGGGCTCGGGATCCTGTCCACCAGCCGTGCCTACGGCTCCACCGACTACCGGGCGCTGCTGCGCAGCTGGCTGGACGGCACACCCGAGGAGTGGGGCTACCGCGACGAGAACGCGGTCGGTGCGGTCGGCGGCGCCGCGTTGCCGATGGGTTTCAACCGCATCCCGCACTACCGTCCGGGGCTGCTGCTCGTCGGCGATGCGGGCGGGATGGTCAATCCGTTCAACGGTGAGGGCATCGCGTACGCGATGGAGTCGGCGTCGATCGCGGCCCGGTGTGCGATCCAGTCGCTGGCCCGGTCCGGTGACGCCGCCGAGCGCGCGTTGCAGTACTACCCGGCGGCGTTGAGCGATGCGTTGGGTGGTTACTACCGCATCGGCAACATCTTCTCGAAGCTCATCGGTAACCCCACCGTCATGGGCATGGCCACCCGCCACGGGCTGCCGCGCAAGACGCTGATGGCGTTCCTGCTCAAGGTCCTGGCGAACCTGTACGACCCGAAGGGCGGTGGCACGAGTGACCGCGTGATCGCGGCCATGACCAAACTTGCGCCGAGCGTCTAGTTTAGGCATGCCTGCTACCGCCGGGCCGGCGCAGACGACCTAGTGTCGCTGCTCCGGCTGAACAACCACCACGACGACGAGGGTGCCCGGATGCTCGATCCCTATCTCCCGCTGGTGCTGATGTTCGCCCTCGCGGGGTTGTTCGCGCTCGGCTCGGTCACGGCCGCGCCCTACGTCGGTCCGCGGCGCTACAACCGCGCCAAGCTCGACGCCTACGAGTGCGGCATCGAGCCGTCGCCAGCGCCGGTGGTGGGCGGCGGCCGGATGCCGGTGGCCTACTACCTCACCGCGATGCTGTTCATCCTGTTCGACATCGAGATGGTCTTCCTCTACCCGTTCGCGGTCAGCGCCGACGCGCTGGGCCTGTTCGGGCTGGTGGAGATTGTACTGTTCATCGTGACCGTCGGCTTCGCCTACATCTATGTGTGGCGGCGCGGCGGTCTGGACTGGAACTAGGTGAGCACTGACCATGGGACTCGAGGAACACCTGCCCAGCGGTGTGCTGCTGACCAGCGTCGAGAAGCTGGTCAACTGGACCCGTAAGTCCTCGCTGTGGCCGGCCACGTTCGGGTTGGCCTGCTGCGCGATCGAGATGATGACCACCGGCGCGCCGCGCTACGACCTCGCACGGTTCGGCATGGAGGTCTTCCGGGCTTCGCCCCGGCAGGCCGACCTGATGATCGTCGCCGGCCGGGTGAGCAACAAGATGGCCCCGGTACTGCGGCAGATCTACGATCAGATGCCCGAGCCGCGCTGGGTGCTCGCGATGGGCGTCTGCGCCTCGTCGGGCGGGATGTTCAACAACTACGCGATCGTGCAGGGCGTCGACCACGTGGTGCCGGTGGATATGTACCTGCCCGGCTGCCCGCCGCGTCCGGAGATGCTGATGGATGCCATCCTCAAGATCCACGCAAAGATCATGGACGAACCCCTGGGTCCGAAACGCGCCGCACAGCTCGCGGCGAGTGGGCACCGGACGGAGATGATCCCGTCGTCGATCAAGTACGCGCCGAAGAAACCGGCGGGGCAGAAGTAGATGAGTGAGCCGACCGGTACGTCCAAGGATGACATCGAGCCGACCGGTGGCGAGCAGTCCTCGGCCGAGCAGAGCGGTGCCGACGTCGCCGAGCACCGGGCCCGTGGCGGCGAGG
Source organism: Pseudonocardia sp. (assembly GCA_050701055.1). Taxonomy (GTDB): domain Bacteria; phylum Actinomycetota; class Actinomycetes; order Mycobacteriales; family Pseudonocardiaceae; genus Pseudonocardia. The sequence continues at coordinate 26,912 of JBOHEO010000031.1, read as the reverse complement.
CACCCGAGAGCGGTGAGATCGAGCAGGCGCAGCTCGACGGGGCGGTGTCCCCGGAAGGTGGTACCCGTCCGGCGGCTCCGGCCACCCGCGAGCGCAGCGGCATGTTCGGCGTCACCGGCTCCGGCGACACCTCCGGCTTCGGCGGGCTGCGCCTTCCCGGCCACGCGCCGGCACCGGCCGAGCGCCCCTTCGGGAGCTGGTTCGACGAGTTCGCCGACGACCTGGGTGAGTCGCTGGCCGAGCGCGGCATCCGCGGTGCGGTCCAGCAGATCACGATCGACCGCGGCGAGATCACCTTCTACGTGCAGCGCGAGCGGATCCTCGACCTGTGCCGCACCCTGCGTGATGACGAGGGCCTGCGCTTCGAGCTGTGCTCGTCGGTGTCGGGTGTCGACTACGGCGAGGATGTGGCGCAGCGGCTGCACGTCGTCTACCACCTGCTGTCGATGACCTACCGGCGCAGGATCCGGCTCGAGGTCGCCCTCGACATCTCCGATCCTCACCTGCCCAGCGTCGTCGAGGTCTATCCCACGGCCGACTGGCACGAGCGCGAGACGTGGGACATGTTCGGCGTGATCTTCGACGGGCATCCCGGGCTCACCCGGATCCTCATGCCCGACGACTGGGACGGCCACCCGCAGCGCAAGGACTACCCGCTCGGCGGGATCCCCGTGGAGTACAAGGGCGCGGAGATCCCGCCCCCCGATCAGAGGCGGTCCTATACGTGACGGAGATCAGAGACGGCGCGAGGCCCACGCCCGCCCAGGAGCGGATCACCACCGAGGGCCCGATCTACACGGTCACCGGCGGCGACTGGGACACCCTCGTCGACGCCGAGCACGACGACCGCATCGTCATCAACATGGGCCCGCAGCACCCGTCCACGCACGGGGTGCTGCGCCTGGTGCTGGAGCTGGAGGGCGAGACCGTCACCCAGGCCCGTTCGGTGATCGGATACCTGCACACCGGCATCGAGAAGAACTGCGAGTACCGCACCTGGACCCAGGGTGTCACGTTCGTGACCCGGATGGACTACCTGGCGCCGATCTTCAACGAGACCGCGTACTGCCTGGCCGTGGAGAAGCTGCTGGGTGTCGAGGCGCCGCGGCGCGCCACCGTCGCGCGGGTGCTGCTCATGGAGCTCAACCGGATCGGCTCGCACCTGGTGTGCCTGGCCACCGGCGGCATGGAGCTCGGCGCGCTCACCGGCATGACGGCCGGGTTCCGCGAGCGCGAGGAGGTGCTGCACCTGCTGGAGTTCCTCACCGGGCTGCGGATGAACCACGCATACGTCCGCCCCGGTGGCCTTGCCCAGGATTTCCCGGACGGCTGGGCGGAGAAGGTGCGCGAGTTCGTCGCGCTCATGCGTACCCGGCTGCCCGACTACGACAAGCTGCTCACCGCCCAGCCCGTCTGGCGCCAGCGCCTGGAGGGCGTGGGGTACCTGCCGCTGGACGGGTGTCTCGCCCTCGGGGTCACCGGTCCGATCCTGCGGTCCGCCGGCCTGGCGTGGGACCAGCGCAAGGTCGAGCCGTACTGCGGCTACGAGGAGTACGACTTCGAGGTCCCGGTCGCCACCGAGGCCGACTGCTACGCCCGCTACCGGCTGCGGGTCGCCGAGATCCACGAGTCGCTCAAGCTCGTCGAGCAGGCGGCGGCGAAGATGGAGCCCGGTCCGGTGATGGTCGCCGACCGCAAGGTGGCCTGGCCGGCCCAGCTGTCGGTCGGGGCGGACGGCATGGGCACCACCCTCGAGCACGTCCGCAAGATCATGGGCCAGTCGATGGAGTCGCTGATCCACCATTTCAAGCTGGTCACCGAAGGCTTCTTCGTGCCACCGGGCCAGGTGTACGTGCCCATCGAGTCGCCGCGCGGCGAGCTCGGCTACCACCTCGTCTCCGACGGTGGCACCCGCCCGGTGCGCGTGCACGTCCGCGACCCCAGCTTCGTCAACCTGCAGACGATGCCGGCGATGAGCGAGGGCGGGATGGTCGCCGACGTGATCGCGGCCGTCGCGAGCATCGACCCGGTCATGGGAGGTGTGGACAGGTGAACCAGTTCGACGAGTCGACCCGCCGGCGCACGAAGGAGATCATCTCCCGGTACCCGCAGTCCCGCTCGGCGCTGCTGCCGTTGCTGCATCTCGTGCAGTCGGTGGAGGGCTTCGTCAGCCAGGACGGCATCCGGTACTGCGCCGAGGCGCTGGAGCTGACCACTGCCGAGGTGAGTGCGGTCGCGACGTTCTACACGATGTACAAGCGCACCCCGTGTGGCGAGCACATCGTGAGCGTCTGCACCAACACACTGTGCGCGGCACTGGGCGGCGACACCATCTACGCGCATCTGACGCAGCAGCTCGGGGTCGGTCACGAGGAGACCGCGGGCGAGCCCGGCACGCCCGGGTCGGTCACCCTGGAGCATGCCGAGTGCCTGGCGGCGTGCGACCTCGCCCCGGTGCTCCAGGTCAACTACGAGTACTACGACAACCAGACGGTCGACTCGGCCCACGCCCTGGTCGACGCCCTGCGCGCCGGCGAGCGGCCCGCACCCACCCGGGGAGCGCCGTTGACCGACTTCAAGACCGCGGCGCTCGAACTGGCCGGGATCTTCCCGGATCTGGAGCGGAGCGTCGAAGGATCGTCGGTGGCGTCTGAGACGCTTCGCGGAGCCCAGCTGGCCACCGAGCGCGGCTGGGTGGCCCCGCCCATGCCCGATTCCCCGCCTGCCATGCCAGCGCTACCGGAGAAGAAGTGATGACTGCATCCACTCCCGATCCACTCACGCCGGTGCTCACCAGGCGCTGGCAGTCGCCCCGATCCTGGTCCATCGGCACCTACGAGCAACTGGAGGGTTACCAGGGGCTGCGCACCGCGCTCGCCGCGCAGTCCGACCAGCTCATCGCGCTCGTCAAGGACTCCGGCCTGCGCGGTCGCGGCGGGGCGGGTTTCCCGACGGGCCTCAAGTGGAGCTTCATCCCGCAGGGGCCCACCGGCGCGGGCGCCAAGCCCAAGTACCTGGTGATCAACGCCGACGAGGGCGAGCCGGGCACCTGCAAGGACATTCCGGCGATGATGGCCGACCCGCACTCGCTCATCGAGGGTTGCGTCATCACCAGCTACGCGATCCGGGCCAACTTCTGCGCGATCTACATCCGTGGCGAGGCGCTGCACTGCATCCGTCGGGTCCGCAATGCCGTCGACGAGGCCTACCGCGCCGGTTACCTGGGCCGCGACATCCTCGGCTCGGGGTTCGATCTCGACATCGTGGTGCACGCCGGCGCCGGGGCGTACATCTGCGGCGAGGAGACCGCCCTGCTCGACTCCCTGGAGGGTCGCCGCGGCCAGCCCCGGCTCAAGCCGCCGTTCCCGGCCACGTCCGGTCTCTACGCCTCGCCCACGGTGGTGAACAACGTGGAGACCATCGCCACCGTCCCGGCGATCGTGCAGGGCGGCAGCGAGTGGTTCCGCTCGATGGGTTCGGCGAAGAGCCCCGGTCCGAAGATCTACTCGGTGTCCGGGCACGTGGAGCGCCCCGGCCAGTACGAGGCGCCGCTGGGGATCACGCTGCGCACGTTGCTCGAGCTGGCCGGCGGCATGCAGGACGGGATCCCGCTCAAGTTCTGGACTCCCGGCGGGTCGTCCACCCCGCTGTTCACGGTCGATCACCTCGACACCCCGCTGGACTTCGAGGGGGCGGCGGCGGCCGGGTCGATGCTGGGCACCACCGCGGTGATGGTCTTCAACGAGACCGTGTCGGTGCCCTGGGCGGTCATGAAATGGACCGAGTTCTACAAGCACGAGTCGTGCGGCAAGTGCACGCCGTGTCGGGAGGGCACCTTCTGGCTGGTGCAGATCCTGGAGCGCATGGTGCACGGCGAGGGCACGGAAGCCGACGTGGACACGATGGTCGATATCTGTGACAACATCCTGGGCCGCTCGTTCTGCGCGCTCGGCGACGGCGCGGTGAGCCCGATCACCAGTGGGATCCAGTACTTCCGTCAGGAGTTCCTGGACCTGATCGCCGCGCAGCCGGCCGTAGCGCAACCGGAGCAGCTCAAGGACCTCGTCGGGGTGCAGGCATGACAGCTACCCCGGATCTGGCGAAGCAGGACACCGGCGCCGAGCCCCGTCCCGTGCCGGAGGGCCACGTCCGGCTCACCATCGACGGCCTCGAGGTGGACGCGCCCCAGGGCGAGCTGCTCATCCGCGCCTGCGAGCGGCTCGGCATCATCGTCCCCCGGTTCTGCGACCACCCGTTGCTCGACCCGGCAGGTGCCTGCCGGCAGTGCCTGGTCGAGGTCGAGATGGGCGGCCGGCCCATGCCCAAGCCCCAGGCCAGCTGCACGATGACGGTGGCTGACGGCATGGTCGTCAAGACCCAGCACACCTCGGCGATCGCCGACAAGGCACAGCAGGGCGTGATGGAGCTGCTGCTGATCAACCATCCGCTGGACTGCCCGATCTGCGACAAGGGCGGTGAGTGCCCGCTGCAGAACCAGGCGATGACCAGCGGGCGCACCGACTCCCGGTTCGTCGAGGCCAAGCGCACGTTCGCCAAGCCGATCGCGATCACCACCCAGGTGCTGCTCGACCGCGAGCGGTGCGTGCTGTGCCAGCGGTGCACCCGGTTCGACGAGGAGATCGCCGGCGACAACTTCATCGATCTGTTGGAGCGGGGCACCGGTCAGCAGATCGGGACGGCCGGCACCGCCGAGGTCGAGGGTGACGCGGCCGGGCTCACCGGCGGGCAGTCCTACTTCTCCGGCAACACCATCCAGATCTGCCCGGTGGGTGCGCTCACCAGCGCGGCGTACCGCTTCCGCTCGCGCCCGTTCGACCTCGGTTCCACCACCGGCGTCTGCGAGCACTGCTCCTCGGGCTGTGCGCAGCGCACCGACACCCGCCGCGGCACGGTGCTGCGCCGCCTTGCCGGCAACGACCCGGCGGTCAACGAGGAGTGGAACTGCGACAAGGGCCGGTTCGCCTTCCGCTACCTGTCCGCCAAGGATCGGATCACCCGGCCGATGGTCCGGAACTCCGACGGCATGCTCGCCGAGACCTCGTGGACCGAGGCGCTCCAGGTGGCCGCCGCCGGTCTGGCCGCCGCCCGGGCCGGCGGTGTCGGGGTGCTGGCCGGGGGGCGGCTCACCATCGAGGACGCCTACGCCTACGCCAAGTTCGCCCGGGTGGCGCTGGGTACCAACGACGTCGACTTCCGGGCCCGGCCGCACTCGGCCGAGGAGCTGGAGTTCCTCGGTGCCCATGTCGTCGGTCACGGTCCCGCAACCCTGGACTACGCCCGGCTGGAAGCCGCGCCCGCGGTGCTGTGCGTGGCGTTCGAGCCCGAGGAGGAGTCGCCGATCGTCTTCCTGCGGCTGCGCAAGGCGGCCCGCAAGCACGGTCAGAAGGTCTTCCACCTCAGCCAGTGGTCCACCCCGGCGGTACTGCGCACGGGCACACCGCTCGGTGCGGCCGAGCCCGCCGCGCGCGACAACCTCATCCTGGCGGTGCCCGGTGCCGAGGCGGCGGTGCTCGCGGCGCTGCCCCAGCACGTCGTCTCCTTGCTCACCGGTGGCGGGGTGATCCTCGTCGGCGAACGGGCGGCGGAGGTGCCGGGGCTGCTGTCTGGGGTGTCGGTGCTGGCCGCTCGCACGGGTTCGGCCATCGGCTGGGTGCCCCGGCGGGCGGGCGAGCGCGGCGCGCTGGACGCCGGCGCGGTACCCACGCTGCTCCCGGGGGGCCGCCCGGTGGCCGATGTCGCCGATCGCGCCGAGGTCGAGCAAGCCTGGGGTCTCACCGAAGGCGCCCTGCCCGCCACCCCGGGCCGCGACACCGACGCGATCCTCGCCGCGGCCGCCATGGGCGAGCTGGCCGGCCTCGTCGTCGGCGGGCTCGATCCGGCCGACCTGGCCGATCCACAGGCGGCGCTGGCCGGGCTGCGTGAGGTCGGTTTCCTGGTGAGTCTTGAGCTGCACGCCTCGGGGGTCACCGAGCTCGCCGACGTGGTCCTGCCGGTCGCCCCGGACGCCCAGCGCGCCGGCAGCTACCGCAACTGGGAGGGGCGCGTCCGGGAGTTCGGCCCGGCGCTGGACGCCACCGGCGTGCTGCCCGACTGCCGGGTGCTCGATACCCTCGCCGTCGAGATGGACGTCGACATCTTCACCCAGACGCCGGCCGCATCGGCGCGCGAGCTGGCTCGGCTCGGCCCGCGTCGTGGCGCAGCGCCGCCTGGGCCGGTAGTGCCCGCCGGTGAGCCGCGACGCCCCGGGTTCGGCCAGGCCGTGCTCGCGACGTGGCGCCAGCTCGTGGACCACAGCACGCTCGCCGTCGACGAGCCGGCGCTGGCCGGCACGGCCCGTCCGGCGCTGGTGCGGGTCAACGCCGCCACCGCCGAGCGGCTCGGGCTCACCGAGGGTGAACCGGCAACGGTGCGCACCGACCGGGGCGCGATCACGCTGCCGGTGGCACTGACCGACCTACCCGATGGGGTGCTCTGGCTCCCGGGCAACTCCGGCGAGTCCAAGGTGCGCGCGATCCTGGGCGCCGGCCACGGCGACCTGGTGGGAGTGACGGCATGACAAGGCACGCGGTGCCAAGGCACGCGGTGCTTCTGACCGGCACCGCGGAGGAGCAGTCATGACGGTCCTGGCGCAGGAGGGCCTGACGCGCACCCAGGAGCTGCTGGCTGATGACCCGCTGTGGCTCATCCTGTTCAAGGTCGTGGTGCTGTTCGGGGTCGGTGTCGTGCTGACCCTGGTGATGATCAACGCGGAGCGCAAGGTGGTGGGCCGGATGCAGCAGCGTCCGGGCCCGAACCGGGTGGGACCCGGCGGGTGGTTGCAGTCGCTCGCCGACGGGCTCAAGCTCGCGTTCAAGGAAGACATCATGCCGGTGCTGGCCGACAAGCCGGTCTACTTCATTGCGCCGGTCATCGCCACCATTCCGGCGTTCGTCGCGTTCTCGGTCATCCCGTTCGGCGGCGAGGTCTCGATCTTCGGTGAGCCCACGGTGCTCCAGCTGGTCGACCTGCCGGTCGGCGTGCTCGTCGTGCTCGCCTGCTCCTCGATCGGCGTCTACGGCATCGTGCTGGGCGGCTGGGCCTCGGGCTCGCCGTATCCGTTGCTCGCTGCGCTGCGCTCCGCCGCGCAGGTGATCTCCTACGAGATCGCGCTGGGCCTGTCGATCGTCGCGGTCATCCTCTACGCGGGCTCGCTGTCCACCGCCGACATCGTCGCGGCGCAATCGACGGGCTGGTACTTCTGGCTGCTCGTGCCCAGCTTCGTGGTCTTCGTGATCGCGATGGTGGGGGAGACCAACCGTGCGCCGTTCGACCTCCCCGAGGCTGAGTCCGAGCTGGTCGGGGGCTTTCACACCGAGTACTCGTCGCTGAAGTTCGCGCTGTTCTTCCTCGCCGAGTATGTCAACATGGTCACGGTCTCGGCCATGGCCACCACGCTCTTCCTCGGCGGCGGGATGGCCCCGTGGCCGCTGTCGAGCGTCGCGTTGTTCAATAACGGCTGGTTCCAGGTCCTCTGGTTCCTGATCAAGAGCGCGATCTTCCTGTTCCTGTTCATCTGGCTGCGTGGCACGCTGCCTCGGCTGCGCTACGACCAGTTCATGCGGCTGGGGTGGAAGGCCCTGGTGCCGATCAGCCTGCTGTGGATCCTCACGATTTTCGCGATCCGGGCCTACCGCAACAGCGAGGGCGGCGACGTCACCGCGCTCCTGTTCACCCTGGGCATCGTGCTCGCGGTGGTGCTGGTGGTGGCGTTCCTGGTGCCCGATCGGCCCGAACCGGAGCGTGAGATCGAGCTGGCGTCGGACTATCCCGTCCCACCGCTGGACCTCATCGTGCCGAAGCCGTCGCGGCACAAGCTGCGCGGTGGCACTGCCTCGGCCGGTCCTGGGCCGGCCAGCATCTCCTCGAAGGAGACCGAACATGTTTGAGTTCTTCAAGGGCTTCGGCGTCACCTTCTCCACGATGTTCAAGAAGGTCGTCACCGAGGAGTACCCGGAGGACTTCCCGCCCGCCGCGCCTCGCTATCACGGCCGCCACCAGCTCAACCGCCATCCCGACGGGCTGGAGAAGTGCGTGGGTTGCGAGCTGTGCGCGTGGGCGTGCCCGGCCGACGCGATCTACGTCGAGGGCGGGGACAACACCGAGGAGGCGCGCTACTCGCCGGGTGAGCGCTACGGGGCGATCTACCAGATCAACTACCTGCGCTGCATCGGCTGTGGCATGTGCGTCGAGGCCTGCCCCACCCGCTCGTTGACGATGACCAACGCCTACGAGATGGCCGACGACAACCGGCAGGACCTGATCTACACCAAGGAGCAGTTGCTCGCCCCGCTGCTACCGGGCATGGAGCAGCCGCCGCACCCGATGCGGCTCGGGGAGACCGAGCAGGACTACTACGTGCAGGGGCCGGTGCTGGCGCGGGCCGGCGCGGAGAACGACCCGGTGGGGGAGCAGGTGACATGAGCGTTCTGGCTACAGTGATGATCGAGGCTGCGAGCACCTCTTCGGTGGCCGCGGAGGTGGTCTCCACCGGGGAGGCCATCACGTTCTGGGTCCTGGGGCCGATCGCGCTCGCCGGGGCGCTCGGCATGGTGTTCGCGCGCAGCGCCGTGCACTCGGCGCTGATGCTGGTCACCACGATGTTCTGCTTCGCCGTCCTGTACATCGTGCAGGGGGCACCGTTCCTGGGCTTCGTGCAGATCATCGTCTACACCGGCGCGGTCATGATGCTGTTCCTGTTCGTGCTGATGCTCGTCGGCCGCGACAGCTCCGACTCCGTGGTCGAGGTGCTCCGGGGACAGCGGCTCGCCGGGCTGACGTTCGGCGTCGGCCTGGCTGTGCTGCTGGTGGCCGCGATCGGTCGCTCGCTCACCTCGGTCACACCCGTGGGGCTCGCCGAGGGCGGGGCGGGCAGCGGTGCCAATGTCACCGGGCTCGGCCGGCTGATCTTCACCGACTACCTGTTCGCGTTCGAGCTCACCTCGGCACTGCTGATCACTGCCGCGCTGGGCGCGATGGTGCTGGCGTTCGCCCAGTCCTCGGGCCATGCCAAGCGCGGCCAGCGCGCCACCGTCACCGCCCGGCTGCGCGGCGAGCACGACCAGATCTCCCCGCTGCCCGGTCCTGGCGTCTTCGCGACGGCGAACTCGGTGGCGGTGCCGGCGCTATTACCCGACGGTTCGGCCGCGCCCGGATCACTGTCGGAGATCCTCGACTCCACGCCCGTCGGGGACATCGAGCAGTACGACCCCGGTGATACGCGCTCCGCGGACGCTCCGCGCGGTACCCGAGCGCTCACCGGGCGTCGTTCCGAGACCGGTGCTGATCCGCGCTCCGCGGACGCTCCGCGCGAGGACCAGGACCGATGACCCCCACCTACTACCTGCTTCTCTCCGCGCTGCTGTTCTCCATCGGTGCGGTGGGTGTGCTGGTGCGGCGCAACGCCATCGTGGTGTTCATGTGCATCGAGCTGATGCTCAACGCCGTCAACCTGTCGCTGGTCACCTTCTCCCGGATCAACGGCACGCTCGACGGCCAGGTCATGGCGTTCTTCGTGATGGTGGTGGCCGCTGCCGAGGTCGTCGTCGGTCTTGCGATCATCATGTCCATCTTCCGCACCCGCCGCACCGCGTCGGTCGACGACGCGAACCTGCTGAAGTACTGAACCGAACGTGCCAAGCCCCGAGGAGCTCCCCGTGCTCACCCACCCCCGTCCTCCGCGATCACGGGCAGGTGCTCGCCCGTGGAGATCCGCTAGCGACCATCTGCCCGTGATCGCCGACGGGGCGGGCGCCGATGCGGTGATCGCCGACATGGCGGGCGTGGATGCGGTAGGCCCCGAGGTGGTGGGCGCCGGCGTTTCGGGCGGCCGGAGGGTGACCCGGTGACCGAGGTGGCTGTCGTAGGGGATGCCACCGGTTTCGCGTCGCTGGCGTGGCTGCTCTTCGTCCTGCCGGCGGCCGGCGCGCTGGTGCTGCTCGTCGCCGGGCGGCGGGCGCAGCGGTGGGGGCACTGGCTCGGTGTCGCCACGATCTTCGCGGCGTTCGCCCTCGGCCTCGCGATCTTCGTCGAGACCCTCGGTCTCGACGCCGCGCTGCGCACCCGGGAGCTGTCGCTCTACTCCTGGATCCCGGTCGGCGCGCTCGACATCGACTTCGGCCTGAGGTTGGACCCGCTCTCGCTGACGTTCGTGCTGCTCATCACCGGTGTCGGGGCGCTGATCCACCTGTACTCGGTGGGCTACATGGACCACGACCCGGGCCGCCGACGGTTCTTCGCCCAGCTCAACCTGTTCGTCGCGGCGATGCTGGTGCTCGTTCTCGGCAACAACTTCGTGATGCTCTACCTCGGCTGGGAGGGTGTCGGACTCGCCTCGTACCTGCTGATCGGCTTCTACCAGGATCGCCCGGCCGCGGCGACCGCCGCGAAGAAGGCCTTCCTCATGAACCGGGTCGGCGACGTCGGCCTCGCGATCGCGATCTTCATCCTCTGGGCCGAGCTCGGCACGGTGCAGTACACGGAGGTCTTCGCCCGGATCGGTGAGATCGGCGGCGGTACCATCCTGACGATCACGCTCCTGCTGCTGCTCGGGGCGTGCGGGAAGTCGGGCCAGTTCCCGCTGCAATCCTGGCTGCCCGACGCGATGGAGGGCCCCACCCCGGTCTCGGCGCTGATCCACGCCGCGACGATGGTCACGGCCGGGGTCTACCTCATCGCCCGCTGCGCCCCGATCTACAACCTGAGCGAGACCGGACGGCTGGTCGTCGCGCTCGTCGGCGTCATCACGCTGCTGATCGGCGCGATCATCGGCTGCGCCTATGACGACATCAAGAAGGTGCTGGCCTACTCCACGGTCAGCCAGATCGGCTACATGATCCTGGCCGTCGGGCTCGGGCCGGCCGGCTACGCGCTGGGGATCTTCCACCTGCTCACCCACGGCTTCTTCAAGGCCGGTCTGTTCCTCGGTGCGGGCTCGGTGATGCACGCGATGCACGACGACGTGGACATGCGCCGCTACGGCGGCCTCGCGCGCTACCTGCCGATCACGTTCGTGACGTTCGGGCTGGGTTACCTGGCGCTGATCGGGTTCCCGTTCCTGTCCGGCTACTACTCCAAGGACGCGATCATCGAGGCCGCGTTCACCGAGCCGGGCTGGGCGGGCTGGGTGTTCGGCGGGGCGGCCACCCTCGCGGCCGGGCTCACCGCGTTCTACATGACCCGGCTGATGTTCATGACCTTCTTCGGTGAGCAGCGGTGGAAGGATCTGCGCACCGAGGACGGCAGCGAGTACCACCCGCACGAGTCGCCGGTGTCGATGACGGCGCCGATGATCCTGCTGGCCGTCGGTTCGGTGTTCGCCGGGTTCCTGCTCTCCAGCGGCGACGTCCTGGTCAGCTGGCTCAGCCCGACGGTGGGCGAGCTGGTGGAGCTCGAAGGTGGAGCCATCCCGCACGCCCTGGTGCCGTGGCTGGTCGTCGGCGTCTCCGCTCTCGGTGCGGTGGTCGCCTACCTGACGGTCGGGCGACGGCGCACACCGGTCGAGCGCCCGGAGCGGGTCTCGCTGCCGGTGCGCGCCGCGCGCCGCGACCTCTACGCCAACGCCATCAACGAGGCGCTCATCGCACGGCCCGGCACCTGGCTCACCCGGGCGCTGGTCTACGTCGACAACCGGGGCGTCGACGGCATGGTCAACGGTACCGCCGCGTTGCTGGGTGGCAGCTCCGGACGGCTGAGACGGCTACAGACCGGGTTCGTCCGGTCCTACGCGCTGAGCATGCTCGGTGGCTCGGTGCTGGTCGTGGCGGCGCTGCTGGCGGTGCGGTTCGTATGAACGGGGAGAACATGCTCCTGCTGAGCCTGCTGCTGCTGCCGATGGTCGGCGCGGGTGTGGTGGCGCCGTTGCGGGACAACGCTCGGCTGGCCAAGCTCGTGGCGCTCGGCTTCGCGCTGGCGTCGCTGGCGCTCACCGTCCTCACGTGGTTCGCCTACGTGATTCCGCGGACCGGCTGGTTCGCCTACACGCCGCTGAGCGAGCCTGCGAGCCAACCATCGATACCGTCCGACGCTGTGGTGCCGCCAGGGCGTTTCCAGCTGGAGTTCGCCGTCGACTGGATCCCGGCGTTCGGCACCCGGTTCGCGCTCGGGATCGACGGCATCGCGCTGGTCATGCTGGCGCTGATCGCCGTGCTGGTGCCGATCGTGATGGCGTTCTCGTGGGAGGAGCGCCTCCCCGAGGGCCGCACCGCGTCGGGCTTCTTCGCATTGCTGCTCGTCACCCAGAGCCTGCTGGTCGGGGTGTTCGCGGCCACCGACGTGTTCCTGTTCTACGTGTTCTTCGAGGCCATGCTCGTCCCGATGTACTTCATGATCGGACGCTTCGGCGGGCCGCGCCGGCAGTACGCGGCGGTGAAGTTCTTCCTGTACTCCCTGCTCGGTGGCTTGATCATGCTCGCCTCGGTGATCGGGTTGTTCGTCGTGAGCGGCAACCGGCTCGGCCAGGGCACCTTCACCTGGACCGAGCTCCAAGCCGTCGCCGCGGAGGTGCCGGAGTCCACCCAGATCTGGCTGTTCCTGGGGTTCTTCATCGCGTTCGCGATCAAAGCGCCGCTGGTACCGTTCCACACCTGGCTGCCCGATGCCGCCGCGGAGGCTCCGATCGGCGCGGGTGTGCTGCTGGTCGGCGTGCTCGACAAGGTGGGCACCTTCGGGTTCCTGCGTTACTGCCTGCCGCTGTTCCCCGCGGCCACCCGAACACTCGCCCCGTTGGTGCTCACGCTGGCGGTGATCGGCGTGCTGTACGGCGCATTGCTTGCGGTGGGTCAGACCGACATGAAGCGCTTCGTCGCCTACACCTCGATCGCGCACTTCGGGTTCATCGCGCTGGGCATCTTCGCGTTCTCCTCGCAGGCATTGGCCGGGTCCACGCTGTACATGGTCAATCACGGCATCTCGACGGGGATGCTGTTCATCGTCGTCGGGCTGCTCATCGCCCGCGGTGGCTCGCGGTTGATCAGCGACTACGGCGGCGTCTCGAAGCTGGCTCCGCTGCTGGCCGGGTCGTTCCTCGTGGCCGGGCTCAGCTCACTCGCGCTGCCCGGCACCAACGCGTTCGTCAGCGAGTTCCTGGTACTGCTGGGCTCGTTCCCGCGCGAGCCGGTGTACACGATCCTGGCCACGGTCGGCATCATCTTCGCCGCGCTGTACGTGCTGTGGGTCTACCAGCGCACGATGCAGGGTCCGGTGCGCGGCGCGGCCGTCCTGGCTGCCCTCGACCGCGCCGGCGGGCCCGGCACGATGCTGGATCCGACGGTCTCCGCGGCTCGGGCCGGGAGCGGTTTTCCTGATCTGTCCAGGCGGGAGATCGCCATGCTGACACCGTTGATCGTGCTGATCCTGGTGCTCGGGTTCTTCCCCGGCCCGGTGCTCGACGTGATCACACCATCGGTGCTGGCCACGATGAACGACGTGGGTCTCGCCGACCCGGTGGGAGGATTTACCCGGTGAGTTTCCTCGCGCAGGTGGAGCTGCTGGAGCCCCCGCTGATCGACTACGGCGCCGTCGCACCGCTGCTCATCGTGCTCGGCGCGGCTTGCGCCGCGGTGCTGGTCGAGGCGTTCCTGCCGCGGCACCAGCGCTGGCCCGCGCAGGTGGCGCTATCGGTCGTCGCGCTCGGGGTGGCCGGGCTCGCGCTGGGTGTCTACGCGGGCAACGCCGGTCCGGAGGGTGTCACCACGCTGGCCGACGCGCTGGCGATCGACCGTCCCACGCTGTTTCTCTGGGGCGCGCTGATCGCGCTCGGGCTCGCCAGCATCCTGCTGATCGCCGACCGGTCGGTCGAACCGGGCGGGGCGTTCGTCGCCTCAGGATCAGCGGAGTTCGGCGCGGCGGTCGGTGGTGGGGGCGGCGGTGGCTCCGGTGGACGTGTCCTCCCGGCCGGGGAGGAACGCTCGTACGGCTCTCCTGATCAGGCACCGACGATGCAGACCGAGGTCTTTCCGTTCTTCTTGTTCGCGCTCGGTGGGATGATGGCCTTCGCCGCGGCGAACGACCTGCTCACGATGTTCATCGCGCTCGAGGTGCTCAGCCTGCCGCTGTACCTCATGTGCTCACTGGCCCGCCGCCGTCGACTCCTCTCCCAGGAGGCGGCGGTCAAGTACTTCCTGCTCGGGGCGTTCGCGTCGGCGTTCTTCCTCTACGGCCTGGCGCTGATCTACGGCTACGCGGGTTCGGTGCGGTTCACCGAGATCGCCGCGGCCTCGGTGGGCTCGGCGCGCTCGGACACGCTGTTGTTCGGTGGGCTCGCGCTGCTCGTGGTCGGGCTGATGTTCAAGGCGTCGGTGGGCCCGTTCCACACCTGGACCCCCGACGTCTACCAGGGGGCCCCGACTCCGGTCACCGCGTTCATGGCGGCGTGTACCAAGGTGGCGGCCTTCGGCGGCATCCTGCGTGTGCTTCACGTGGCCTTCGGGGACACCCGCTGGGAGTGGCGCGGCGTGCTGTGGGCCATCGCGATCGTCTCGATGGTGATCGGTGCGGTGATCGGGCTGACCCAGACCGACGTCAAGCGCATGATCGCGTACTCCTCGGTGGCACACGCCGGCTTCATCCTGCTCGGCGCGATGGCGATCACCGACCAGGGCATCTCCGGCACGCTGTTCTACCTGCTGGCCTACGGCTTCACCACGGTGGCTGTCTTCGGCGTGATCTCGCTCGTACGCGACGCGGACGGTGAGGCCACTCACCTCTCGCAATGGGCGGGGCTGGCGAAGCGCTCGCCGGTGGCGGCCGGGGTGATGGCGTTCCTGCTGCTCGCGCTCGCCGGCATCCCGTTGACCAGTGGTTTCACCGCCAAGTTCGCGGTGTTCTCCGCCGCGCTCGGCGACGGCATGGCACCGCTGGTGGTCATCGCGCTGGTGGCCAGCGCGATCGCCGCGTTCTTCTACGTGCGGGTGATCGTGCTGATGTACTTCAGCGAACCGGCCGCCGACGGCCCGACGGTCACGGTACCGGGCGCGTTCACCACGGCGGCGATCACGCTCGGAATGATCGTCACGTTGTTGCTCGGAATCGTGCCCACACTGGCCTTGGACTGGGCCGCCGGCGGCTCCTTCGTAGGCTGAGCGGGTGGCAAACCCCGGACTGGCAGGCATCGAGCTCGACGATCCGGACCTCGCCCTGGTCACAGCCCGTGGGCTGGGGCTGGTGGAGGAGCTGTTGCGCCGCGAGGTGTACAGCGACTACCGGTTCGTCACCGAGACCTCGCTTCATCTCATCGACGCCGGCGGCAAGCGGTTCCGGCCGCTGTTCACGCTGCTCGGGGCGCAGATGGGGCCGCGGCCCCACTCCGACGAGGTGATCATCGCCGCGTCCGTCGTCGAGCTGGTCCATCTCGCCACGCTGTATCACGACGACGTGATGGACTCCGCCACGATGCGCCGCGGGGCGGAGAGCGCCAACTCGCGCTGGGACAACACCGTCGCGATCCTCACCGGCGACTTCCTGTTCGCCCACGCGTCCCGGCTGGTCGCTGACCTGGGGCCGGAGGCGGTGCGGATCATCGCCGAGACGTTCGCCGAACTCGTCACCGGGCAGATGCGGGAGACCCGCGGACCGGCACCGGAGGATGAACCGGTGGAGCACTACTTGACGGTGATCGCGGAGAAGACGGGTTCGTTGATCGCGACCTCCGGGCGGTACGGGGGGATGTTCTCCGGGTGCCCGCCGCAGCAGGTGGAGTCGCTGCACCGGTTCGGTGCCACGATCGGGACGGCGTTCCAGATCTCCGATGACATCATCGACATCGCCTCGGCGTCGGACAGCTCCGGCAAGACACCCGGCACCGATCTTCGCGAGGGAGTGCACACGCTGCCGATGTTGTACGCACTGCAGGACCCGGGTGCGGACGCCGAGCGGTTGCGGGCGCTGCTGGCCCGGCCGATCACTGACGACGCTGAGGTCGACGAGGCTCTCCAGCTCCTGCGCTCCGGCCCCGGCCTGCCGCGGGCCCGCGAGATGCTGGCCGAGCAAGCAGCAGCAGCGCGCACCGAGCTCACCCACCTCCCCACCTGCCCCGCCGCAGACGCACTGGATGCCCTCACAACCTACGTAGTACAACGCACCGCCTAAACCCGCGAGTTCCCCGATCCATCACGGCGAGTTCGTCAAACGAGCACGGCGAGTTCGCCAAACGAGCACGGCGAGTTCGCCGATTGAGCACGGTGAGTTCGCCAAACTGACACGACGCCCGCTGATTGAGCATGGCGAGTCGGTCGAACGAGGTCGCCGAGCGGGACCGTGGCTCGGTCGGGACAGGGACAGCCGTCGACGCGCACCTACCCTGCGGCACCGATCGGCGCACTCGCCGTGCCCAATCGGCAGACTCGCTGTGCTGAAATGCGCAACTCGCGGGGGGAGAGGGAGAGAGAGAACTCCAGGCGGCCACCACTGAACCATGAGAACACCCGTCCAAGCGACTGATCGGGTGAGCCTCGTCACGAGCGGTCACCTCTCGCCGACGTTCTGATGGCCGGCCACGACGACGCCTGCCTACGACGTCGAGTACGGCTGCGTCCGTGACGGGCCGGTTCAGGTCAGCCCGCGACGGTGTCGCGGCCATTCTATGCCTCGCGGCAGAGACCGCAGCTGTCCTTCCGCTTGCCGCCGACGTGCTCACCGCGTCGGTGCGCTGAACGAGTGTGCTCGTCGACCAACTTGCTGACCTCATGTGCCAGGTGCTTTGCTCCATAGCCGATGCCATGAATGATGAGATGTATTCCGAATTCATTTACGACGACGGTGCCGAGGGCCGCCAAGGTGGCTGCGACGATATGAATAGGCATCTTATTTGCCTTTCTGATCCGACGGGAACCCTGCTGAACGACTGGCTAGAAGAATGGTGCCCGGTTCGGGAGGAGATACCAATGACCGGCCGGGTGTCGATGGCCTAGCCGCTGGGGTGAGGGCGATGTGGTGATTCGGCAAGGGTCGCCTGACGCGTCCGCCGAAACCGCATCAGGACGCGACCGGTGCGAGTCGGACGACGCTGTTCTGCGTGGGGACGGTCAGCCAGAGTGCGCCGAAGGCGAACCGAGCACGACCGACGTCCCTGCCGAGGTCCGCAACGGGTTCGCCCTGGACCTTGCGGGTGGTCACGTCGAGCCGGCGCACGACGTCCTCCTGGTTGTACACGACCCACATGAAGCCACCGGCAACCTCGAAGTACGAGAATCCGCCGAGTCGAAACGGTGGGCCGACCGTGCAGGAGCTCTCGGGTACGGGTGCGACGTCGCCTGCCGCGGCGACGTAGACGACACCGTCCGCCACCTCCAGCCCGCCCAGCCCTTCCGGCAGGGTGACAGCAGATCCGACGACCAGGCCGGACGCGGGATCGATCCGGCTCATCGTGGAGTCCCCGGTGTTCAGCACGTACAGCAGGTTTGCTCCGAACTCCATGCCCTTCGGCCGGGAGCCCACCGCGATCGGTTCGCCCACCAGGGCGAGGTCCGCGATATCGATCCGCGTCACGGTGTCGTCGGCGACATGGCTGAGCCAGACCTGACCGCCGCCGATGGCCATCCCACTGATCCGGCCGCCGGCGGGAATCGGCTCGCTCACCGCTCGGGTGACCGCATCGACCCGGGTGATGGCGTCATCGAAGTTGCGCACCCAGGCCGCGCCCTGACCGACCACGAGTTGGACGGGCTTGCCGCCCACCCGGATCTCGGTGCTGCTGCCGGTCTGCGGGTCGATCCTCGAGATGGTGTCCGTACCCGCGTTCGTGGTCCACACGAACCCTTCGCCCGCCTCGACATCCGACGGCATCGAGCCGACCGCGATGGGCTCGCCGATCAGCGTTGCCGTCGCTCCCGGCGGGATGGTCGGTGAGTCCGTCCCGGTCAGCGCGACGGTGACGACGGCCGTCGCCGTGAGCGCCGCTGCCATCCCGACGGTCCAGGTGAGCTGGCGCGTCGACCGGTACAACGGCCGACGGTGGGCCGTCGGGGACTGGAATGCGGCCTGTAGCGCGTCGACCATGCCGCGCGCGGACGGGTACCGCTCGGTCGGCGCTTTGGCGAGCGCGCGGGTGAAGACATCGTCGACGGCGGCCGGCAGCTCGGCGTTGCGACTCGAGGGACGCGGGATCGGACCCGTGGTGTGGGCGAGCAGCAGGGGCACCATGCCCGGCACGGTGTAGGGCGCTGAACCGGTCAGCGTTTCGAACGCCACGCACCCGAACGAGTACAGGTCGGCGCGGTGGCTGATCACCGCGCTCGCCGCTTGCTCGGGTGCCAGGTAGAGCGGCGAGGTGAGGTCAGTGCCGGTGGCTGTTGTCGAGGTGTCGGGCTCGGGCCCGGTAATGCTGGTGAACGTGAGAAGGGCCCGGCCGTCGTCGTCGACGAGTACGGCCGCGGGTGTGATGGCGCGGTGGATGACGCCGCGGCTGTGTGCGTGATCCAGCGCGTCGGCCACCGGCCGAAGGATTCCTAGCACATCGTCGACCAGTGGCCCGCGTTCGGCGATCAACTGTTCGAGTGTGCGGCCACGGATCAGCGGTGTGGCGAGGTACGGCCGGTCCTGGTGCACACCGGCGTCGTCGACGGCGAGGATCGCGGGATGGTCCAAGCCCCGCAGGCCGGCTACGTCCCCCACGATGCGACGGGCGACGTCCGGATCAGCGGCCGCCGACCCGCGGAGCACCGTGAGCGCCACCGGTCGGTCGAGCTCGAGCCGCACTGCGCGATAGGTTTCGCTCGTGTCGTCGCTGGAGATCAGCTCGACGACGCGGTAAGCGCCGACCTGGGTGCCGGGACCGAGGTCGGCGGCGGTCACGACCGCTCGTCGCGCAGGTTGGCGAGGGTCACGGCGCCGCGTCGGATCGCCTCGTTGGCCAGCTGCACCCGACGCCGCTCGGTCAGGCCGAACTTGTCGTACAGCCGCGCCAGATGTTGCTTCACGGCGGCTTCGGTGACGACCAGTTCCGCCGCGATCTGGCGCAGTGAGGCCGGCTCGGTGAACGTCGTCTGGCCGGTGGCGAGCGGGCGACACAAGGCGTTCAGCACGTCACGCTCCCGGCGGGTCAGCTCCGGTGGGCCACTGTTCCCGAACTCGGTGGGAACGGTCGGCGCGAGCTCGGACGTCCGGTACACGATGCGGGTGCGGCCCATCAGGAGCTCGTCGCCATGGCGCAACGCCCGGTCGGTGAGAACGCGCTCGCCACGCAGGAACGTGCCGTTCGTGCTGCCCAGGTCCCGGATGACCCAGCCATCACCGAAAGCCTCCACGACCGCGTGCAACTGGGAGACCATCCGGTCGTGCTCGAGGGTGATGTCGTTGCCCGGGCCACGGCCGATCGTGAGCCTCGGTGGGGTGAGTGCGACGAGCTCGACACCCGATGTCTTCCATACCTCCATGTGTGCCGTCATCAACCGCCCTCATCGCCGCGCACCTAGATCTTGCACACAGTGTAGATCTTGGCACACAGCGTAGCGAGCGTCACCCGCGAGAAGGTAACGCTCGCCGCCGACTGATCGTGCGGTCAGGCCGAGCGGAGGGTCATCGTGGCCCGGTACATCAGCGTGCTGTTGCTCCCGAACCGGGTTCCGTTGATCACCGCCGCCATGGCGGAGCCCGACGCGTAGGTGAGGCTGAGGACGGGGACACCGTTGTCGACGCCGAGCTGTCCCAGGACCTCCACCGAGATGCTTCCGGTATTGCCGGTCGTCGAGTGGTAGGCAGCGCGGACGGTCCCGTCGGACGACACGGTGCCCACCAGCGTCGGGTAGCTGTCGGGCTGGTGCATCACGAATGCGCCGTCCGCGCGGAGCGTGAAGACCGCCCGGCTCAGCCGGTTGCGGCTCGGCTGGGTCCACTGCTGCTTGCCCGACCGCCAATCGAACAACGTGATCTCGGCGGGCACGAGGGTCAGGTTTCCCGAGTTCGCTGGGGCTGCCGCGGCGGGGCCGGCAGCGGTGAGTGCTAGGGTCACGGTGACGAACAGCGTGCTGACGGCCGTGCCGGCGATTCGCAGAATGGACATCTTCTTCTCCCTGTGGCGTTTCGGATTCGCTACAGGAATGGTGGCAAGTTCCCCGCCGCGAAAGAATCGCCGGCCCGGCCCGGGCTCGCTCTCCCTGAGGGAAGGGGAGTCTTACCAGAAGGTGACGACCCCGTTCAGGAGGTGGACGCGAGATCGTAGATCCGCAGACCTTCGATCCGGATCAGGCCGGTGCCCTCCGCGGCCTCCATCTCGATCCCCGGGAGGGTGCCCGACAGCGGCACCTGATCGTTGACGACGTCGATGACGAGCCGGTCATCGAGGTACATCGACAGCTGCTCGTCCCGCACGACGAGGGCAACCCGAACGGTGTGGCCGGACTGCAGGCCGGTGACGGTGGCCGGGGAGCCGATCGGCGCCCTGCCCTCGCCTCGTCGATAGACGCTGAACTGGGCCGATTCGGTCGCCGTGTCCAGGCACCAGTAATTGGACAGCTTGCGGGGAACTGCCCACCGCAGACTCCAGCACAGCTCAAGATCCGAACCGGGTCGCACCGACAGGTCGATCTCCCCGACGTAGGTGGTGACGCCGTCCGAGACGTCCAGCTCGGTGTAGGTGTCCGCGCCCGGGGCCACGGCCTCGAGCTCGAGGGCGCCGGGTACGTACCGGATGTCCTCGCGCGCCGAGTCGGCCTCGGTCGAGAGTGCGACGACGAACCCCCGGGGAGTGCCGTCCATCGCCGCTTCGTAGGCCAGCGCACCCCGGGCGACCCCGGCCAGTTCGGGCGTGGACGGCACCGGCACCGGGGCCGCCACCAGCGCTGGAGGGGGCGGTGGGGTGGACGTCGCTGGTGTCGCATCCGTGGCGGAAGGCGTCGGGGCGTCGGGCAGTAGCACGAGCACGGCGACCAGTGCCGCCACCAGCACCGCCGCGGTCCCTGCGACGGCGACGGCGTGTCGGCTCTTCTTGGTGGTAGGCGCCGCGACCTGGCTGCCGGCCAGCGCCGCATCGAGTGCTTCGACGAACGACCGGGCCGACGGGAAACGATCCGCCGGGCTCTTGGCCAGCCCACGGTCGAAGACGGCGTCGACGGCGCCCGGCAGTGCGGGACCCCGCGCCGTGGCCCGCGGGATCGGCTGCGTGGCATGTGCCAACAGCAACGGAACGGTGTCCTCGTCGGTGTACGGGGCGCTGCCGGTGACCATCTCGAAGGCGACGCACGCCAGCGCGTACAGGTCGGCGCGGTGCCCGACGAACGCGCCGTTGCCCGCCTGTTCGGGAGCCATGTACCGCGGTGAGCCCAGGTATTGGCCGGTGGCGGTGGCCACCACACTGCCGAGTTCCTTGGAGATGCCGAAGTCTGCGAGGAAGGGCCGGCCGTTGGGATCGAGCAGTACGTTCGCCGGCTTGATATCGCGGTGAATCACGCCGCGGCTGTGCGCATAGTCCAGACCCTCGGCGATCGGGCGGAGGATGTCGAGGGCCTGGGAGACCATCGGGCCACCCTCGCCGAGCACCTGCTGCAGCGTCGGCCCGGGAACCAGCCGCGCAGCCAGGTACACCGAGCCCGCGTCCTCACCGGCTGCATACACCGTGAGAATCGACGGGTGCTCCAGGTCGCGCATCATCCTGGCCTCGCGGCGGAACCGCTCGACGAACTCGGGATCGGCGCCCAGCTGCGGGGCGAGGACCTTCAGCGCAACCGGCCGATCGACGCCGACCTGGTTCGCCCGGTACACCTGTCCCATCCCGCCGGTGCCGATGAGCGCGTCGACGACGAAATCAGCGATCCGGGTGCCCGGCTCGATGGTGGGCCTTGTCATTCGTCCCCCGGGCGCGACTGTCTCCTCGACCAACCTGGAGTGATAGTCGTCGGACTCCCGGCGCTCGTTACCGGAGGTCGGGACGTGGCGGTGCACCGTGACTGTTCGCCTGTCCGGCATGCTTCATCGGTCGGCCCTTCGTTGGTCGGCCCTCGGGGGCTCCGCCCCGGGTACCTCAGGATCGGGTCCTGCTGATCTTCGCCTGGAGTGCCGCGAGTCGCTCCCGGAACGCGTCCGAACGCATCGACCGCACCTGCGCGCGCACCTCGACCTCCACGGCGTCGGCCTGCGCACTCATGCCGGCCGTCACCCGCATGCTGGCCTTGGTGGTGAGCACCAGGTCGCGGGGCGCGGCAGCGGCGCGGGCGGCCATCTCCACCGCGGCGGCGACGACGTCATCGACGCGGCGGTGCACCAGGCCGACGCGTTCGGCCTCGCCGGCGTCGAACACGTCGCCGAACAGGGTGAGCGCGGCGGCCGCCTGCGGGCCGAGCGCGCGCTGCACCATCCAGGTGTAGCCCCCGCCGGGGTGCAACCCGAGTGGTAGGAAACGGGCGTCGAACCGGGCGGCCGGCCCGGCCAGGCGCAGATCGCAGGCCAGCGCGAGGTTGAGCCCGGCGCCGACTGCGGCCCCGTTCACGGCCGCGATCATCGGCAGCGGACAACTCGCGACCGCCAGGAATCCGGCGTAGATCCCGTGCAGGGTCGTCGGATCGGCCTCGGCGAGCTCGGTGAGGTCCCCGCCCGCACAGAACGCCGGATCCTCGCCGGTGATGACGATCGCCCCGACGCCCTCGTCAGCGACGGCCGTACGCACGGCGTCGACGAGCTTTCCGGACAGCCCGAGGTCCATCGCGTTGCGGCGGGCCGGGTCGGACACCGTGAGGACGGCAACCCGATCGGTGATCTCGGTGCGCAGGGAGGTGGCCATATCGACACATCCTGCCAACCCGGGTGCAGCGCTCGCCGGCACGCCCGGGACCCGCGCTCCGCTCTCGGTGACCGGCTCGGCGCGTGCGATGCCGGGAGGGCCGCGGCCGACCTGCTCGCCCGGAACACCAGCCCGCCGTGGCTCGTTGACCTGTCGGGCCACCCGGGCGTGCGCCCGGGAGGACGGACCGCGGTGCACAGGCAGATGAACGGGCTGAAGACGGCCCTGCTGCTCGGTGGGATGAGCGCATTCGTGCTGCTCGTCGGGTCCCTGTTCGGTCGTGGCGGGCTGCTGATCGCGTTGCTCGTGGCCCTGGGCGTCAACGGCTACGCCTACTTCAACTCGGACAAGATCGCGCTCCGGGCGATGCACGCCCGCCCGATCACCGAGCCCGAACACCCGGCGATGTACCGGATCGTGCGCGAACTCGCGCGCAACGCCCGCCAGCCGATGCCGCGCCTCTACCTCAGTTTCACCGCCGCGCCCAACGCGTTCGCCACCGGCCGCAGTCCTCGGCACGCCACGGTGTGTGTCACCACCGGGCTGCTCGGGTTGCTCGACGAGAGTGAGCTGCGCGCCGTGCTCGGCCACGAGCTCTGCCATGTCTACAACCGCGACATCCTCATCTCGTCGGTCGCAGGCGCGCTGGCCGCAATGGTCGGCTTCATGGCCAACATCGCGCTGTTCGCGGGCCTGTTCAGCGGCGACTCGGACGTCGACGACCGGCCCAGCCCGCTGACGGCGATCCTGATCGCGGTGCTCGGTCCGATCGCGGCCGGGGTGGTGCGGATGGCGGTGAGCCGGTCGCGGGAGTACCAGGCCGACGCGAGCGGTGCCGCGCTCACCGGCGATCCGCTCGCGCTGGCGTCGGCGTTGCGCAAGCTCAAGTACGGCACCCAGCGTGCGCCGCTGCCGCCCGAGCCGCGGCTGGTCTCGCAGTCGCACCTGATGATCGCGAGTCCGTTCCGCGCGGGAGAGCTGGGGGTGCGGCTGTTCTCGACCCACCCGCCCCTGGACGAACGCATCCGCCGCCTGGAGCACATGGTCGGGCGACGTCCCTGAGCGGCGCGGGCGCACGTGTCGGGCGCCGCACACATGCCGGCAACATGTGCCGAGACGTCAGGTGTGTGCGGACGTGAGCCGGGCGGGCTCGTAACTCAGGTCGGGGTAGTTCGGGGCGGTGCCGCGGCCGGTTGGGGTCAGGTCCAGCACGTTCCAGATCGGCCAGATCGGGTCGACGTGGCGGCCGTCCTGACCGGGGTCCTCCGGAGCGTAGAGCAGCTCGCTGCCCCAGAAGTGCCGGATCCCGTCGCCGTCCTGGACGAACACGTTCAGCATCGGCATCTGGAATCCGTCCGAGGTCTCGGCGAGGTAGTCGTGGTTGAAGGTGCTGCCGACCGACGACAGCAGACGTACGTGCCGCCAGCCCCGGTCGTCGGCGAAGGCCCGGATGCGCTCCGGTGCCGACTTCGCGACGACGACGAGGTTCACCCGCTGGGCCAGATGCGGCGCCGCTCCGTCGAGCGAGTCGACGATCGACGTGCACGACGGGCACGGGTGTTCGGTCTTGGCCGAGTACATCAGGCTGTAGACGACCAGCGTGTCCAGGCCCGATCCGAACAGTTCGGAGAGCCGGACGGGGCCGCCGCTCGTGGCGTCGGCGAAGGTGTAGTCCTGGGGCACCGACCCGCCCGGTGGCAGCTCGCGCCGGGCGACTGCCACCTGCTCCGTTGCTCGCCGGAGCTCGATCTCTGCTTCGAGCAGTCGTTCTCGCGACGCCCGGTACTCGGCGGATTCGCCGGGGAAGCGGACGTCCATCACGGCGTCCCGACCGGCGCCGCAATGGGGAAATGCCGGTTGATCCAGTCCTGCCAGTCAGCGGTCAACGCGGCCCCGTCGACGTCGACTCCGTAGAAATAGTGGTAGGCGCTCACCCCACAGCCGGCATCGCCCTCAGCCCCGATGCGGTGCAAACCGTGCGTGGAGCGGACGCCGAGGAACTCCTCGCTCGCGACGTCGACCACGCCGTTGATCGGCGCCGGACCGTCCGGCGCCAGCGTGACCCGTGCTCCGACGGCGGGGTGTCCGGAGAGCCCGAGCGCCCGGTGCATCACCGGCCATGCCTGCGCAGAGCCGCCTTCGGTGTAGCCCATCGTCACCACGGTGGTGGCCGGCAACCCGGTGAAGTGCGCGAGGTACTGCGCGAGGTTGTGGAAGAACAGGTCCCAGCCGGCGTCGAAGGAGTTGTACTCGCCGTCCCAGTCCGTGCCGTCGAGGAACCCGCTCTGGACGAATCGCAACACCGTGCCGCCGCCGTCGCGGCCCTCGACGAGGAACTCGTAGGCGTAGTCGGGCCGCCCCGCTTGCGACTCCTCGGCACCCGGCCCCGGCTCGAAGGACCCGTACGCGAACCGTCGGCCCGGCTCCCACGCGGTGACCCGGCCCGTCGTGTCGTAGCCGCTGCCGTAGCTCTGCTCGACCTTGCCGCCCTCGCGTGGCTCCACCCGGTGCGGGGCGAACCATGCCGAGATGCCCGGCCCGGTCGCGATCGCCTCCCACACCTGTTCGTGGGTGGCGTCGAGTTCGAAACGCTTCTCCATGCGGCGTGCCATCTATGCGTGCTCCCGTCGAAGCGTGGGGTGGACCGCGACGACGACCCGGTGCGGTCGCCCTCCCGGTGCGGTGTCGTCGTGGTACTTGGCAACCAGCGCGGTGACCGCGGTGGCGAGCTCGCCGGCGAACGCGGCCCGATCTGCCGCGCTCGCGAAGCGGACCTCACCGTCGACGGCGAATGTCGCCACCCGCTTCCCGGTCGCCGTCGCCCCCGCCAGCAGCTCGCCGACGTCGCGGATCGTCCGCGCCGCCAGCGCGATCAGCCAACGGGCGGAGAGCCGGTCCGGTGCGCGGGCCGGATCGGGCGCGACGCTGCTGAGCGCCGCCGGGGAGATCACATAGCTTGCCGCCGTGGCCCGCAGGATCCGCTCGGTCATGTTGCCCTTGCGGCGTTCCTCGACCAGTTCGACCAGCCCGTGATGCTCGAGCGTGCGCAGGTGATAGTTGACCTTCTGCCGGGGCAGCCCGACCCGCGTGGCCAGCGTGGTGGCCGAGCCCGGTTCGACGAGCTCGGCCAGCAACCGCGCCCGAACCGGATCGAGTGAGACTCCGGCTGCGGCCGGGCTGTCGATGACGGCGAGTTCCTGCACGCGAGAACCGTCTCACCGACGATATTACTTGTCAAGACAATGCAAGTTGTGGAGATGAGAGCTCCTCTGTGGCGGCGTCCGTCCGGTGGCGAGGCGTCCTCGTCGTCGCGCTCATGACCTCCGTCCGAACATCGGGAGCAGCTCGGCCTGCGGTCCGGCCCCGGCCTGTACCTCATCCGGCGGCCTGAGTGCGCCCATCTCCCGGTAGCCGGCCTCCATTGGTCCGAACCACTCACAGATATCGGTCACGGTGTCGGGGTCGAGCTCCGCAGCCGCCGCGTCATCCGGGCTGGCGACGGGCTTGGTCGCGCCTGAGGGTCAACTGATCACCGGTAGTTGGTGAACTGAGTCTGACCAGTGCAGATGCGATCCGCGACGCTCTGGGCTGCCGGTCAGTGCTGCGGAGTCACGTCGTGTGTCGCCTGGTGTCGGCGCTCTTCTATACCGGATGTACCGAGCATCTGCCCTGACCGGGGCTCGTGCGCATCTCGTCGACCTGGCACGTCCGCCGTGTAGTAGCCCTTCGCGAGGTCGGCGAGATGCCGCACCCAACCATCTCGGAGACTGCCCGCCCGGCGAGGGGTCAGTCCTTGGTTGGTCTGGTGATGCTGCAGCCGATCAGTCGCAAAGATGGCGCGGAGCCTGGCCGCGTACTCGTGAAATCGGCTGCCGCTCGAGGGCGATTTCTGGTATCCTCGGGCAGGTATATCAAGTATTGAAGTACGGACCTATATTGCTGAATGAAACTACTTCTGAGCGCGAGCGATCGTGGAACAGGTTGCGACATTTCCAGGGCCGAGCCGAGCTCATATCTGACCTTGGTGTCAAGTAGTGAACGCACCACCAGCTTCAACCAGTCTCGACAAGGAATTTGTTGAGGACTTCGGTGGGTTTCTTCCAGTTGAGTGTCTGTCGTGGGCGGTTGTTGAGTTCGTCGGCGACGG
>JBOHEO010000030.1:0-36536 GCA_050701055.1 Pseudonocardia sp. | reverse complement strand
CTCGGGCCCGGCCGACCCGGCCGACCCGGTGGCGCCACCCGACGCCGGGGTCGTGGCACCCGGCGCGGAGTACACGTGGCCGCTCGTGCCGGTACCGGCCGTGCTCACACCGTTCGACGAACCGGCCCATCCCTTCGGCCGTGGCCACCGCGGTGTGGATCTCGAAGGCCTGCCCGACCAGCCGGTGCTCGCCGCGCGAGAGGGCGTGGTGGTGTTCGCCGGATCGGTGGCCGGGCGCGGCGTCGTCTCCGTCCAGCACCGGGACGGACTGCGCACCACCTACGAGCCGGTGAAACCCGCCGTCGCCACCGACGCGGTGGTCCGCCGCGGCGAGGTACTCGGGCTCCTCGAGCCGGGACACCCCGGGTGCGCGGTGACCTGCCTGCACTGGGGCGTGCGCCGGGAACGACTGGTGTACCTCGACCCGCTGGTGCTGCTGCGGCCGCCACACGTGCGCCTGCTGCCGGTACCCGATCCGTGGCCAGGCGACGCCAGCTGACCATGCTCGCAGCTCGCGTGCACCGGCGAGCGTGCGGCGTCAGCCCGTCTCGATCTCCTCGAACCGCCCCCGCAGCCGCACCACCAGCCGGGAGTGGAGCTGGCAGACCCGGGATTCGGTGACGCCGAGCAGCCTTCCGATCTCGGCCAACGTGCGATTCTCCAGGTAGTAGAGCTGGATCACCAGTCGGTCGCGCTCACCGAGCTGGCTGACCGCCGCCGAGAGCTGCCGTGAGGTCTCCTGGCGCTGCACGACGGTCATCGGGTCGGGGATCGCGCCGTCGGCGAGCAGTTCCGAGTCGCCGCCGCCGGCCAGCACCTCGACGCTGACCAGCTGCACGTGCTGCGCTGTGGAGTGCAGTTCCCGTACCGGAATCCCCAGCTCCTCGGCCAGCTCGCGATCTGTCGCGGCCCGGCCCATGCGCCCTTCCAACCGTTCCTGGATCCGCTCGAACTCACGGGCCCGGCTGCGAACGCTGCGCGGCACCCAGTCCTGGGCACGCAGCTCGTCGAGGATCGCACCGCGGATTCGCGGGACAGCGTAGCTCTCGAACCGTGGGCCGAACCGCGGGTCGAACCGCTCCACGGCATCGATCAGCCCGAACACGCCCGACTGCACCAGGTCTGCCAGATCCACCGAGGACGACAACCCGCCGACCGTTCGGTTGGCCACGGCGCGCACAAGCGGTGTGTAGTGCACGAGAAGCCGATCGCGCTGGGGCCGGGTGCGATCGACCGCGTAGGCCAGCCACAGCTCGTCGATGTCGAGGTAAGCGGCGGTCACGTGGGGTGGGACGCCAGCCGCGCTCAACGGGTCAGGTGCGCTCAACGGGTCAGGTGCTTTCGGCGGGTCCGGTGCGCTCAACGCCTTCGGGCGGAGGACGACGGCGGCCGGTGCGGGTGGCGGCGGGGCCACCTTCCGAGCCAACGCCAGCGCCACCGAGCGCGCGAATGCCCCGACCTGTGCAGATCCGGCCAGGACCGGATCATGCCCGGGGATGAGCCTGCGCATGAACCACCTTCAGCCGCTCGACGGTGACGTGTGTGTAGAGTTGAGTCGTTGCTAGCCTAGCGTGACCGAGCAGCTCCTGTACGTAACGAAGGTCCGCGCCGCCCTCCAACATGTGGGTCGCGGCGGCATGGCGCAACCCGTGCGGACCGATGTCCGGCGCGCCCGGTACGACGGTGATCGCACGGTGCACGACGTCCCTCGCCACCCGCGGGTCGAGCCGACCGCCGCGGGCGCCGAGCAGCAGTGCCCGAGGCGAGGTAGGTACCGCCAGCGCGCCGCGCCCGGAGCTGAGCCAACGCTGCAGCGCCCGGGAAGCGGGCACCCCGTAGACGGCGTTGCGCTCCCGCGCACCCTTGCCGACCACCCGCAGTGTGCGGCGACCATGATCGACGTCGTCGAGGTCGAGCGCACAGAGCTCGGCGACTCGCACCCCGGTGGCGTAGAGCAGCTCGAGCACCAGCAGGTCCCGAAGCGCCACCGGCTCTCCCTCGGCCGCGCCCGAGCCCGCAGCGTCCAATAGCGCGATGACCTGGGCCGCGTCCGGGACGGCGGGGAGCGCTGGCTGCGGACGCGGGGAGAGCAGCCGCACCCCGGGATCGTCGGGAAGTCGGCCGGTGCGCCGGGCCCATGCGGTGAATGTGCGCGCAGCCGCTGCCCGCCGGGCGAGCGTCGACCGCCCCGCCCCAGCGGCATGACCTGCGGCGAGCCAGCGCCGAAGCGCACCAAGGTCCAGTGCCTCCAGATCTGGGACCGGTCGATCCGCGGTGGCCAGGCCACCGAGCAACTCGGTGAGGTCCCCACGGTAGGCCCGCACGGTGTGCGGAGAACGTCCCCGCTCCAGTGCCAGGTGCTGCAGGAAGTCCGCCAGCGCCGCCGCCAGGTCGGGTGCGAGCTCGGGGGACGGGGACACGGATGACCAGGGTGGAGGGTGGACGGTCGCGGGTCAAGCACCGCCACGCGTCACCGACCGCGCAGGGTGCAGCGAGCGCAACAGGCCGGCGAGTCCGCCTTCGGCCCGACCGTGTACCCGCGCGCTGGTACGCACCCGCAGATCGGTGGGCTGCTCGAGGTGGTAGCCGGCCACATGCAGCCGCCGCCAGAGGCCGTGGTCCTCCCCCGAGCCGGCTCCGGGAAACCCCCCGACAGCCAGGTACGCGTCCGCCCGGACACCGAGGTTCGCCGCGTACACGTGATCGTGGCGTGCGCCGTGCAGCCCGCTCGCCACGATCGCCCGATACCGGTCGAGTGCCTCGACGGTCAGGTGCCGGACGCCGGCCAGTTCGGCGAGCCCGGCCACCGCATGCGCACCGGACGCGGCGTGGCGCAGATGCATGACCGCCCACTCGGGCGGGACCGTGGAGTCGGCGTCGGTGCTGAGCAGCCAGGTCCGCTCCGGTGGATACCCACCGAGCCGGCTGAGGAGCCGGCGAATACCCAGGTCGCGCAGCGCGCCGACTCCCGGCTCGCCGGCCTCCGGTGGCGTCTCGGGGGCGGAGATGACGTGGGTGACATGCACGACCTCGGCCTGCGGCCATCTCGCTGTCAGCGCCGCGACCCGTTCCGGGGTGCGGTCGGCGCAGCGGTCCAGCACGACGGCGACCGCGCTGGCGGTGCCGGCGGGCAACCGTTCCAGGGCTCGGCGCACGCTGCGCAGACAGGCGACGATGCGCTCCTGCTCGTCCCGAGCCGGCACGACGACCCCAACCGCGATCACCGCCGTCTCAGCACCAGGAGCACGAAACTCTCGTCGACGTGCTCCACCAACGGTTCGAGCTCAGGGCGGTCGCGCAGCATCCGGTGGGTGGCCGCCGCGTCGCGTGGAGCCTCGGCAGGCCAGCCGCGCCAGTGCACCACCAGGACGTCGCCACCCGGCTCCAGCGCGGCCACCGTGCGGTGCAGCGTCTCGTGGACGGCGTCGTCGTCGAGGTAGTAGAGCACCTCGCTGAACACCGCCAGATCGATCGGTCCGGCCGGCACCGCACCAGGAAGCCCGGCACGTTCCACCCGCGCACCGGTGACTCCGGCGCTCATCGCCCGCGCCCGGTACACGGCGTCGGCAACCGGGTCCGAGGCCAGCACGACCTCGCAGCGGGTGGAAAGCTCGACAGTCAGCTCACCGGTGCCGCAGCCCGGTTCGAAGGCGCTGCGGTAGTGCTCCCGCGGGAGGCTGGCGAGGACCACCGCGCGTTTGCGCCGCTCGTACCAGGACGTTGTGCACCAGGGATCACCACCGCCCGCGTACAGCTCGGCGAAGCGGCCCACCGGCGCGGCCGCGGTGCGAGGTTCCCGGAAGAGCAACTCCACGTTCCGGTCCGCGTGGACGAGCACCTCCGCCGACAGTACCGGCGGCGAGCCGTCGGGCGCCCGGTCGACCTGTGAGCTGAAGCAGCCGATCGCGGTGCGCTTGGTCGCGCGCGTGGCCTCGTCGAGCTGCACGAGCCACGCCCGGTCCCAAGGAACGGCCGGGTCGTCAGGGCGGCACCAGGCCCACATCCAGATCGGATAGGACCAGCCGTGCGCGGCGACCGGTGCGGCGGCAGCGGCCGCCTGGCCCACGGCGCGGTGGTCCGGATGCGGGTCGGCCGGCCAGGGTGCCAGATAGGCGTCGGCGTCGGCGAGAAACGGTTCGAGGGCGAGGCGCAGCGCATCGGCATGATCGGCCAGCGCCGAGTCCGGCAGACCCAGGTGATGCACCGCGACGTCGGCGAGCCCCAGCACCGCCATCGCCGCACCGAGCTCGTGACGCCGGGCCCGAACCAGGTCTGTCCTGCCGATGGTGTCGAGGGTGGGGTAGGCCGCCTCACCGTCGGTGACCACGACGACCGTGAGGGCAGCCCCGACGCGGTGCAGGGACTGCATGACGCCACCCGCACCCAGCGTCTCGTCATCGGGATGAGCCGCGACGACGACCACCCGGCGGCAGGCGGCGGTATCGAAGCACGGCAGGCGGTGCCGGCGAAGCGCTGCGGTCCATTCCGCGACCGGGGTGATCAACCGTTCCGCGCTGTTCCCGGCCGCTCGTGCCGGCACCGGAGGCAAATCGGTCGTCATCGGGCCCGCCGGGAGGCGATGAGTTGCTCGCCGAGCACGGCGTGGTCCCGCTCGCCGTGGTGCTGCCGCACGTAGAGCTGGAGGTCGGCATGTGCCTGGGCCAGGCCGGCGTCGCGGCTCAACGCGGCCGGT
Organism: Pseudonocardia sp.; assembly: GCA_050701055.1. Taxonomy (GTDB): domain Bacteria; phylum Actinomycetota; class Actinomycetes; order Mycobacteriales; family Pseudonocardiaceae; genus Pseudonocardia. The sequence goes on along the minus strand of JBOHEO010000030.1, from coordinate 31,843 downwards.
CCGACCATCCGCGGTACGCGGTCCACAACCTCGCGACACACCCGCTCGACCGCTGACCGCAGGGCGGCGACCGCGAGTGTGTGGTCGGCTCCGGATGCGGCATCCACGGATGCAGCGGTGCGTCCGAGGAGGGCGTCGGCTGCCTCGAGCAGCGCGTGCAGCTCGCCGAGATGCGCGAGCTGGTGGGCGTCAGGCGCTGCGGGCAGGTGGCTGAGGGCCCGGTCGAGCAGGCCTGCGGCACCGCCCCACCAGACGGCGGCGACCCCGCCGCCGCCGAGGGCAAAGCCGGTACGCCCGGTGTACCAACCGGGCTCCCCGAGTACGGACTCGCGCGCGACCGGAACACCGTCGAACTCGACGTCCTGGGTGTCAGCCGCGTCCATCGCGGGCGTTTGCCAGGTGTGGGGCTGATGGCGAATGCGCGAGCCGGCGACGGCCACCTCGACCAGCAGCAACCCAGCCGGCGCAGGAGTGGACGAGGCGAGCGGTGGATCGGCGACGACGAGGGCCCGGTCGAGCGCACGGGCACCGGAACAGAAGCGCACCGTCCCGCTGAGCTCGAAACCCCCTCCGCTGGACTGCAGCGCCGCGCCGACACCGCCAGAGCGAGCCGCCCAGACCCCGTACAGCGCACCGGGCGCGGGCATCCGGCCGGCCTGGGCAAGGATGGCCACGGCGTCGGTATGCCCCTCGGCGAGCCGCGCGACCGCGAGATCGCGCCGCCCCCAGGCGGCGAGGGCACCCCACCGCGGGGCGGTGCATCCGCCGCCGGGATGGGGTAGATCGAGCGCGCCGGCGGCCAGGAGCGCCCGAAGCTCGGCCTCGACGGTCGCCACACTGCGGACCGGGTCGAGGCGCAGGTCCGAGCACAGAATCGACCGCACGCCCTGATCCTCCCCCGCCCAGGCCGCCACCGCTGACCGAGGATCCAGATCAACGCCAGATGCCGGAGGAAGGCCGCACATCAGCTCGCCCGGACCCGGTGCGGGCGTCGCCAACGGCCGTCGCGATGCTCGACGAGCCCCCGGCGCTCCAACTCGACCAGCGCGGCCCGCACGGCGTCGATGGGCACCCCGGCCTCCATCGCCAACCAGCGGGTCTCCAGGACGGCACGCGTGGGTAGTGCGTCGTGCACCGAGGCGATGACTCCCGCAAGCCCGTCGGTGGGACGCGCGGGCGTGGACGGCTCCTCCGCCAGGTCGAGGGCGCCGATCGCGGCGGCTGCCGCAAGGTCGGCCGCGGCACGATCGACCGATCGGCGGGCGGAGGTCTCGGGCCACCGGCTCGGGCACCTCGCCACGGCGTACCCGGCCCGCGGCGACGACCGGACCGACCTGGTGGACGAACCGGCCCAACGCTTGAGCCGGGGGCTCGGCGACCCGGGACAGGTAGGCCGCGCGCAACACCTCCTCGGGGGTGCACCCATGTGTGCCAGTGCGGCCACCGCCACCACGCTGCTGGGCGCCGCACCGGCGTACGCCGCGACCCCCGTCACCGTGAATGCGGTCCTCGGGACGATGGGCATCACCGGCACGGCGTTCGGCGACATCATCACCGTGGCGGGCGGCAACGGCACCGTCACCGTCTCGAGCCCGTCGGCGGTGCTCAAGGCCGAGTTCGGCTGCACGCAGCTTGGCAGCACGGTGCGGTGCACCGGCGTGGGCCTGATCGAGTTCACCGGTCTTGACGGCGACGACAAGTTCACCAACAACACCTCGACCCGCAGCAGCCAGTTCGCCGGATTCGGCAACGACCGGCTCATCGGCGGGTCAGGCAACGACCGGCTCGCCGGTGGCCCCGGCACGGACGTCGCCAACGGCGGGGCCGGGGTCGACTCCTGCACGGCGGAGACCAAGACCAGCTGCGAGAAGAGCTGACGCACCACGCCCCCCGTCATCGGGTGCCCCGGGGGGCGGTGCGGGCGAGCTTGTCAACGGTCGCGCGGTAGCGGCCGTTGGCGCGCCACAGGGCGATCATCGCGCGGATGCGGGCGTTGGCGTCCGAGCCATCGTCGAGCTTGGCCATGCCGAGCGCGCGGACGTCGTCCGGGTGCAGGTAGAGAGCCCGACGCGCCCTTCCTGGCACGTCGAACCGTGAGGCGCAGACAGTAGTCAAGTTCGGCGACGGGACACGGGTAGCCGTGTACGCGCGTCGGGCAAGGTGAAGGTCGGCCGCAACTGGACCCGGCTCAACAAGCTCAACGACGAGCAGGTGCGGGTCTTCAACTTCGGCCCGGGAAAGGCCATGAATGGGTCCTTGGCCTCGTCGTTCGTGCACCTCAACGTCGAGGACCGCGAGGACAACCCCGCGCTCAGCGACACCGGGCGGTAGTGCCGTCTGTCCCTGCTGCCCGGGGGGTGGGCACACCGGGCAGCAGATTGAGGCGGATCTTGTAGCCGTTCCAGTACAGGTCATCACCCTTGGCGGCCCACCGGGTATCGGTGTCATAGGGCGAGGTCAGCCGCACTCTACCGGGCGGGAGACCGTCCCGCTCGGCCTCCCGCGCCCTGATCACCTCCCGCCCGGCGGCGTCGGTGGTGATCACATAGTTCTGCACCAGCACCCGGCGCAGCACGTCCAGGGCCGGCAGCTCCCTCAGCCAGGGCGGGGCGCCGGCGTCGTGCACGGCGCGCAGTAACACCAGCGCGTCAGATCCGTAGGCCGCCACCAGTTCGGCACGCTTGGTCTGTGCGCTCGGCAGCCGCCAGGTGTCGACCCGGGCGCCGTAGCGGCCGCCCCAGCCGGCAATGTCGATCACCGTGGGTAGCCAGTCCGGGGACGCCACGGCCAGCGCCTCCACAACCGCCCGCACACTCTCCCCGGCCAGCTCCAACCGGTTCAGATCCCGCACCGCGGAGATCACATGGGTGGAATCGGTACGCGCTCTGCCGCCCGCGCTCACCAGCCCCTCGCCCTTGAGCGCGTCCAGCAGCAGGTCCAGCACCCGCGCTTCCAGGCCGTGTTCGGCGACCCGGGTCCGGAACTCACACAGCACCGAGGAGTCGAACCCCTCATCCTCGAGGCCCAGTCCCAGCGCGTACTTCCACGAGATCTTGTCCCGAACCGCCTCCGCGGCCTGGCGATCAGTCAGGTTCTCAGCCATCTGCAACACCGTGACCAGCGCCAACCGGCCCGGTGACCACCCCGGCCGGCCCCGCACCCCGAATGCAGCGGCGAACTCGGCATCCGGGAACAGCTCCCCCAGCCGATCCCGCACCGTCACCGGCAACGGCGGCCTCCCTCGCCGATAGGTCGCTCGCACCGCGGCCACGATCTCCGGGGTCGGCTCCGGCCACGACTGCGGCTGCACGGACATCAGCATGCACCATCCCACGGCCGGGGGCAGGGAAAGACCAGCCGCACAACGATCATGAACCCAAGATCAGCCCGGACAACGGCAACACGCCACGCCGCCCACCCCGAATTGGCCAGCAGGGTCACCATTGCGAACAAACCAACGGTCTACCGGGGCGCTACAGGAACAGAGTGACCGTCATGCCCCCGTGCGACCCGAGAAGGGGCACGCGAAGGGCACGCGCCCTCTTGACGCAGGTCTGGTCGCACAGCGGGCACGGTGGCCCGAACCATGAACCCTGCGAACAAGATCCACCTCATGGGTCGCAGCGCATCCTCTGTCGTTCCCTGCCATGACCTGCACCGACTGCCCGTGCACGTTGGCGTCGTAGGCGGTCAACTGTGGATGTCTGTCGGTGAATCCTAGTTCAGACAGCACCCGCTCGGGGGTGTCCTGGCCGAAGACGAGCACGCCGTCTACGCAATCCAGCGCCTCCAGCAGCGCGGCCCGCTCAAGCTCCCCGATGACCGGCCGGTCCTCCCCTTTGAGCCGGCGGGCGGGCGGAGTCGTCACTGTTGATGCACACCAGATCGGGATCCTCTTCACCAGATGTAGATGATGGCCTGGCAGTTCACAACGTACCGGTCGTGAGCGGCAGCCTCGGACAGTCAGCCGGACCGGTTCTTGCGGACGAGGAACGCGTTCCGCTCCGGCATCCGACACGGAGAGTTGAACTTCCCGCTGATGAGTGGCCCGCAATGAATGATGCAACGCCGATGGATGGGGCGCCGCCTGATCGGTCGAGTCTGGATGAGCGGATGGAGAGGTCGATGATCGGTCGCTCAGGCGTCCGAGATGATCTTCTATGCCGGGGTTGCTGGCACCCGGTCTCAGCTCACGACCCGGCGTGCGCGTTGTGTACTGACGCCGGTTTGTTGCGGCGGTGCGTGGCTGTGGTCGATCCGGTGTCGCAGCGGGACGTGTACGGCCGTTACGCGGACCGGCTGTTGGTGTGGCGGGAGTTGGGTGGTGGGCTGTGATTCGCCCCCCGTGGTTGCGGCGGTTTCGTCTTCAACGGCACCGTCGACGTCGCATCGATCAAGATCTGGCTCCGCAACCCATCCAAACAAGATCCATGAGACACGCCCTAATCCCGAAGTAGTTCGCTCCTGGTCCCGCGGTCTTGTGCCTGGCGGATAGGCTGACCTGGACGGAAGGGGGAACGGCAGCGGTGCACACCGAAACGTCAGAGGCCGTCCGGCAGTGCGTGCGCTGCGGTGCGCCGCTGAGCCGGTACAACCCTGAGCCGACATGCGCGAGTTGCAACCATGCCGACGAGCCGAGTTCGGCCGCCGGGGAGTGGCTCAGCCGATCGAGCGCGGCGCCGGCCGACGGTACCGGTGCCGTACTGCGCGCCTGGCGCACATCGACGGGCCGCAGCCAGGTAGAGGCAGCACGGCTGCTCGGCATGACGCAGCAGAACCTCAGCCAACTCGAGAACGGCCGGCAGGCGATGTCGTACGAGCTGCGGCAGCGAGCGGTGTCTGTGTTCGGCATCTCTGCCGAGGATCTCGGGTTGTCACCGGGCCGACCTCGCGCCGAGCTCGACACCGCAGTCGTCATCGACCAAGCCCGGTGGCGTCACGAGCGCCGCTGGCTCAACCAGCACCGATCCGAACTGGCGCGGCTCGCGGTCGAGCTGTACCCGGCAGAACACCGGGTGCCGGACACCTCGTTGATCGCCGGCCAGGGCTGGATCTCGGACGGGCCGGCGGAACTGCGATCGTTGCGGCTGACTCTTGATGAGCAGCCACACGCGGTCGCCGTCGACGGGTGCGAGGCCGAGACGCTCTCGACCCGTCCGCTGTGCGCTCCAGGCCGGTCGTTCGACAGCTACACGTCGGCCGTCCGGCACCTTGACCCGCCGCGGCTGTTCGAATCGCGGCTGAGCTATCGCCTGCTCGGCGAGCAACTCGGCGCGGACTCTTTGCATTTTGGGTTAGCGGCGTACTTCGATAAGCTCGATGTGTCCGAGGCGCTCGGCCATGAGCTGGCCATCGCCTGTCTCCGCCGGGACTGCGGGCTTCCGGACTCGATCGAGCCACTGCGCGATGCGCTGCCGTTTCGAACTCTGATCGGCGATCCGTTCGACTTCAGCCGGCGGGCGATCATCCCCGCGGTGACGACGCTGACGATCCGGCTACGCCGATACCCGGCCGAGCCCAGTTTCCTGCTGCATTGGCGTGATCCGGCCAAGGTCGCCACCGCCGCAGGGGTCTACGACGTGATCCCGGCCGGCGAGTTCCAGCCGGCAAGCGTCGCTCTGTGGGATCGGCGCAACGACTTCGACCTGTGGCGCAACATCGTGCGCGAGTACTCCGAGGAGCTGCTGGGCACACCCGAACACGACGGCACCCGAAGCAAACCGATCGACTACAACGCCTGGCCTCTGTACCGCGAGCTGGAGGACGCCCAGACAGCCGGCACCCTGGTCCCGTTCGTACTCGGTCTCGGCCTGGACGCGCTGACACTCGCGGCAACGATCCTGACCGTTGTCGTGATCGATGACGACGTGTTCATCCGCGCATTCGGGGCCGCGACCCGCTACAACGAGGAAGGCGAAATCGTCGCGATCGGCGACGGTCGGGCAACCGAGGGAGTCCCGTTCACCCGGGAATCAATACGACGAATGCTCAGTTCGGAGCCGATAGCCTCACCGGGCGCCGCTTGCCTTGCCCTCGCCTGGCGCCACCGCCACCGCATCCTCGGCCTGTAGCCGCCCAGACCCAAGGAGCGACAAGCCCTGAACAGGCAGCTCACCGACAGCGAACAGCAGTGGCTACGCATCCGGAGCCATTTCCGTGAACACCGGTACGAACTCGCCCTCACCGTGGCCCGCGACTACCCGGAATCCGCCGCGGTCGAAGAAACACCGCTGCTCAGCACGCCGCGCTGGCTGCCGGACGCACCGATTCCGCTCGACCATATCCAGTTGCAGTACACGCCCGACGCAGCATTCGGCGGCATCACGGGAACCGAGCCCGTCGTCCAAAGACTGCGTCCGGTACGGGCGGACGGCACGAGGTACCGCAGCTACTCCGACGCCGTCGCCGCACTCGCCGCGCCCGGCATCTTCGAGAACCGTTCCACGTACCGCCTCCGGCGCGCAGACCTGCAATCGAGCCCGCACATGGTGTTCGGCCGCGGTACCTACTTCGACGGCATCGACGTGGGCGACGCCGTCGCGCACGAGTTCACCGCAGCGGTACTCGGCGAGATCACCACGCACGATTTCCGTGCCGCGATCGGCGATCCCTGCGACCCGGCATGCCGCCCCATGAATGTCGCTCTCAGCACACTCACCCTGCGATACGACCGAACGACAGGCGCGGTGACGTTCCCGCTGCACCGTCGCGATGGCGCCACCGTCGGCCACGCCGGGGGCATGTACCAGGTCCTGCCGGTCGGCATCTTCCAGCCGGCCGGCGAACAATCGTGGAACGCCACGAACGACTTCTCACTGTGGCGCTGCATCGTCCGCGAACTCGCCGAGGAGCTGCGCGGAGAATCCGAGGACTACAAGACTCACCGCGGACCGATCGACTATGGCGCCTGGTCTTTCGCCAACCACCTGACCCGAGCACTCGACACCGCACGGGTCCGCGCGTTCTGCGTGGGCATCGGAGTCGATCCGCTCACCTTCGCCACCGACATCCTGACCGTCGTCACCATCGACGCACCCTTGTACGACGCGCTGTTCGGCAAGGTCGCCGCCTTGAACGTGGAGGGGTCGATCCTCCCCGCCGTGCCATTCACCGCGGAGACCGTGGAGCAGTATGCGAACCACGAGCCCACCCAAGCAGCAGGCGCCGGCCTCCTGCGGCTCGCGTGGCGACACCGCCCGATCCTGCTCGCCTGACCACGAACAAGTACGGCTTGTACAGCTACCGCTTGTTAGACCTCAGACACCTTTAACAGCGACGCTCTTCCCATGCCCGGCCGGACCCAGCCGACCAGGCCCGCAGCCGCAGGGAGGTGCGCAGTCGTGAACACCGATCCCAAGCGCCTCCCGGCTACGCGAGCTGCGCAGCGAACTGGGCTGGACCCGGCCTTGGCCGTGCGGGCGGGTGGCGCTGCGCGTGCGAACCCCATTCGACGGTGGTGGTGGTGTTCGTCGTGGTCACGGGCGTCCCCTCGGGTGGGCGAGCAGGTCGGCCAGGACGGCGGTGATCGGCGTCCCGGTCTGGGCTTCCAGCCAGCCGAACTGGCCGGAAGTCCTGCCGGACGTCACGTGGTGAGCAGGGTGAGTGCGGCGTGGTGGTAGATGGCTTGGACGGTGGGGATGGTGTCGATGCGGATGCGTTCGTCGGTGCCGTGCAGGCCGGTGTAGGTGGCGCCGAAGCCGGCGGTGGCGGGGATGCCGAGCCCGGCGAGGTAGTTGCCGATGTTGGCGGGTCCGGCGATCTTCGGTTCGACTTCGACTCCCGCTGATGCGGCGGCGTCGAGGATCGCCGCGCGCAGCGCAGAGTCGTTGGCGAGGGCGTAGGCCGGCCAGCGGGTGTCGACCTGGATGAGGGTGGGGCGGGTGCCGGGCCAGGCGTCGTCGACCCGGCTGGTGAGCTGTTCGAGCAGGCGGGTGGCGGCGTCGCTGTCGAAGGCCGGTGTGGTGCGGACGTCGACGCTGAGGGTGCACAGGTCCGGAGTGACCGAATAACCTTGGCCGCCGGTGACCGCGGTGACGGTGAGCTTTCCGGACAGCGGGAAGTCGGCGCTGGCCCCGTCAGGTAGTTCGGCGGTGGACAGTGCGCGGATGAGGTGCGCGGCTTTCTCGATCGCGCTTGGGGTGGTTTTGCTGCCGCCGGAGTGCGAGGCGATGCCGTGGACGTGGAGTTTGGCGCGGTGCACGCCGCGGCCGCCGACGACGAGTTTGTCCATGCCGGGATAGCCGATGATCACCCCGGCGACGTCGTCGGGCGCGTCGGGTTCATCGAAGTAGCGTTTGGCGCCGCCGAATCCGCCGGTGTGCTCATCAACGTCGAACAGCAGCACGAGGGTGCCGGCCACCTGGTCGGCGATGGTCGCGAGCCGGGCGGCGATGTGGCAGAAGATCGCGGCGCCGGATTTGCTGTCGGCGCTGCCGCGGCCGTAGAGCCAGCCGTCGGCGATCGTGGCTGAGGTTGGCGGGTGGGTCCAAGCGTGCTCGTCGCCGAAGGGGGCGGTGTCCAGACACGCGTCGAGCACCCACCGGGGGCCGGGCTTGCCGCCGGTGACTTCGGTGGTGAGGCCGACGACGGCGCCGGTGGCGTCGCTGAGCACGGTGCTGGCGAGGCCGCGCTGGTCGAGCCAGTCGGCGAGCAGGTCGAGAACGGGTTCGTAGGGGTCGACGCCGCCGCGGCTGGGGATCGAGACGAGCCGCTGGGTCAGCTCGAGTACGGATTCCTGGTCTTCCTTGGCCGCGGCTTGCACCTCGTGCAGCGCGGCGTGGTGGGTGGTGTTCACCGGTCTCACCTCCTTCCGCGTGGTGATGTCTAGCTTCGCACCGTCGGCAACGTGCGTATGGCGTGCTCCGTTTCTACCTGTCGCGCTCCGGCGTAGACCTGGCGGGCGTGGTCGATCAAGCGTTCGGCCACGCCGGCCTCAAAGAGGACCCCGGAGTCGAACGCTTCGGCGGAGGTGACCGAAGGGATGGGCACGACGGCGGCGGTTTCGGAGGTGCAGAAGAACCGTTCGGGGGTGCCGGCATCGTCCTCGACGATGCCGATGTGCAGGGTCTTCAAGCCAAGGCTGCGGTCATGCGGGTCGCGCAGCTTGACCAGCCGCAGCAGGTGGTCTTTGAGCACCTGGTGCCGCGGCGGGCCGAACAGCACCCGGTAGTGCACCAGCTCGGGGTGCTCGGCCAGGGTGGATTCGATGACTTCGAGGTAGCGGGCGTCGCGGGAGCGAGACCCGACGACGGCCAGGCAGGTGCGCGCGGTGCGCACGACGCCGGTCATCGCGTCGCGCAGGTCGTGGTGGCCGACGAGGAGTTTTGGGGTTTCGGCCGCGGCGGTCAGCTGCTGGTCCTGGTGCGCGAACAGGATCTCCGGGGGTTGGGCGTAGTAGTCGGCGAGCATCTTGCGGTAGCGGATGCTGGTGGTGTGTTTGCCGAGTTCCCAGCCGGACAACATGCCCGGTGTGACCCCGGCTGAACCGTCCGTAGATCGCTGGTCGAGGTCGGCGCAGACTTGCTCCAGCGTGGCGGGAATGGCCATGCGCGCCTGACGCAGGGGCGACATCACGGCCGACGTGGTTCTGCTTGCCCGTTCGGCCATCCGCCCGCCTTTCCCGCCGCCGATCAGGATACCGGGGCAGGATGGGCCACGACGAGCTCACGCATCACCGGCGCCTGGGCGAGCTGGTCGCAGACCCGCACCCACTTCGGGTGCTTGTCGATCAGGGTGTAGCCCTGCGGCGGGTGGAACCCGTCGAGCATCGTGGCCAGCTGCTCGGCGGTGAATCCCTCGTATTCGCGGACCGTGCGGATGGGCAGCGCATAGCCGCGCTCGAGGTCCTTGAGGTAGGCGTAGACGGATTCCCCGTTGCCGGGGTTGGCGTGCTCGGCGATGGCCGCGATTGCCTGCGGGCTGTCGGCCACGGCCTCATCAAGGTCGATCACCGCGGCCAGTCTTGAGGTCGGCGCGGTCAGGTACACGTACCAGGTGGTGGGGCGGCCGGCGAGGTAGCGGCGCCGAAACTCGTGGGTCTTGAGCCGCTGCCACATCAGCTCGTAGTACTCCGGGTTGAGCGACATCAGCACCCGCTCACGGGGAAGGTCGGTGCCGAACAGGTCGGTCTGCACTCCAGGCTCCGTCCACACGGTGATCTACCGCCGCAAGGGGCAGTTCGCTGAAGTGGCGAAGCCTAAACCCGCGACCCGGTCGAGTACGGGCGACACACTCCAGAACGTGCCGTCGCTGCGGTTTCGACGCCGTCGTGGGAACGGATGCGCAACCGGTGAACAAAACCGGCAACCCGGTGACATGGGCACCGGCCTCACTGTGCGTGACGCTGTGAACACACGCCACGGCGACCGCGCGGAGGATGTCGAATGTCTATCAGGCCCGAGCCCATGATCGGCTTTCCCCGCGAAACCGGGCGAGGCAACCGCCGCACCGTGCTCACCCCACTGGTGGCGCGCGCGTTGCGCGCGGCGGGTTTCGCTCTGCTGGCCGAGCGTGGGATCGGCACGGGCGTGTTCGTCGACGACGCCGACCTGGCCGCGGTCGGCGTGCGGTTCGCCGAGACGGATGCGGTGTGGGCCGCGCCGTTGGTGCTGCGTTACAAGTCCGCCGCCCCGGATGATCTAGACCGGCTCCAGCCAGGCCAGGCGATCGGCGCGCTGTTCCACGCCGAGGGCGACCCACGGTTGCTGAACGCGTTAACCCAGCGGCGAGTGAGCGCCTACAGCTACGAGTTCGTCGAAGCCGACGGCCGGTTCCCGCTGGCCGTGCCGGGCGGTGAAATCGCTGGCGCGCAAGCGATCCTGCACGGCGCGCACGCTCTCCAGACCGCCGCTGGGCGGGGCGTGCTGCTGGCCGGCATCCGGGGCGCGAGACCACCGCGGGTCGCGGTGATCGGCTGCGGCAACGTCGGTGTCGCAGCTGCCCGCACCGCCGCCGCGCTCGGTGCCCACGTCACCGTGCTCGCCCGCGCGGACGCCTCGGCCGAGCGGTACCGGACCAGCGCACCGCCCGGTGTGCGGATCGTGGTGAACACGCCGCAGGCGCGGCAGCAGGAGCTGGCCGAGGCGGACTTGGTCGTCGGCGCGATCTTGATCTCCACGTTCGACACCCCGCCCATGGTCACCGAGGTCGACCTGCGGGCCATGAAACGCGGTGCGGTCATCGTGGACGCCACGGCCGGATACGGCGACGGGTATCTGCCCACCGCTGGCCCGGTGCAGTCTCCGGGTGATCCGCCCCGCGTGGTGCACGGCGTGCTGCACGTCAAGCTGGACGTCCTGCCCGCGCTGGTGCCCGTGACCGCCACCGAGGCGTACACGGCCAACGCCGCGCCCTACCTGGTGCGGCTGGCCCGCGTCGCCCTTCAGGGTAAGGAAGACGCGGCGATCGAGGCCGCGCGCATCGCCCACGGCGGGCGGTTGATTCATCCGGTGTGCCGCCAGCACGCCGCCTTCCACGGAGTACCAGCATGACGGTCTCCAGCAGCGTCGTGGCCGACTCCTACCGGCGGCGGGCACAGTTCTGCCGCGCTGAGACCGCCGATGCGCGACGTCCGCGGCTGCTGCGCGGCCTGCTCGACACCACGGGCCATGTCGCGGAAATCCCTTGCGGCACAGGGCATTTCCTCACTGAGTACGCCCATGCCGGTGCGGCTGTCACGCTCGTCGACGCGTGCCCGGACATGCTCGAGGTTGCCACCGGCCACGCCGACGACGCTGGCCTGCCCGCTGACCGTGTGCACCCAACGCTGTCGACCATGCAGCAGTTGTCCGAACTGTCCGATGTGGACCTCGTGGTGCTGCCGGGCGGCGCGCTCAACCAGCTCGCCCGGCAAACCCCGCTGGCGCAGCTGCTGGCCGGGCTGCGTTCTGTCCTCCGTCCCGGCGTGGAGGTGCTGGCGCAGGTCGCCTGCACCCATCCCGGCGGCGGTATCGACACCGCGACCTTCTATGACCCGCACCGCCAGCACGGGGTGTGGTTCGCCGACCGCTGGTTCCGCCCCGCCGAGGCCGCCGGCGCGGTCCTGCGGCGCCGCCGCCAATACCGCCGTGACAACGCGCTGACGATCGAGTTCGACTACCGCAACCCGGCAGGCGACAAGCTCCACACCACCACGGTCGAGCTGGCGTTGCCCTCCGTCGGCAACCTCGCCGACGCGTTCACTGCCGCCGGGCTTGTCCACGTGCGAGCCCTGCCCGGCCATGGCGGGCTCTCCGAATTCCTCGCCACCACCCCAAGCCGGAGCCCGCGGTGAACGCCACGGTCGCCGATGCGCGCGAGTACTGGCGGCGCTACTACGCCGAGCAGTTCCGATTCGGGCTCGGCACCGAGGACGTCCTGGCCGGCCTGATGCAGATTCCGCCGGTGGGCACCTGGGTCGACTTCGGCAGCGGCTCGGAATCCCTGCTGTGGGCGATCGCGCTGCGCGCCCAGCACCTGATCGCCGTCGACCTCAACCCCGCCCGGCTGGACATCCTCCGGCAGTTCGCGCACGCCGCCCAACCGCGCGGTGTGCACACCACCGCGCTGCGTCTGTGCGGACGCCCCGACCCCGACGCCTTCGCACGCCGCTGCCACGCCCTGGCCGGTCTCCTCCTCGCCGACTGCCTCGCCGGCCCGGCGCCGTCCGAACTGGCCGAGGAGCCGGTCGAGCTCGTCACCCAGTTCGGGCTGCTCGGGTTGTGTCGCGACGCGGTCCATTTCAGCGACCGGTTCACGACGTTGCACCGCGTGCTCGAACCGGGTGGCTGGTGTGCCGGAGCGAACTGGGTCGCCCGCGACCCGACCGGCCGCGTGGATCTCACCGAGGCGCTGTACCAGCACGCCGCGGGCCAAGCCGGGATCACTCTCCTGCTGCTGCACCGCGTACCGAGCGCCGACCCGGATTTCCCCGCTGTATGGACCTACGTCGGAAGGAAAACCCCGTCATGACCGCACCCGTTAGCGACCCGTCCACTGAGGAGCAGCGCCCCGGACCATCCGAGCTGATCTTCGCACCGGTCGGGATCGCGCACCTCACCGCCGACAACGCCGACCTGCTGCGCGCCGCCGCCCGCGGCACCCAGCGCCTGCGGGTCACCACCGCCGCCCAGCTCAACGGCACCCCTCACATTGGCACCGTCGTCACCGTGCTGGCCGTGTTCGCGCTGACCGCGCACGCCGCCGACAAACTCGAGCTGCCCGCGACGATCGTGTTCGACGCGCTGGAAAACGCGCCCGCCGAACAGATCACCATCGACGGCAATGTCTACACCCGTACCGTCGGCGACCTCATCGACAGCGGACACCTCGACCGCGACGCGCGGGTCTCCGGGTTCGAGCGACTGCTCGACTGGGCCTCGCGCCGCGCAAACGTGCGCTACGAGTTCCGGCCCTACGGCGTCTATCAGAGCCTGCCGCCAGTGCGGGAATGCTTGCACGCCATCGCATCCCGGCTCGAACAGTTCCGGCCGATCGTGTCCCCCGCCGACGGGATCGTACGCATCCGGCCCCGGTGCCCACAGTGCCAGCTGATGGAGAAATCGGGGCGCAGCCTGCGGATCACCGCAGGCGAGGGCGAAGTCCACCTCGATTCGCACTGCCCGCACCACGGTGACTATCGCGAAACCATCGACATCCACCGCACCACCGGTTGGTATGACGCCAACACCCCGATCCGCTCCATTCAAAAAGGATTCCTGCTCTCCGCTGAACGCGACCTCTACCAAGCCTGTTCGGTGTCCATCGACGGTGCCGACTGGGGCGGCGCCTGGCACGCGCACGTCCTTGCGCCCGCGCTGGCCGCCCTCGGCATCCCGGTCACCGACTGGCCGGTCAGCGTGTTCACCCCGCTCGTGCTCGACCGCAGCGGTGGCAAACTGTCCAAATCCCTCTACGTGCGCTACGGCCCCGACTACGCCGACCTGCCCGAATCGTTCCTCAACCTTGAGCTCCTGCTCGACGAACACGGCGAGCACGCCCTCGACGCCCTCTGGACCGAGATCACCCGGTGGGCCGCCGAACCGCGCCGGCTGCACCGTGCCTACACCGTCGACTATCTCGCCGACCTGCTCCGCGACGACGACCTGCCCGCCCAGCGATCGAACTGACCACCGGGAGAAGACCGTGATCAACGCTGTGTACGACCTCACCGGCTGCACCGGCATCGACCTCGAGCCCGCCGACCTGCTCGACGCGATGCGATCCGCTGTCGACCGGCTCGGCTGCACCGTGCTCGGTGAGCTGCCGGTGATGTTCCAACCCCACGGCATCACTTGCGTGCTCGTGCTCGCTGAATCCCACCTCACCGTCGCCACCTGGCCCGAACACCACCTCGCGCACGTCGACCTGTTCACCTGCCGCTCCGACACCGACCCCGAACACGCCGTCGCGCCGATCGTCGACGCGCTCGGTGCCGCCAGCGTGCACGGCCAGCGCATCCGCCGACTTGCGCCCAACGCCGTAGGCGCGGCTCGCTGAGCACGCGGCGCATGGCCCAGCCCAGCCATCCTCTGTCGGTGCCCAGGCTTAGCCTAAGCCGATGCGCAACCGCGACACGTCACCGCCAGATCCGGACGCGATGACGTGGTGGGAACACCGCGAAGTCGCTGAAAGCCACGCCGAGATCGCCGAGAGCTTGTCTCAGAAGGCCAAGGCCGACCTCGAGAACACGACGAACCTACTGGCCAAGGCCCAAGTGGAGGCGTTGCTGGCGGTCTATCACCAGACCCGCGCGGCCGGGGATCACCAGCAACTGCTGCTGCGTCACCACCAGCAGATGAGCGAACAGCTCCAGGCCCATGCCGAAGCGCTGGATCGACACGCCGGCAACCTCGCCGAACACGCTCCCGCGCTGGGTCGGCACTCCCGCGCGATGGCTGAGCTGAAGACCGCGATCAGCAGGCACGGCGACGACGTCCGGGACGCCATCGCCCGCTGGGAACGCTAGCCCCGGTGCCGAACGGGACCACCGATCCAGGCGTCTTTGGGCCTGTGCCGTCACAAGGCAACCGGCATCCGCCAGTTGTTGATCATGCGGGAGGATCGGGTGCATGGATGACAACTACCGCCTGATCAAACTGATCTCCCTGGTCGGATGGGCGCACCCGAACGAGAACAAATGCAGCCTGCGGTACTTCACCGACGTCGACGAGAACCGTCTGACCGAGGCCGAGCGGACAGCGGTACACATGATGTGCGCCCACTACTCCGGTGCCGTGGAATATCACCAGGGCAACACCGACGTCGAGCAGACGATGGACCGGCGCCAGCTTCCGGATTTCACCCTCGAGTTCGTCACCAACCTCTCCGACGATGCGATCGCCGTACTCGGGGAGATGGTGAAGCTGTCCCTGGGAATCGGCGACAAGGCCGACCCCGCCGTGCTGGGCAAGCACTGGGTCGACGACGTCACCGCAACCTGCTGGCGGCTTGAGCTGACCGATCATGAGGACCGGTTCGGCCGGACGGAGTGATCGGCCGCAACCGGCAGGTGGAACGTCAGCTTGGGCTATCGGGGTCTGCTGGATTCGATGCGGGTGACCTTGGCGGCGGTTTCCAGTTGTTGCCGGAGCCGGTGGTTTTCGAGGGTGAGCCGCTGAATGTTCGCGGCGGCCAGTTCGAGGTGTTCGGCGAGTTCGTGATTGTCTCTCCGGAGCTTGACGTTGTCCTGCTTGAGCTGATCGAACCGGTTGATGGCAGCTTCAGCCGACGCTGAACCGGTCCTTCCAGCGATTCGTTCATGCTGTAGGTCGGCGGCGATGTCGGGAAGTTCCGCCGGAACGTGGTGTTGGCCAGCCCGAGCCGGCCGGCCAGGGCGAGGACGGTCGGTGGTTTGCCGATAGTCTCCGTCAGTTCCTTGATGGTGAGCTGCACGCCCCACTGAGGAGGGCCCACACAAGGAAAACTGAGGCCGCCCCCGTTACACCTTCTTGCTCAGCCCGCCCGGGCCCGCGCCGGGCGCCGCCACCGGCCGTCGCGGTGCTCGACCAGGCCCCGGCGCTCGAGGTCGACCAGGGCGGCCCGCACAGCGTCCAGGGGAACCCCGGCCTCCATCGCCAGCCAGCGGGTCTCCCGGGCCGCGCGCGCCGGCAGCGCGTCGTGCACCAGCGCGAGTACACCCTCGAGACCGTCGGTGGGCCGCGCGGGTGCGGTCAGCTCCTCAGCCAGGTCAAGTCCGATCCGGCCGACCGCCTCGAGCACCTCCTCGGTCCGCGTGACCAGCACCGCGCCGTCCCTGACCAGCTGGTGGCAGCCAGCGGAGAGCCCGGAGGTGACCGGCCCAGGCACCGCCATCACCAGGTGCCCCAACGCGCCGGCGTCGGCCGCGGTGCGTCGGGCACCGCTGCGCACCCCGGCCTCCACCACCAGCACACCAGCACCCATCCCGGCAATCAACCGGTTGCGCACCAGGAACCGGTGCCGACCCGGAACGCACCCCGGCGGGTACTCGCTCACGACCAGCCCGCTCCCGGCGATCCGCACCAGCAGCGCGTCATGCGCCGCCGGATAGGCCCGGTCGACCCCACAGGCGAGCACCGCGACGGTGGGGCCCTCGGCGGCCAACGCTCCCCGGTGCGCCGCCCCGTCGATCCCGATCGCCGCACCGGACACCACGGTGACGCCGCGGTCGGCCAGCCCGGCAGCCACCTCACCCGCAATATGCACGCCATACGCGGTAGCGGCCCGGGCACCCACGACCGCGACGGCCCGCGCACACATCTCGGCCAGCCGGCCCGGGCCCCGCACCCACAGCGCCAGCGGGGGTGCGAGCTCGGGGACACCGACAGCAGTGAACACCGCGAAAGGCCAATGCGGCCAATCCTCGTCCTCGGGGGTCAGCAGCCGGGCACCAACCGCGGCGGCTGCCGCAAGGTCGGCCGAGGCACGGTCGACCGATCGGCGGGCGGAGGTCTCGCGGGCCACCGGCTCGGGCACCTGACCGCAGCGCACTCGCGCCGCCGCGGCGACCGGACCCACCTGCTCCACGAAGCGGCCCAGCCCCGGGGCCGGAGGCTCAGCGACCCGGGACAGGTACGCCCGGGCAAGCAGCACCTCTTCGGCCGGCACCGCTGCCGTGCTGCTGTTCACGCCGCCCTCCGGTCCCGGAAGTACAAGGCGTTCTCGACCGTGTCGCGGTCGGGTCGATCGAGCCCGGCAAGATCGGCGAGGGTCCACGCGACCCGCAGCGCGCGGTCGGCGCCCCGGGCGGTGAGCGCCCCGGCCCGCAGGCCGGCGTCCAGCGGCCGAGTGGCGGCCCGGGGCAGCGCGAACCGGGTGCGCAGCATCGGCCCTGGCGCCTCACCGTTGGTGCGCCACCCGTGCTCGGCCCAGCGGTGCGCCGCGGCCGCTCGGGCGGCCAGCACCCGTGACCGCACGGTGGCGGTGTCCTCCGTGTGCTCGGCGGCGCCGGAGAGTGCGGTGACCGGGAACATCCGGGCCTGCAGGTCGACCCGGTCCAGCAGCGGGCCCGACAGCCGCCCCAGGTACCGACGGCGGACCACCGACGGGCAGACACAGTCGCGGTCGTGCGCCGGCGCGCACGGGCACGGATTGGCGGCAAGCACCAGCTGGAACCGCGCCGGGTAGCGCACCGTGCCCTCCGACCGGGCCAACCGGACCTCGCCGTCCTCCAGCGGGGTGCGCAGCGCGTCGAGCAGATGGGCACCGAACTCGGGCGCCTCGTCGATGAACAGGATCCCCCGGTGCGCCAGCGAGACCGCTCCCGGCCGGGCGATCCCGCTGCCACCCCCGACCAGTGCCGCCATCGAGCTGGAGTGATGTGGGGCGACCATCGGCGCCACGCTGCTCAGCGGCCCGTCAGCCGGTAACCGCCCGGCGACCGAGCGGATCGCGGCCAGCGAGAGCGCCTCCTCCGCGTCGAGCCGGGGGAGCAACCCGACGATGCGCTGGGCCAACATGGTCTTGCCGGTACCCGGCGGTCCGACGAGCAGCAGGTGGTGCCCGCCCGCCGCGGCGACCTCGAGGGCCCGGCGGGCGTCGTCCTGCCCGACGACGTCGGCGAGATCAGGTGGTTCGTCGCCGCCCGACGACGCCACCGGTCCCGGCCTGCGCAGCACGTCCTCGCCCGCCAGGAATCGCAGCACCTCGTTGAGGCAGCCCGCGCCGAAGACATCGAGGCCGTCGACCAGCGCCGCCTCCGCCAGGGCGGACTCGGGCACCACGACCCGGCGCAACCCGGCCGATCGGGCGGCCAGCAGGCAGGGCAGCACCCCGGGCACCGACCGCAGCCGGCCGTCGAGCGCCAGCTCACCCAGCAGCACCGTGTCGTCGAGCGCCTGCTGCGCCACCACCCCCTTCGCCGCGAGCACTCCACAGGCCAGCGCCAGGTCGAACGCGCTGCCGGTCTTGCGCAGCGTCGCCGGGGACAGCGCCAGCACGATGCGCTCGTTGGGCCAGACGCGCCCCGAGTTGACCACCGCGGCCCGCACCCGGTCCTTGGACTCGTGCAGCGCCGCGTCGGGCAGGCCCACGAGATGGATACCGGGCAACCCGCCACCGACATCGGCCTCGATCTCCACCGGCCGGCCGTCCACCCCGTGCAAAGCCACCGACCACGCGCGCGCGAGCCCCATCAGAATGCCGCCTGGTAGTGCTGCACGGTGACCGGTCGACCCGGCTCCGCGAGCACGGCCACCACGTCGAACCGGATCTCACACCAGCGCACCTGGTGCGCGGCCAGCCAAGCCTGGGTGACCCGCCGGATCCGAATGGCCTTGCGCGTGGTGACGGCCTCGGCCGGCTCCCCGAACCGGGTGCCGGAACGGGTCTTGACCTCGCAGACCACCAGCCGATCGGAGTCGGTGGCCACCACGTCGATCTCACCGTCGCGGCACCGCCAGTTCCGCGACAACACCACCAGACCGCACTGCTCCAGGTAGCGCACCGCAAGGTCCTCCCCGCGGCGCCCGAGCTCGTCCTTCGCTGCCATGCCGTTCACGATCCAGCGATTCGGCCACCGCGGGCAGCCCATCTTCGAAACTGTGGACAACCAGCAGCGCTTGGGGACAACCGCCCTGACATAGGCGCGGATGCGGCAACGCGTCGGGGGTGGTGCGGTAGTGTCAGGAACCGAACTGGTTGCTCTCGGGCAGCCGGAGGTCCGGCTTGTCGAGCTCCTCGACGTTGACGTCCTTGAACGTCAGCACCCGCACGTTCTTGACGAACCGGGCCGGACGGTACATGTCCCACACCCAGGCGTCGGACATCCGCACCTCGAAGTAGATCTCGCCGTCGGCGTTGCGCGCGTCGAGCTGCACCGAGTTGGCCAGATAGAACCGGCGCTCGGTCTCCACCACGTAGGAGAACTGGGCCACGATGTCCCGGTACTCCTTGTAGAGCGTGAGCTCCATCTCCGTCTCGTACTTCTCCAGATCCTCGGCGCTCAAGAGCCCTCCTCGCTGACGCTCGTCGGCCGCTCTCGCGGCGCTGCTGCGTTGAATGGTGAGCTCGCAAGCTCGGCTGCGTTGATCGGTGAGCTCGCAAGCTCGCTCACGGCCGGTGCCCCTCAGTCGACGTCCACGTCCATGTCCGGCAGGCTCGGCGCCTCCGACCGGTAATTGTGGACCAGACCCGCGGGAAGCCGAACGGCGGCGGCCGCACGCACGTTGACGAACGAGTACCGGTGTACCCGGCTCGGGCCGTGCGCCGCCAGCGCGGCCTCGTGGGCCGAGGTGCAGTAGCCCTTGTGCCCGGCGAACCCGTACATCGGGAACTCGGTGTCCAGCTCGATGAGGATCCGATCCCTGGTCACCTTGGCCAGCACCGATGCGGCGGCGACGCAGGCCGCCACCTGGTCACCCTTGGGCACGGCGAGGGCCGGTCGGCCGAACCCGCGCACCGGGAACCCGTCGGTGAGCACGTAGCCCGGCGGCTCCGCCAGAGCCGCGACTGCCCGCCGCATGCCCTCGATGTTCGCCACGTGCACGCCGCGCCGGTCGACCTCGAGCGGCGGGATCACGACGACCGCGCAGTCCTGGGCCCAGCGGGTGATCAGCGCATAGTACTCCTCACGGGCGACGGCGGTGAGCAGCTTCGAGTCCGTGAGCCCGTCGAAACGCTTCGCGTCACCGGGTCGCAGCACGCATGCCGCCACCACGAGCGGGCCGGCGCAGGCCCCGCGGCCGGCCTCGTCGACCCCGGCCACCGGGCCGAGACCGTGCCGGTGCAGCGTGGACTGCAACGTCCAGATGCCCGCCGAGCGGCGCACGACCGCCCGGGCTGGACGCCATTGCGGCGGCAGCACGACGCGCGCGGGCGCGCGGTGCTGCCGGGTAGGACGAGCGGGCATCAGTCAGCTACGACGGCGGGTGGATGGCAGGAAGCTGTCGACCTACGGAGCGGCTCGAGCGGCGCCGGCGCAGCGCGAGCGGCAACGCGCCGAGCAGGCCGAGGGCCAGCGGGGCGCCCCCGTTGCGGTCGGCCGGACCAGGCCCGACGGCGACGGCCTGCGGATTGATCGCCTCGATCCCGCCGAATCGGTTGACGGGCAGCACGATCAGGCGCGCCTGGCCGATCACGTTCTCCACCGGGACCGCTCCTTGACCCGGAACCCGCGAGTCGGCGGAGTTGTTGCGGCTGTCACCCATCATCCACAGCCGGCCCTCCGGAACCTGGATCGGCCCGAACGGGTCCTGGCGCGGCGGCCCGGCCTCGGGCAGGTAGTAGATGTAGGGCTCCTCGAGCGGCGCGCCGTCGACCAGGATGCGGTTGCGGGTGTCGCAACACTGGACGGTCTGGCCGCCCACGGCGATGACCCGTTTGACGAAGTCCTTCTCGTCCGGCGGTGCGAGGCCGATCAGCGACCCGAACTGTTGCAAGCCGCGGACCAGGGCGTTGCTGGGCTCCTGGACGTCGAACTCGTTGACCCAACCCGTCGGCCCGCGGAAGACCACGACGTCACCGGATGTCGGGTCACCGAACCGGTAGCTGAGCTTGTCGACGATCACCCGGTCGTTCGCGCAACCGGTACACCCGTGCAGCGTGGTCTCCATCGAGCCGGACGGGATCACGTAGACCTTCGCCAGGAAGGTCTGGATGCCGAACGTCAGCAGCAGCGCCACCCCGATGAGCAGCGGCAGCTCCTTCCAGAACGTCGGGCGCCTGCGCCGCCCCGCGCGTGGTGTCCGGGCGCCGGAGCCGGCTTCGGCGCAGTAGGTCGATGCCGCGCGCTCGTCCGGGGACTGTCCTGCACGCCGCCGATGCCGCCGCGCGGGCTCGGTGCCGGTCGTCTCGGCCGGAGTATCCGGGGCCGGTGGCTTGTCGTCCTGCGGGTCGTCCAGACCGGGGTCATCCAGGCCAGGATCGGCCAGAACCCGCTCGTTGACCGTGGTCGGGGCGTCGTCGATGGGGACGATCTCGGTGGGATCGTCATCGTGGGGCGGCGCGACCGGCCGCCGGTTGAGCAGCCCGAACGGGCGCCCGTTGCGATGACCGGCCGCCCGACGCCCTTCCGGACTGTCACCATGAGACGGCGCCACCGGGCGCCCGCTCGGATCGTCCCGGCGCGGTGCAGCAGCCGGGCGCCCGTTGGGTGGCGGAGCCGGCCGTTCGTTCGGCGGCGGTGCCACCGGGCGACCGTACGGGTAGCCCTTGGACGGCGCGACCGGCCCTTTGTTGGGCCGAGCGACCGGCGGCGGAACCGGGCGCTCGTTCGGAGCATCGGTACGCGGCGCCGCAGCCGGCTGCCCGTTGGGTGGCACTGCCGGGCGCCCGTTCGAGGGTGGCCCGGCAGGGCGCTTCCCGGGCAGCACCGGCGGAAGTCCATGGCGGGACACGGGTGGCCTCGGCGGCGGGCGGCCCGGCGGCGGGGGCCCGGCCGAGCCACCGCGCACTGGGGGATCCGGTGCCTGACCGCGAGCGGGTGGAACCGGATCGGTTGGCCGTGCAGGCGCCGACTGGACCGCCGGACTCAATCGACGGGGCTCAACCCGCCGGTCGTCGGGGAGCTCAGGTAGCGCCACAGCCATGAGGCTACGTCACCTTCGCCGGGTAGGTCAGGAGGCGGATGGGGTCTCGCGCTTTTCCTTGATCTTGGCGGCCTTACCGCGCAGCTCCCGCAGGTAGTAGAGCTTGGCCCGCCGAACGTCACCACGGGTGAACAGCTCGATCCGGTCCAGGTTGGGGGAGTGCACCGGGAAGGTGCGTTCGACGCCGACCCCGAACGACACCTTCCGCACCGTGAAGGTCTCCCGCGCTCCCGCGCCCTGCCGACGGATGACGACACCCTGGAAGATCTGGATCCGGGAGCGGGACCCTTCGATGACCTTCACGTGCACCTTGAGCGTGTCGCCCGGCCGGAAGGCGGGGATGTCGGGGCGCAGCAGCTGTGCGTCCAGGGCGTCAAGGGTGTTCATCGCGAAGGTCCGTCCTCGTCATGATCGCAGTCGTGCAGAGGCGCCGCTCCGCGCGAGGGTGGCGCCGCCGGGTCACCCCGACTCGGTACGCCGGGGATCGGCAACCCGTTCATAGTGCCAGACGAGACCGACGACGACGAAACCGGCCGGTCACCGCGCCGCTCGGCCAACCGAGCCAGGATCGAACGATCGGCGTCGTCGAGAGCGTCAGGGGGCAGGATCGCAAGCAGGTCGGGGCGGCGGGCGACCGTGCGCTCCAGGGCGCGATCGCGGCGCCAGCGGGCGATCGCCGCATGGTTGCCACTGCGCAGTACGGCCGGGACGGCCAGCCCGCGCCAGGTCTCCGGCCGGGTGTAGGCCGGGCCCTCGAGGAGGCCGTCGGAGAACGAGTCCTGCTGCGCCGACGCCGGGTTGCCGAGCACGCCGGGCAGCAGCCGGACCACCGCCTCGACGATCACGAGCACCGCCGCCTCCCCGCCGACGAGCACGTAGTCGCCGATGCTGACCTCGTCCACCGGGAGGCGGTGAGCATAGTCCTCGATCACCCGCTGGTCGATGCCCTCGTAACGCCCGCAGGCGAAGAGCAGCCGCGGTTCGGCGGCGTAGGCGTGTGCGAGCTCCTGGGTGAACGGCCGCCCGGCCGGCGTCGGGACGACCAGCCGACCCGGCCCTGCGCCGGCGAGCACCGCATCCAGCGCCTGACCCCAGATCTGGGGACCCATCACCATCCCCGGGCCACCCCCGTAGGGCGCATCGTCGACGGCCTGGTGAACGTCCTGGGTCCAGTCCCGCAGGTCGTGCACCGCGATGTCGATGAGCCCGGCCGCGATCGCCCGTCCCACCAACGCTTCCCGCAGCGGCGTCAGGTAACCGGGAAAGATGGTGACGACATCGATCCGCACCAGCGCGATCCTCGCAGACCGGCGATCAGGCTGCCGCCCGCTGACTGCGCACGAGTTCCTCGACCATGATGCGGGTGGGCTCCAGCCGGACCCCGCGCGCGCCGAGGATGTGGTGTGCCGCCCCACCCTCGGCGTGCAGGAGCCCGAGCAGGATGTGCTCCGTGCCGAGGTAGTTGTGCTTCAACCGCCGTGCCTCGCGCAGCGACAGCTCGAGCGCCTTCTTCGTCGTGCGGTCGAACCGGATGTGCCCACGGGCCCTACCGCCGCGACCGATCGCGGCGCGGGTGCGGTCGAGGGCACCGGGCCCGAAGGTCTCCTCGGCCTGGCGTCGCACCTCGTCGAGGTCGATTCCGAGGGTGGCGAGTGCCACGGGGTCGGGCCCCGGACGGCCCCCGGGCCGCAGCTTTCCGATCTCCTCCTCCATGACCGTGCGGTCGACGCCGTACCCAGCCAGCACTGTGACGGCCAGACTGTCCGGCACGGTGTACAGCGAGACCAGCACGTGCTCGGGGCGGATCGCGTCCGCACCTCGCTCGCGCGCCTCCTCCTGCGCGCCGACAACCACGCGACGAGCCTTGTCGGTGAACCGTTCGAACATGGCGATCCCCTCAGAATCCGAGCCGTCGGTACTTCTGGTGCGCGGCCTGCCTGCTGACCCGCAGGGCATCCGCGATCTGCTGCCACGACCAGCCCTGCGCCCGCGCGTTCGTGACCTGTAGTTCCTCCAGCGATTCGAGCAATCCCCGCAAGGAGGTCACCGCCGCCAGCCCGACGGCTGGATCCCTGCTGGACGCCGCCGCCGCAACCCGTGTCGCATCCGCCATGGCCGTCAACCTACATTGACACGCGGGCGCCGTCAACCTGACTTGACGGCCTTGTGGCGCATCCCGGTTTTCTGAGCGCACGCATGATCTCTACGAGGGCACGCTCCGACATCCACCGACCGGGTCGACCTCTTCGGGGGGTCGGACGGCAATCGCGCCGTGATCGTCAGCCGGGTGACCCGACGTCGAGCAGGCCCTCGGGAGGGGTGAGAACCACTCGGCCGCCGGCCAGATCGACCGTCGGCACGATCGCGCGCACGAACGGGACCAGCGCGTCGGGCAGCTCGGCACGGGCCAGCACCAGCAGCTCCCCACCCGGCCCGTGCACAACCTCCCGGACGGTGCCCACGGTGGAGCCGTCGGCCAGCTCTGCGCGCAATCCTTCGAGCTCGTGGACGTGGAACGCGTCGGGATCCTGCGTGGGCGCCAGCGCGGCAGCGTCGATGAGCAGCAGGGTGCCGCGCAGACCCTCGGCGGCGGTGCGGTCGGGCGCTTCGGCGAACCGGACGAGGAGGCGCCCGGAATGCGGGCGCATCGACTCGACGGTCAGCGCCCCGGCGGGGCTGCCGGCACGATGCGCGGCGAGCACGGCTCCCGGGGCGAACCGCTCTCCCGGAGCATCGGTGTGCACGTCGACGACGAGCTCACCACGCAGGCCGTGGGCCCGGAGGATGACCCCGACGAGCAGCTCCGGGCCACGGCTTGCCGGGCCGCTACCGGTCGGTGTCGACGACATCCACCCGCACGCCTCGACCACCGACACCACCGATGACGGTACGCAGCGCGGTGGCCGTACGACCACCGCGGCCGATCACCTTGCCCAGGTCCTCCGGGTGCACCCGCACCTCGAGGGTGCGCCCGCGCCGCGTGGTGACCAGATCGACCCGCACGTCATCCGGGTGCTCGACGATGCCCCGGACCAGATGCTCCAGGGCGTCAGCCAACACTGTCACGATTCCGCGGGAGCCTCGGTGGCGGCGCCGTCCGCGGCCTCGTCGGCCTTGGCCCGGCGGTCGGCCTTCTTCCGCGGGGTGGTGGCCTCGGTGGTCAGCTCCTGACCCGCAGCGGCAAGCGCGGCCTGGAAACGGGTCAGCTTGTCGATCTTCTCCGGCTGCGGCTTGAGGGTACCTTCGGCGCCCGGCAGGCCCTTGTACTTCTGCCAGTCACCGGTGATCTCGAGCAGGTGCTGCACCGGGTCGGTCGGCTGCGCGCCGACACCCAGCCAGTACTGCGCCCGCGCCGAGTCGATCTCGATGAGGCTCGGCTCGTTCTTCGGGTGGTACTTGCCGATCGTCTCGATGGCCCGGCCGCCGCGCCGGGCGCGGGCGTCGGCGATGACGATGCGGTAATACGGCTGACGGATCTTGCCCAACCTCATCAGCTTGATCTTGACGGCCACGCTGCTTGGTACTCCTTCGCCATAGAGATGACACGGTGGTTAGTGCGGCGATGAGGCTGCGCTGCCCGCGTGGGGTTACGGGCGGCGCGTTCCTCGACGTGAGGTGGCCGCGGCCCGGTAGAGGGCCGGCCGCGGAGCCGATCCCCCATTCTGCCAGACGCCCCGGACGTCAGATCGGCAGGACCCCGAGCAGGCCGAGCACCAGCGCGACGCCGGGCAGCAGGTTGTTGACCTGGTGGGCGACGATGCCGGCGAGCAGCCGGCCGGTGACGAGCCGGGCCAACCCGATCGGGATCGAGATGACCAGCAGCAGCGGGCCCGGGTGAGCTCGAAATGGGCGACGGCGAAGACCACCGTGGTCGCCCCGAACGCGACCCATGGCCCGGCCCCGAGCTTCTCCAGCGCTCCCCACAACAACCCGCGGTAGATGATCTCCTCGCAGACCGGCGCGATCACCACCACGATCACCCCGATCAACAGGGCGGCCAGGAGCCCGGAGCGCTGCCCGTCGAAGATGTCGCCGACGGCGGACGAGGCGTCGGGACCGACGATCCAGACGTAGACCGCCCCGGCGATCGCCGTGAGGGTGAGCCCGCCGAATCCGAACCCAAGTCCCAGCCCGACGTCACGCCACGACCACACGAGTCCCAGGTCCACCCTCGGGCCATTCCCGCGCAACCACGTGACCAGCAGCGCCGTGCCGGCGGCGACGACGGTCGGCACGAGCAGGGCCGCGGCGATCGCGGCGACCGACGGGGTACCGGCGCCGAGAACCGCGGCGCCGACCAGCACGGAGGCCACCAGGAACGCGCCTTCGACCAGGAGGAACGCTCCCAGACCCCAGCGATGGGTGCGCCTGGGGGGGAGCCGCGGCCTCGTGGGCGGCCGAGCCCGGTCATCAGGAGGGGTGTCGGGAGGGGCGCTCCAGCCGGCCGCGGGGTGACCGAACCCGATCGGCCTCGACCCAGCGTGCTGCTCCCCCTCCGGTGCTTCCATCCTCCCGACGCTACCGACGGTCCGGCAGGGATGGGTTCCGCACGTCGCGGTGACGCCACTGCGCCTCAGCCCGCGACCACCCGCCCGCGCAGCAGGATCAGCGCGGGTTTCCGCAGCACCGACAGATCGGCCCGCGGATCGGAGCGATACACGACCAGGTCGGCAGCGGCACCGGACACCAGCCCGGGTCGCCGGAGCCATTCCCGTGCGGCCCAGCTCGCGGCACCGAGCGCGTCGGCCGCGGGCAGGCCCGCCGCATGCAGCGCCACGATCTCGTCGACGATGCGACCGTGCGTGATGCCGCCGCCGGCGTCGGTACCCGCGTAGATGGGCACCCCGGCCTCCCGTGCGCTGCGGACCACCTGCCGGGCGCCGGCGTGCAGCTCGCGCATGTGGGCGGCGTAGGTGGGGTAGTGCGCCGCACTGTCGGCGATGGCCGGGAACGTGTCGATGTTGATCAGCGTGGGCACCAGCGCCGTGCCGCGGGCGGCCATCTCCGCGAGCAGCTCGTCGGTGAGGCCGGTGCCGTGCTCGATGCAGTCGATCCCGGCCCTGACGAGACCGGGGAGCGCGTCGGTACCGAACACGTGGGCCGTGACCCGAGCCCCCGCCGCGTGGGCGACCTCGATCGCCTCGACCAGCACGTCGTCGGGCCAGAGCGGGGCGAGATCACCGGCACCGCGGTCGATCCAGTCGCCCACGAGCTTGACCCAGCCGTCCCCCGCCGCGGCCTGCTCGGCCACCATCTCGGGCAGCAGCGCCGGATCGTCCAGGTCGACGGCGAGCCCGGGGATGTAGCGCTTGGGCCGGGCCAGGTGCCGGCCCGCGCGGATGATCTCCGGCAGGTCCGTGCGCGCCTGCAACGGGCGGGTGTCGATCGGCGAGCCGCAGTCGCGGAT
Organism: Pseudonocardia sp.; assembly: GCA_050701055.1. GTDB lineage: Bacteria > Actinomycetota > Actinomycetes > Mycobacteriales > Pseudonocardiaceae > Pseudonocardia. The sequence continues at coordinate 4,453 of JBOHEO010000030.1, read as the reverse complement.
GAGCAGGGTGCCGGCGTCGCGGTCGGTGCGGGCCTGGACATCGGCCTGGTCGAGGTCGACGGGACCGTCGGGCCCGAGCCCGACATGACAGTGTGCGTCGACCAGACCGGGGACGATCCAGCCGCCGTCGACGAGCGTCTCGGCCCCGCGCAGGACCTCCGCGCTGAGCAACCCGGCGTCGTCGACGAACAGCTCGACCTCGCGCGCAGGGCCGTCCGCCACGCCCGGCCCGAGGAGCACGCCGCGCAGCCGGTACACGCCCTACTTGCCCTTCTTGAACAGCCGCGACGGGTCGAACCCGGGCGGGAGCTGGTCGAGACCCGGCGGGAGCTCGCGCAGCGTGGGCGGTAGCTGGGAGAGGTCGGGCATCCCGGCCCCGAGCCCGGCCGGGAGCGCCCCGCCGCGCACCGGCGTGGGCCCGCGTCCACCCTTGCCCTTCTTGCCCCGGCGGGACTTGGCCTGCTTCTTGGTGGCGCTGCGACTGCCGAAACCGAACTGCCCGGCCATCTGCTTCATCATCTTGCGGGCCTCGAAGAAGCGGTTGACCAGGTCGTTGACGTCGCTGACCGAGGCCCCCGACCCGTTGGCGATGCGCAACCGCCGCGAGCCGTTGATGATCTTCGGGTCGGCCCGTTCGCTCGGGGTCATGCCGCGGATGATCGCCTGCAGCTTGTCGAGCTGCCGGTCGTCGACCTGGGCCAGCGCATCCTTCATCTGCCCGGCATTGGCCCCGGGGAGCATCCCGAGGATGTTGCCGATCGGACCCATCTTGCGGATGGCGAGCATCTGCTCGAGGAAGTCCTCCAGCGAGAGCTCACCGGTACTGATCTTCTGGGCCGACGCGGCGGCCTGGTCGGCGTCGAAGGCATGCTCAGCCTGCTCGATGAGGGTGAGCAGATCACCCATCCCGAGGATGCGACTGGCCATCCGGTCGGGGTGAAAGACGTCGAAATCGGCGAGCTTCTCACCGTTGGAGGCGAACAGGATGGGCTGCCCGGTGACCTCGCGGACGCTCAGCGCCGCGCCGCCGCGGGCATCGCCGTCGAGCTTGGTGAGCACCACGCCGGTGAACCCGACGCCGTCCCGGAATGCCTCGGCGGTGGCCACGGCGTCCTGACCGATCATCGCGTCGACGACGAACAGCGTCTCGTCGGGCCGGGTGGCGTGGCGAATGTCGGCGGCCTGGCGCATCAGCTCCTCGTCGACGCCCAACCGGCCCGCGGTGTCGACGATGACGACATCGAACATCTTGTCGCGGGCGTGGGCGACACCGCGGCGGGCGACGTCGACCGGATCGCCGACGCCAATACCGGGCTCTGGTGAATGACCGGTCGCTGACGCACCCGGATGTGCCGGATGACCGGTCGCTGACGCGCCCGGATGGGGGGCGAACGTCGTGACGCCGGCCCGCTCGCCCACGATCTGCAGCTGGTTGACCGCGTTGGGCCGCTGGAGGTCACACGCCACGAGCAGCGGCGTGTGGCCCTGACCCTTGAGCCAGTACGCGAGTTTGCCGGCCAACGTGGTCTTGCCCGAGCCCTGCAGGCCCGCGAGCATGATCACGGTCGGCGGCTCCTTGGCCAGCGCGATCCGCCTGGTCTCGCCACCGAGGATGGCGACGAGCTCCTCGTCGACGATCTTGACGACCTGTTGGGCGGGGTTCAGCGCCCCCGAGACCTCCGCGCCCTTGGCCCGCTCCTTGACCCGCGCGATGAAGCCGCGGACCACCGACAGCGCGACGTCGGCCTCCAGCAGCGCGATCCGGATCTCGCGCGCGGTCGCGTCGATATCGGTGTCGGAGAGGCGACCCTTGCCGCGCAGGGTCGAAAGCGCGCCGCTGAGTCGCTCAGAGAGGGTGTCGAACACACCGACGAGCCTACTTGGGCGCCCCGACACTGTCGCCGGTGTCCAGGCAGAGCCCACCACCGGCGCCCGCGCGGTCCAGCACCGTCACGCTTCGCCAGCCCTTGGGCGGAGGTCCGGCCAGCAGCAGCGCCGTTGTGGAGACGGCCCGCTCGGCATGAGCGGCGAACGATGCGGCAGGCACGATCCGGCCTCGCTCGGACTGGCTGCGCAGGGCGTCGGCGGCATCGACATGCAGCCAGAGCAGGTGTGCGACCCGGGCGGTGAGCGTGGCGAGGAGCGCGACGACGGCCCGGGTGACACCTCCGGTGGCGGGCAGGTGCACCACCACGGTGGGCACGGCGGACACGGCCGCTCGCAGCACCGCGAGCCGGTGCAGGAGGTGGACCAGCGGGCGGTAGTACCGGTACGGGACGTCGGGCAGCGCACGACGCAGCGCGCCACGCTGGACGTCGGAATCGAGCACGAGCACGCCGGGCGTCGCGGGCAGGCCCGCGACCAGCGTGGACTTGCCCGCGCCCGGCATTCCGGCCACCAGGAGCAGGATCCGGCCGGGCACCACGAGGCGCACGGGGACGGTCGGGGAGCGCGGCGCGGCGACACGGGGGGTGCGTGCGGGCATCACGACGGATCAACGCGCATCCGGGGTGATTCGTTCCGCCCGCTGCGCCGTTCGGCCGAACAGCCCGCCGGACACGACCAAGCCGACCGAAACGTGGCGGCGATGGGCACCGGCTCAGATCGCGTCCGCGCCGCGCTCCCCCGTGCGCACTCGCACGATCGTCTCCACCGGGGTCGTCCACACCTTCCCGTCGCCGATCTTGCCGGTGCGGGCGGCCTGGAGCACGGCGTCGACGACCTTGTCAGCCGCGTCGTCGGCCACCACCAGCTCCACCCGCACCTTCGGCACGAAGTCCACGTTGTACTCCGCGCCGCGGTGGACCTCGGTGTGGCCCTTCTGCCGGCCGTAACCCTGCACCTCACTGACGGTCATCCCCAGGACACCGAGCCGCTCGAGTGCGGCTTTGACCTTACCGAGGGCGAACGGCTTGACGATCGCGGTCACCAGGATCATCGGGCGGCTTCTTCCTTCTCGACGGACGTGACGGAGGCGCCCCCGCCGGTGGCGAACCGGGCCATGGCAAGAGTGTGCCGTTCGGCGTTTCCCAACCTACGTCGCCGCCGCCGCGAGCACCGCCTTCGCGATCCGCTGCCGCTCCCCCGGCGGCAATGAGCCACCCCGCGCCGCGGCGTCCAGGCAGAACGAGTCGACGACCGACCCGCCCAGCGTCGCGACCCGGGCCCACCGCAGGTCGACCCCACAGCCCTCGAGCGCGACCGCGACCCGGTGCAGCAACCCGATCCGGTCCGCGGCGCGCAGCTCCACCACCACCGCACCGGTCGCCTCGTCGTCGAACCACAGCACCCGAGGCGGGGCGATGGTGTCCCCAGCCGGGGTCATCGGCGCGTAGTCGCGCTCCTTGCGGGCCAACGCCGCATCCAGGGCCATCGACCCGTCGAGGACCCGCACCAGGTCCGCGCGCAGCAGTGCCGGATCAGGCAGGTTGCCGAAGCGCGGAGACACCGTGAACTCGAACACCGCGACCCGCTCCGTGCCGTGCTTCTCCGTGGTGTGCAGCTCGGCGGCGTGCACCTCCAATGAGTGCAACGCCAGCACTCCCGCCGCGGCGGCCAGCGCCCCAGGTCGGTTCGGCACCGCCACGATCACGCTGGCCGGCCCGCGGCCGCGGGCGGCATCGGCGGGGCGTGCCTGCCCGCCGTCGGACAGCTGGATCTGCGGGCCGCCGTCAGTGATCACCGCGGCGACGAGCTCGGTGCCCAGCCCGCTGCGCGGCGTGGGGATCGGGGGCGGTTCGCCGGCCATCAGCGCCCGGCAGCGCTGCACCAGGTCGCGGAGCAGGGTCTCCTTCCAGGGACTCCACACCCCCGGCCCGGTGGCGAGTGAATCGGCCTCGGCGAGGGCCTCCAGCAGGTCGAGAACGAGTGGGCTCCCATCGAGGGTGTCGACGACGCGCGTGACGGTGGCAGGGTCGTCCAGGTCGCGGCGGGTGGCGGTGTGCGGGAGCAACAGATGGTGGCGCACGACCGCGCCGAGCACAACGACGTCACGCTCCGCGAAACCCAGCCGGCGCCCCACCTGCAGGGCCAACGACTCACCGACCACCGAGTGGTCCCCGCCCCGACCCTTGCCGATGTCGTGCAGCAGTGTGCCGACGAGGAGCAGGTCCGGGCGCGCGACCCGGGTGGTGAGCCGGCCGGCCTGCGCGCAGGCCTCGACGAGGTGGCGGTCCACGGTCCAGACGTGGGCGCGGTCACGCGGCGGGAGGTCGCGCACCGCGCCCCACTCGGGGAACAGCCGGCCCCAGAGACCGGTGCGGTCCAGTGACTCGACGACGTCGACGAGCGCTCGTCCGGTGCCGAGCAGCGACAACAGCTCGTCCAGCGCCGTGCGTGGCCACGGTTCGCGCAGCTCCGGAGCGGTGTCGGCGAGCCGGTGCAGCGTGCCGGCCGCGATCGGGTACCCGGTGCGGGCCGCCGTGGCGGCCACCCGCAGCACCAGCGCCGGGTC
>JBOHEO010000029.1:0-36662 GCA_050701055.1 Pseudonocardia sp. | reverse complement strand
TGCCGGGGCTGCCGGTGAAGGACATGTGCAGGGTCGGCCGGGGCGTGGGGACGCCGAAGCGCACCCGGGTACGGTCCACCAGCAGCAGTGCCGCCAACTCGGCGATCCGCGCCTTGACCGGAGCCAGCCCGACGAGCTCGCGGTCCAGCGCGGCCAGCACGTCGTCGACCCCGGTATCTCGGCGGACCTCGGCCAGATCGACCGTTGCGTCGGGCGGGAGGACCTCGTCGGCCCCATCCGCCTCGGCCGAATCCCGTGCCTGACCAGGGGCCGTGGCGTGGGAGCCCATCGCGAAACCCTGCCGCGGCGCGGACGGGGTCATCCCGGAACCGTTGCGGGGCTCGGTCTTCACGACCGGGCGTACCGCTCGCCGACCGGACGCTCGGTGGCGTAGGAGTGCGTGGTGTAACGGATGCTGCGGTCCGCGTTCTCCTGCCGATCGAGCCGGAAGCCCGGCTCGTGCTGGGGCCGCTGCACGATGAAGGAGAGCATGGTGGTCTGCCGGCCCACCGTCGCGTCGTAGGCGTTGAGCTTGATGTAGTGGTCCGGGTGCGCCGTACGGCAGGCGTTGACCTCCATCAGCACCCCGGCCGCGTCCTTCAGGTCGAACATCGGCAGCCCCCACATCTCCCAGTAGACGTTGCGCGGGTGCGGGTCGTCGGTGAACTCCACCGACAGCGGCCAGTCGTTGTCGAGGCAGTACTGGATCTGCTTGGTGATCTCGTCGTCGGTGAACTCGGGCAGGTAGGAGAACGTGCCCTGGGTGATGTGCATCCGGTCTCCTCAGACTGAGGTCGGCGTCTCGACGACGTCAGGGACGTCGGTGGACTCGTAGTTGAAGCTGATGTCGCCCCAGGTGGTCAGGGCGACGTCGAGGGCGCGGTTGCGCTTCGCGGCGTTCTTGAGGATGTCCTCGCCCTCGGCCATGAAGTCGCGGCCCTCGTTGCGCGCCTTGATCATGATCTCGACGGCGACGCGGTTCGCCTCGGCTCCCGCTGCGATCCCCATGGGGTGGCCGATGGTGCCGCCGCCGAACTGCAACACCACGTCCTCACCGAGGTGGTGCAGCAGCTGGTGCGCCTGGCCCGCATGGATGCCGCCGGAGGCGACCGGCATGACACCGGGCATGGAGGCCCAGTCCTGGTCGAAGTAGAGGCCCCTGACCGGATCCGCGGTCAGCTTGCTGAGCCGCAGCGTGTCGTAGTACCCACGGATCGCGTTCGGGTCACCCTCGAGCTTGCCGACCACTGTGCCGGCATGGATGTGGTCCACCCCGGCGAGCCGCATCCACTTGGCGAGCACCCGGAAGTTCACCCCGTGGTTCTTCTGCCGAGACCACGTGGCGTACCCGGCCCGGTGCAGGTGCAGGATCAGGCCATTCGCCCGGGCCCACTTGGACATCGACTGGATCGCCGTGTAGCCGATCGTCAGGTCAATCATGATGATCACGCTGCCGAGCGACTTGGCGACCTCGGCGCGCTCGTACATGTCCTCCATCGTGCCGGCGGTGACGTTGAGGTAGTGACCCTTGATCTCGCCGGTCTGGGCCTGAGCCCGGTTCACCGCCTCCATGCAGAACAGGTACCGGTCGCGCCAGCGCATGAACGGCTGGGAGTTGATGTTCTCGTCGTCCTTGGTGAAGTCCAGCCCACCGCGCAGCGCCTCGTAGACCACCCGGCCGTAGTTGCGCGCCGAGAGCCCCAGCTTCGGCTTGGTCGTCGCGCCGAGCAGCGGGCGTCCGTATTTGTTCAGGTACTCCCGCTCCATCACGATCCCGTGCGCGGGGCCCTGGAACGTCTTGATGTAGGCGACCGGGATCCGCATGTCCTCCAGGCGCAGCGCCTTGAGCGCCTTGAAGCCGAAGACGTTGCCGATGATCGACGAGGTGAGGTTGGCGACCGACCCCTCCTCGAACAGGTCGATGTCGTAGGCGATCCAGGCGATGTACTCCCCCGGCCTGTTCGGCACCGCCTCGACCTTGTAGCACTTGGCCTGGTAGTGCTCGTGGGCGGTGAGCCGGTCGGTCCACACCACCGTCCAGGTCGCGGTGCTCGACTCCCCGGCCACCGCCGCGCCCGCCTCCTCCGGCGGCACCCCCTCCTGCGGGGTGATCCGGAAGGTGCAGAGGATGTCGGTGTCCTTCGGCACGTAGTCCGGTTCCCAGTAACCCATCTCCGCGTAGGGGATGACACCTGCACTCCAGCGATCAGCCATGCGGTCATCCTGACCCATAAGACTTCACTTGTCTATCAAGTGTTCTGGGTTAACACTTCACCTAACTACCAATGATTGTGGCCCTGCCAGCCGGTGCGCCGGGCACGTTACGTTGGCGAGGCTGATCGACTGGCGAGACCAGGACCGGAGAGCCAGCATGTTCGCTCGACCACCCGCATCGGACCGACCCGGACAGCCGGCGCTGGACGACCTGATCACCGTGTTGCAGGCTCCTGCGACAGTGCTGTCGGACACCGACGGGCAGCTGCGCGCCCGTGGCGCCCAGGGCGTCTACGTCGGTGACACCCGGGTCTGCAGCCGGCTGGAGATCGCCGTTGAGGACCGGGAGCTGTACCCGCGCGAGCATCACCTCGACGGGGCGGGCGGTGCCTGGTTCGACGCCGAGCTGCGCACGGGCCGCTCCGGTCCGGCGGTGCTGGTGACGCGCAGCCGCAGCGTCGACGCAGAACGGATGGTCGAGCAGGTCGAGCTCCGCAACCCGACCACCGGCGCGGCGACGCTGCGGCTGGTGCTGCGCGCCCGAAGCGACCTGGCCGGAGCACCCGTGGTGAAGTCCGGCGCCCGCGTCGAGCCGGTGGCGCCGCGGGTGCGCCTCGACACCATCCGCTGGTCCGGCCCGGCGGACGGGGCCGAGCTCGCCGTGGCACCGGCCGCCGGCTCCGCCGCGGTCGAGGGCGACGACGCCGTACTCGGCTGGCCGGTGCATCTCGAACCCGGTGCCCGCTGGTCGGTCCGGTTCACGGTGACGAAGGTATCCCGCGCGCGTATGGCAGGAACGATCAGCCGGCGGCGCGCGGCCGGCGGGAACTCTGCCGGGCCACCACAGCGCGACGGCTTCGGCCCGGGCACGCCGATCCACTGGACCACCCCGTCCGCCGCCGTCCCCGGCAGGCTCGTGGCCCTGCTGCAGCGGAGCCTGCGAGACCTCGACGGCCTGCTGCTGGCCGACCCGCTGGCACCGGAGGACTCCTTCGCCGCGGCGGGCAGCCCGTGGTTCTGCACCCTGTTCGGGCGGGACTCCCTGTGGTCGGCCCGACTGCTGCTGCCGCTGGGCACCGAGCTGGCCGCCGGCACCCTGCGCACCCTGGCGCGACGGCAGGGCCGCCGCGACGACGACCGTTCCGAGGAGCAACCCGGCAAGATCGTCCATGAGGTCCGGCCAGGCGGGCTGCGGGCCGGTGGGCTGGACCTGCCGCCGCACTATTACGGCACGATCGACGCCACGGCGCTGTGGTGCTGCCTGCTGCACGACGCGTGGCGGGCCGGACTCGCCGACGACGAGGTCGCACCCCTGCTCCCGAACCTGGAGGCGGCACTGGGATGGATCGCCCGCGGGGCCGGGACCGGATTCCTCGCCTACCGCGGCTCGACCGGTGGCGGCCTGGCCAACCAGGGCTGGAAGGATTCCCCGGACGGGGTGCGGTGGGCCGACGGCACGGTCGCCGAACGCCCGCTGGCCCTGTGCGAGGTGCAGGGCTACGCGTACGCGGCGGCGCGCGGCGGGGCGGCGCTGCTCGAGGCGTTCGGCCGGCCCGGCGCCCGGGGGTGGTGGGACTGGTCACAGCTGCTCGCCGAGCGGTTCCGCGGCGCGTTCTGGATCGACGACCCGGCCGGCCCCTACCCCGCGATCGCCGTGGACGGGCGGGGACGCCCGGTCGCCGGCCCGGCGTCGAACATGGCGCACCTGCTGTCCACCGGGCTGCTCTCGCCGGCCGAGGCCGACCTCGTGGCCGACCGGCTCTCCCGCCCGGACCTGGACAGCGGCCGCGGGCTGCGCACCCTGTCGAGCACCAACGCGGCGTTCCACCCGCTGAGCTATCACTGCGGATCGGTGTGGCCGCACGACACCGCGATCGCGGTGCTCGGTCTGGCCGGGGTCGGGCGGCACGAGGTGGCCCGGTCACTCGCCGACGGGTTCGTCGCGGCGGCGGCGGCGTTCGACAACCGGTTGCCCGAGCTGTACGGGGTGGCCGCCGGGGTCGGCGAACCGCTCGCCTACCCCACCGCCTGCCGGCCGCAGGCGTGGGCGGCGGCCGGGGCCGTCGCGGTGGTGGGCTACCTCAGCGGGTGGCCAGCGCTGTGATCACGCCCGCGCCAGCCGAGCATCTACCATGCCGGGCGCGAACATCTCGTCCACCACCAACGCGACCGTGCCGATGGCCGAGGCATTCCCGCCGAGCTTGGTGGTCACCACCCGCAGCCTCCGGGTGGCCCGGGGCAGCGAGCGCTGGTAGATGAGCTCCCGCAGCCCCGTGACGAAATGCCCGTTGGTGTGCGCCATATCACCCGCGAGCACGAGGATCTCCGGGTTCAACACCGAAACGACGGTCGTGAGCACTTCCCCCGCGAGCTGCCCGGCTGTCCGTGCGGCGGCCACGGCGTCGGCGTCGCCGCGCTGCACGAGCGCCCGAACGTCGGCCACGCAGGACACGTCCTTGCCCAGGTTGCGAAGTTTCTCGACCAGCGCGGTGCCGGAGGCGACCGCGGCCAGGCACCCGACCGCGCCGCACGCGCACCGCTCCACATGGCCGTACATCCGGATGTGCCCGATGTCGCCGGCACCCCCGTCGACGCCACGGTAGAGCCGCCCGTCGATCACGATCCCGGCCCCGATGCCGGTGCCGACCTTCACCAGCAGCAGCGTCGGTGCATCCGGCCAGTGGCTGCGCTGCTCACCGAGCGCCACGAGGTTGGCGTCGTTCTCCACGAACACTGGAACGCCCAGGCGTGCGGCGAGCCGGTCCCGGATCGGGTAGTCGTGCCAGCCGGGCATGATCGGGGGCTGGATGACCCGCCCGACCGAGATGTCCACCGGTCCGGGCACACCGACACCGAGGGCGATGGTCGCGGCCGGGTCCACGCCGGTGTCGACGATCAGCGCACCGAGCCGGGCCTCGACGTCGGCGAGCACCGATTCGGGACCGTCGCCGATCGCGACCGGATGATCACGGCGGTGCAGCACCCGGCCGCTGAGGTCGAACACGGCCAGCTCCGCCCGCTCGGCGTGCAGCCCGGCGACCAGGACGTGGCCGAAGTGCTCGTTGAACACCAGTTCCCCGGCCGGCCGGCCGCGCCCCTCGGCCTCGCCCGCGTGTTCGCGGAGCAGCCCCGCGGTCAGCAGCAGGTCCAATCGCTGGGTGACGGTGGAGCGCGACAGCCGGGTGACGCGAATCAGCTCCCGGCGGGTGGTGGCGATCCCGTGCCGGACCAGGTTCAGCAGGTGACCCGCCGACGTCGAGTCGACGGGCACCCCGGCTAATTTTGTCTGCATAATAATCACAATACAGCCAGTGGTAGTGTTTTTTCGACAGGCCATAGCACCCAGAACCTCAGCAGGGACAAATAATTATGAACGTCGACGTCGCCAGGCTTCCGCGCCTGATCGAGCCGACCACGCTGGCCGTGACGCTGACCGCTCCACGTCGGGTAGAGGTGCTCACCTCGGCGCCGACGCCGTTGCGGGATGGCCACGTGCGGGTCCGCACCCACTACTCCGGCATCTCGACCGGCACCGAGCTCACGTTGTTCCGCGGCACCAACCCGCACCTCATCCGACGATGGGAACCGGACCGACGACTGTTCGCCGAGGATCGGGCCGTGGAGCAGGAACTCCCAACCGGCTATCCGAACTCGGCGTGGGGCTACAGCGAGGTCGGCGAGGTGGTCGAGCTCGGCGTGGGGGTCGAGCCCGCCCAGCTGGCGCTGGGTACTACGGTCTGGGGACTGTGGGGCCACCGCGGGGAGGTAGTGCTACCGCTCGAGGCCGTCACCGGCCGCATCTTGCCCGGCGGACTCGACCCGCTATGCGGCACGTTCGCGCGGGTCGGGGCGGTCGCGCTCAACGCCGTGCTCGCCGCGGACATCCACGTCGGCGAAACGGTCGTGATCTTCGGGCAGGGTGTGCTCGGCCTGATCGCCACGCAGCTGGCCACCCTCAACGGGGCGCGCGTCATCGCGGTCGACGGTGTCCCTGCGCGGCTTGCCCAGGCCATGGAGTACGGCGCGGCACGCTGCCTCAACCCGCGGACCGACGACGTCGGCAGCGCCTGCCGGGATCTCACCGGCGGCCGTGGCGCCGACGTCTGCATCGAGATCAGCGGGTCCTACGCCGCGCTGCACGAGGCGGTCCGCAGCGCCGCGCCCGGCGGTCGGGTCGTCGCGGCGGGCTTCTATCAGGGCGAGGGGGTCGGGCTGCGCCTCGGTGAGGAGTTCCATCACAACCGGATCCAACTGGTGTCATCCCAGATCTCCGCGGCACCCGCCGCCCTGGCGGAGCGCTGGACACCCGAGCGGGTGCACCGCACGGTGATCGAGCTGATCGACGCCAAGGATCTCGACGTGCTTCGCATGGTCAGCCATGTCGTGCCCGTCGTGCGGGCCGCGCAGGCCTACGCCCTGCTCGACGCCGACCCCGCCGCGGCGCTGCAGGTCGTGCTCGACTTCCACCGGGTGGGCGAGGAGAACAACGCTGTCCGGAGTGCCTCATGAAGCTCACCTGTCAGGAACAGCTGCTACCCGGCGACACGCTGCTGGAGAAGTGGGATGCCGCCGTCTCGTTCGGCTATGCCGGCATCGAGCTGCGCGGCCAGGGCGGGCACCGGATCCGCGAGCGACTCCCCGAACTGCGCCGGGCCCGCCGCGCCGGCGTCGTCATGAACACCATCTGTGTGGACATGGCGCACTTCATCGGCGACTTCGACCCGGAGCGGCGGCGCGACGCCGTCGCGAACCTGCGCACCCAACTGTCGGTGATCGCCGAGCTGGGCGGTACCGCCGCGATGACGCCGGCGTCCTACGGGATGTTCTCGCGTCGTCTGCCGCCGTTCATCCCCCCGCGTGACCCCGATGGCGACCGCGCCGTGCTGCTCGACGGGCTCGGCGAGCTCGGTCGGCACGCCGAGCACGAGGGCGTGCAGATCCTGCTGGAGCCGCTCAACCGCTACGAGGACCACATGGTCAACCGGCTCGAGCAGGCGGTGGAGCTCGCCGAAGCCACCGGCCTGGACAGCGTCGGGGTGGTCGCGGACGCCTACCACATGAACATCGAGGAACCGCACCCGCCGACGGCGCTGCTGGCCGCGGCCGGCCGGCTCGTGCACGTCCAGGTCTCGGACTCCAACCGGCTCGAGCCCGGCGCCGGGCACCTCGACTGGCCGGCGTTCCTCGGCGCGCTGCACCACATCGGCTACACCGGTGACCTCGCCGCTGAGTGCCGGCTCTCCGGGCCCGCCGAGCAGGTGCTGCCCAAAGCTGTCGCGGTGTTGCGGACGACGGGGGTGGACAGTGCCTGACCTGGGCCTCGATCCGGACATCGCGCTCCAGCGCAACGCGGTCGCGGTGCTGCGGAGCAACTGGGAGCTCGGATACACGGTGCCCTCACGGCGGCTGTACCCGCACCAGTGGAGCTGGGACTCGGCGTTCATCGCGATCGGTTGGGCGCGGGTCGCTCCGGGCCGCGCGCGCCAGGAGCTGGAGTCACTGCTGGCCGCGCAGTGGGCCGACGGGCGGGTGCCCCAGATCGTGTTCAATCCCGACACCCCGCGCGATGCGTACTTCCCCGGGCCCGACTTCTGGCGGTCACCGACGGTGCCCGGCGCACCCCGGCTGGAGACATCCGGGCTCGTGCAGCCACCGCTGCACGCGCGGGCTGCGCTCGAGGTCTACCGCGCCGACCCCGGTGCGGGGCGCGGCTTCCTGGCACGGGTGTACCCGCGGCTGTGCGCGCAGCACGACTACCTGCGGCGCGAGCGAGGCGATAGCGGTGGGCTCGCCGTCATCGTGCACCCCTGGGAGTCGGGGCTGGACAACTCGCCCTCCTGGGACGCCGAGCTGGACGGGGTGTCCACGCGACCCGAGGTGCGAGCCGAACGTCGCGACCTCGACCACGCCGACCCTGGCGAGCGGCCAACCGACCGGGACTACGCGCGGTACATCACGCTCGCCGAGCGCTACCGCGACCACGGCTACCGGGACGCCTCGGCATTGCCCGAGCACCCGTTCGTCATGGTGGACCCGCTGTTCAACGCGCTGCTGGGTTGGTCGGATGAGGCGCTGGCGGAGATCGCCGACGTACTCGGCGAGCCCTCCGAGCCGCACCGGCGCCACGCGGTGGAGGTGCGTGACGCGCTGCTCGCGCGCCACTACGACCCCGCTGCCGGCCACTTCTTCGCCGCCGGTGGACGCCGCGACGGCCGAGGTCGCGCCGAGCAGCCCCGCGGGGATCATTCCCCCGCCGAGCACACCGTGGGCGGGCTCGTGCCCCTGGTGCTCGACCTGCCCGGTGACGTCGTCGAGGCCCTCGTGCGCACCGCGGCCGGACCTCGCTTCGCGCTGAACGATCGGGTGCCGCTGCCCAGCTATGACCTCACCGGTGCCGCCTTCGACCCGACCCGATACTGGCGCGGCCCGGCGTGGGTGAACACCAGCTGGCTCATCCTGCGGGGCCTGCGGCGGCATGGCCGGCACGCCGAGGCCACCAGCCTGCGGGCAGCGTTGCTGGCAGCGACCCGTCAGGGCGGATTCCGGGAGTACTACCACCCGCTCGGTGGTGCCGGGCATGGCAGCACCGACTTCAGCTGGTCAGCCGCGCTGACGCTCGACGTGCTGGCCGAAAGCCCGTCCCCCGCCCATGCGGTGAGCGCGGGGGACGGGCTTTCGGCTGAATCGAGTCCGGCTGAATCGAGTCCGGCCGACTCGAGAACGGCACAGTAAAGCCGGAGGTAGTCCTCAGCCATCCGTTGCGGGCCGAACCGGGCGGCCGCCGCTGCGCGACAGGCGGCCCGGTCGAGTTCGTCCACGCGGGTCAGGTAGTGGGCGAACTCGTCCTCGGTGTCGGCGAGGAAGCCGGTCACGCCATGGTCGATGAGCTCGGGCAGCACCCCGCGGCGCAGCGCGATCACCGGTGTTCCGGCGGCGAGCGACTCGATGACCACGGTGGCGCCGGGTTCCTCCCATTGCACCGGCATCAGGACCGCACGGGCGCCGGCCAACAACCGGGTCTTGGCGTTGTCGCCGGGCCGCTCGCGCACGGTGCCGACCCACCGGACCTGCTCGCCGTCGACGAGCGGGCGAACCTTCTGCTCCCAGTAGACCAGATCGGAGATGCCGGCCATCGCGACGCCGGTGGCGGCGAGCTCGATGGGGTCGTGGGCCCAGCCGATCGGGCCGGCCAGCACCAGTTGGGCCCCGACTGTCCGGCAGGCCGCTGCCGCGATGTGTTGGCCCTTCAGCGGGCAGATCCGACCGAGCACGAGGAACGGTGCGTCGGGCGGCGGCATCGGGGAGAGCGGCACCGGCGGGGTGGCGAGATGCACGGCGCCGACGGCTTGGCGGCGCAGGTTGTCCGGCATCCGCGCCAGGTGACTTGCCGATACGGCGTTGACGAGCACCCGGCCACCGCCGTCGAAGGTGTCGTAGAACTCGGCCTGTCGTTGGGGATCCCAGTGCAGGGTGTGCAGCGCGGGTGGAGCCGCGGTTCCCAGGGCGGCCAGCACGGCTGGCCCGACCACCTCCAGGTGGCTGTGCACCAGGTCGACCTCGGGGTGCCGGTACAGGTACTCGGTCACGGTGCTCATGTGCGCGTGCGCGATGCCCACCGTGCGGGTGTAGGGCTGGGCGATCGCGTCGAAGCGGGCATGGGGGAAGCGGTGGATCCGCTCGTCGCAGTCCAGGGTGGATTCCCCGACGGTGGCCAGCACCACCCGCAGACCGAGCCGACGCAGGCCGGTGACCAGGGTGGCGACCACGTTCTCGACACCGCCGTAGCCACCGGGGGGGACCGGGAGCCAAGGCCCGGCGTCGATGAGGACGGTGCGTGGAACGCGAGGGGGCAAAGTCATGGGGTCGGCTCTCTGCCGCGCGACGGGACGGCCGTCGCCGGCTCCGGGGCTGGCTATCCCATCGGTGCCATCTGCCTGCTCTGACACAGCGAGACCTCCCGGAGATCGTCTGCACGTGGTGTTACAAGGTCAAGAGTCACATTCCGTGACGATTTCCTGCTGGTGATCGCGCCGTGTACAACTGTGTTTCCGGTGGGTACCTGTCCAGTGTCGTCGGGTTCACTCATTTGGTCCGCTCAGGTTACTTTCACTGACAAGGATATGGAGGTGTAGCGCGTGATGGTTGGTCGAAGTCGGGTACGGATCGGCGTCGTCGGAGCCGGCGGGGTGGCGGCCCGCCATGTCAAGGTGTTGTCCGGCATGGATGACGCCGAGGTCGTGGGCATCGCCGACCTCGATGCCGAGCGTGCCGGGGCGTTGGCCGCGGAGTGTGGCGCATCGGCCTGGCGGGACACGGAGGCGATGCTCGCCGGCGTCGCACCGGATGCCGTCTACATCTGCGTGCCCCCGGGGGTGCACGGTCCACCTGAGCGGGCCGTCCTCGCGGCCGGGCGGCCGATGTTCGTGGAGAAGCCGTTGGCCGCCGACCTCGGCACGGCCGAGCAGCTCAGCACGGAGGTGGCCGCGGCCGGGGTGATCACCGCGACCGGGTACCACTGGCGGCATCTGGACATTGTGGCGCGGGCCCGCGAGCTGCTGGCCGGCCGCACGGTGGGGCTGGCCAGCGCGTCCTGGCTGGACAAGGTGCCGCCACTGCGGTGGTGGCACCAGCGCAGCATCGCGGGTGGCCAGATGATCGAGCAGGCCACCCATGTGCTCGACCTGCTGCGCCTGCTGGTCGGCGAGGTCGACATGGTTCATGCGGTCGCCGGCCGTTTCGGGCATGCCGGGCCGGTCGAGGACCCGGATGTGGTGGACGACGCCACGGTTGCCCTGCTGCACTTCGCCAGTGGCGCCGTGGGCACGGTGGCGGCCAGTTGCCTGCTTGACGGCAAGCAGCGCACCGGCGTCGAACTGATCGCCACCGGGCTGCGGGTGGAGGTGACGGAGGACCTTCTGGTGGCGGCGGACCGGGAGTGGCGGCCGCAGGTGAGCGCACGGGTTGCGGTGGACCGCGCCTTCCTCGACGCGCTGCACGCCGACGATCCCACCCTCGTCGGCGCCGACTACGCCGAGGCGCTGCGGACCCACGAACTGGCCTGTGCGATCGACACCGCGGCCCGGACCGGTGAGCCTGTCCGGTTAGGTACCGCCGGCGTTGTGGCGTGAGCGAGCGTGCGAACCCACCAGCGGACACAGCACCCTCACCAACGGTGACAGTGAGTAGCGCTGACCGCAGCGTCCGGGTGTTGGAGGTGGTGGGTCCGCGGCGGATGCGGCTGGTGGATCTGCCGGACCAGTCGCTGGCCGCGGATCGGTTCCGGGTGGACACCCTGGCCAGCGGCGTGTCACTGGGTACCGAGATGAGTTGGTATCGGGGCACCAATCCCGCGTTGCGCGCGCATTGGGACGCCGACCTGGGATTGTTCCGCCCCGGCGTACCGGCCGTCCGATGGCCGGTACAGCGATTCGGCTACATGCAGGTCGGTGTCGTCACCGCGAGCCGGTTCACCCCGATCGTCGAGGGCGCCAGGGTGGCGATGACCTACGGCCACCGCAGCGGGCACACCGCGGATGGGATGGCCGAGCGGGCGGTCGTGCTCCCCGACGGGATCTGCGACCGGCTGGGCGTCCTGGTCGCGCACATGGGACCGATCTGCGCCAACGGGTTGCTGCACGCCGCCCATGACGCCTACGGCGCCGACGTACGCGGGCTCGGCGACGGCGTTCGCGGTCGCGAAATAGTGATCATCGGCGCCGGCACGGTGGGACTGCTCACCGGGTTGTTCGCTCGTGCTCATGGCGCCGCCGAGGTGCTGGTGATCGATCCGACGCCGGGACGCCGCTCGGCCGCCGAAGGTCTCGGCCTCACCCCGCTGCCCGCGCACCCGGACGGGTCCGAGGACCTCGCCGAGCAGATCAAGATGCGGTACCACCACGCGCCCGGCGACCGCGGCGCGAGCGTGGTGTTCCAGTGCCGAGGACAGGCGGCGGCACTGGCTCTCGCGCTGCGGTGCGCCCGACCGCAAGGCGTTGTCATCGATCTGGCGTTCTACAACGGCGGCGCGGGCGAGGTGGCATTCGGTGAGGAGTTCCACCACAACGGTCTCGTGCTGCGCTGCGCGCAGATCGGCCGGGTACCCCGCGGACTGGCTCCAACCTGGGACCGGGAACGCCTCTCCCGGGAGACGCTGACGTTGATGAGTGCACATGGTGGCGCCGTGAACGACCACCTGCTGCCCGACGACCTGCCGTTCGACTCCGCACCGGAGTTGTTCGCCGACATCGATGCCCGTCGACGGGACCCATCGGGGTTCGTGCTGCGGTTCGACCGGCCGGGGACCTGATATTCGACAAGCCAGAGCGGGTGTGGTCGCCGAGCTCGTGGAGCAGGGCTCGACCGACCTCCGAAGAACTTCCGCGGCGCTGCACCAAGGATCGCTAGCGGGGCCGCTGTTTGCCGAAGTTGGCGGCGAACTCTGCCCACCACGCGCCGGGGGAGACCTCCTGGGCGGCGGCAACGAGCCGTGTGCCGGTCTCGGTTGCGACCGCGTCGACCATGCTGTCGATCCAGGGCTGCATCAGCTGGTTGCCCTGGCTCTGGTACTCGCGGGCCTGGAGCAAGCAGTCGAGCTTGTCGGCATCGCGGGAGCAGCGCGATTCCGGGGTCGCGGCCGCGGTATTCGCGCTCTTGTGCTCGTCGATGAGGGCGATGATGTGCGTGGCGAGCGTGTGCGGCAGCTCGGCGACCTGATCAATCGCCACGTCGCGCGGGGCGGCCGTGGTGACGTAGGGCCGACCGACGCTCGGGACGTCGCCGATTCGGGTCTCGGGCAGGTCGTGGAAGAGGCCGAGTGCGGCGGCGCGGTCCGGGTCGGCGCCTTCCAGTACCGCGATGATGTACGCGAGGACACCGACCCGGAAGCTGTGTTCGGCAACCGATTCGGGGTGGCGAATACCGGCGAGCAGCCATCCGGCCCGCTGGAGCTGCTTCAGCTGGCCGGTCTCGTAGGCGAACTTCGCGACGCCGTGCAAGGTGTCCATTCAACCCGCGCTCTCTGCCAGGTACTGGACCTGTTCTAGCCGCCGCCGTGCGTCAGCGTCCAACGTGACGGTGCCGAGTGCTCCGTCGGTAGCGTCCAGGACGCGGCGGGCGGTCCGTGGGTCGCGGATCAGGTGCCGGCGGCTGCGGAGCAGCGACCACAGGGCCTGAACGCACAGCTCGCGGTAGGGAGCGTTCACCACGCCGTCGACGAGCGATGCGAGCAGGCGATCGCCAGTCCAGTCATGGGCCGACCGGGTCATGCCCGCATCCTCAGTCCAGAGCGCTGTGTGCTCGCCGACCCAGTACGCCCAGTAGCTCAGGTTGGCCTCGATCCCGGCGGCGTCGCTGAGGCCGTCATGGATGAACCGGCGCAGTGGATCGAGATCGCCGGTGTGGGGGTCGCCGTAGCATCGGCCGAAAATACGGCGGATATCCCTGACCAGCAGTTATGAATCTTCCCGAGTGCCTGGGTCCAGGTGGCGATAGATGGTCTTGCGGGAGACCCGGAGCCGGGTGGCGATGTAGTTGACGGTGTGGCGGCGCTTGCCGTCCTCGCCGGTTTCGTCGTAGAGCTGGCGGGCTAGGGCGACGTCGGCCGGGTCGAGTTTGGGTTTGCGGCCTCCGACCCGGCCGCGGGCTCGGGCGGCCTCCAGGCCGTCGAGGGTGCCTTCGACGATCATCTCCCGGTCGTACTCGGCCATCGCGGCCAGGAAGTGGAAGATCAGCCTTCCGCCGGGGGTGGTGGTGTCGATGCCCTGTTCCAGCACGATGAAGTCGACACCTTGTTGCCCGAAGGACTCCACGAGGTCGATCAGGTGCTGGTGGGACCGGCCGATCCGGCGTAGCCGGGTCACCACGACCTCGTCGCCTTCGCGGAGCTTGGCGAGCATCGCGTCGAGCTTGGGGCGTGAGTCGAGTTTGCCGGACACCTTGTCGATGAAGATGTTCTTCTGCTCGACCCCGGCCCGCCCGAGCGCGTCGATCTGGTGATCGGGGTTCTGCTCGCGGGTGGAGACCCGCGCGTAGCCGAAACGCATACCGCAAAGTGTCCCGAAAACGGTTCGAGCCGTCACTGGCGACACATACATTTCGCACACGAGTTACGTCCCACTTTGGTGATCTGTGTCCTGCTGTTTCGCGCGGAGGGCTTCGATCACCCAAAGTGGGACACAAACGATCGTTTTCGCACACCCGTGGCCAGCATGCCTGTCGCAACTGACAAGGAGATCGGCTGTGGGGGCTGGGCGTGTTGAGCCGCGCGAGGTTGGCTGATCGGATAGCCCTCGGTTCCAGCGACCAGATGCGTCGCGGAAGCGCGCTAATCCAATCGGGTGGCGCTGTCGGTGGGGATGGATAACGTCTTGCGGCATCGCTGTGAACGGGTCAACACTGAGGACTGTTGGAGAAACTGCACAGTTCAGTTCGATGGTGCGGTGTGATCGACTTTCGGGGAGGGGGTCACGTCATGTTCTACGACCACTGATCTCGATCATCGGGGCACCGGGTTCGGTCCGGGTGTGCACCGGACTCGGCGCCCCGATCCCGAATCTGCCGAGGATCGCCGTGAGGAGCGTTGATGTCGCCCGTGACTGCCTATGATCCGCTGGACCCGCAGACGTTGACGAACCCTTATCCGGTTCTCGCCGCTGCTCGGGATGCCACGCCGGTGTTCTGGCACGAGGGCATGCGGTCCTGGGCACTGACGCGCTACGCCGACTGTGTCGCGGTGCTGCGTGATCACGAGCACTTCGCCCGTGACCGGCGGCGGGTGGGCGCGGTGGTTCCGGAGCCGAGTCTGAGCGTGCAGTCGCTGGACCCGCCGCAGCAGGCGCCGGTGCGCAGCCTGTTCATGAACGCGTTGCGGGCACAGGATCTCAGCGCGATCGAGCACCGGGCGCGGGCGCTGCTGGCCGCCTTGTTCGGCCGGCTCGCCGATCGCGCGGAGTTCGACGTGATGGCCGAGGTCGCGGCCCCGCTGTCGGTGGCGGTGATCTCGGACCTGCTCGGCGTCGACGAGCCCGGCGTCGACTCGTTCGCCGCGGTCTCCGACGCGATCATGCGGAGCATGGACGCCGGGCTCGATCCGGCAACCGTCGAGCCGGGTCGTCTCGCCCGCGAGGAGTTGAGCGCGCTGGTCGAGTCCTGGTTCCGCACCTCGGGTCGACTGGGACTTCTCGCGCACGTCCGGGAGCATGCGCGCCCGGCGGCCGACACCGACCTCGATCTGTTCGTGCGCAACACGGCGCGGGTGATGTTCCAGGGCGGCTACAGCACGATGGTCGCCGCCATCGGCAACGCCGTGCACACCCTGCTTCAGAACCCGCAAACCCTGGAGCGGATGCGCGACCCGGAAGTGCTGCGCACCGGCGTCGACGAGCTGGTCCGCTTCGACGGGCCGGTGCAGGGCACCAGCCGGATCGCTACCGCGGCCGTCGAGATCGGCGGTGTCACGGCGAACGCGGGCGACACGGTGACGATCCTGTTCGCCGCCGCCAACCACGACCCCGCCCAGTTCCCGGACCCGGAGCGGCTGCTGCTGGACCGCTCACCCAACCGGCACCTCGGATACGGGTGGGGCACCCACTCGTGCATGGGCACCGCGCCGGCTCAAACCGCGCTGCGCGCCCTGATCGCCAGCCTGCTGGCGCACCCGGTGCCGCTGCACGCGGGCAGCCCGCCGAGGCGGCGGCGCACCGCGACGATGCGCACCTTCGACGTGCTGCCAGCCACTTTCCGCATCTGACACCAGGGAGTGCATCGTGAGGATCTTGATCGGCAATCACATCGATCCCGCTATCCGTGACCGGGGTGATCTTCGGGCCTGGACGCAGCGGATCGTGTGGTTCGCCCGCGACGGCGACCTGATCGTGCTCTCAAACGAACCCGACGCGCGGTTCCTCGCCTACGCGACGTCGCTCACCGGTGTGGACCCGGCGATCCTGCGCATCCTGATCCCCGCCACCGGCGCCTACGACGCACGGCTGCTCGACCCGGAGAGCCTGACCAGCGCGGAGTTCGTCGACACGGTTCTCGCCGCGCTCGGCGATACCGGCGCGGATCAGGTCGAGGAGGTGTTCGCACTGTGGCCCTCGGCGCACGTGTCCCGCTTCGCCGCCGCTCTCGGCATCGAGGACAGGTTCGCGGGCGCGGGGTTCTTCGCCCAGGGCGGCGGGGAGCTGGGCAACAACAAGGCGACCTTTCGGGCGGTGGCGGCCGGGGCCGGGGTGCCGATCCCGGTGGGCGCGGTGTGCCGCAGCGAACGCGAGGCGGTCGCCGCCACCGCCGCACTGCTCGACACGACGGGCGCGGTCATGGTCAAGCAGGCCCACAATGGGGCAGGGGTGGGAAACCAGCTCCTGCTGCGCGACGCCTCGCTGGCCTCCGATCACGTCGGTGCCCGCCACCTGCACCAACTCGACGGCCATGGTCGGGAGGCGATCGAGGGGTACTGGCGGGAACGGTGGGAGTGGGCCTCGGCGCAGGGCCGGTTTCCGGTGGTGGTCGAGGAGTTCTCGCCGCACACGGCGTCGGTGTACTCCGAGCACCTCGCCGCGGACGACGGCACCCGCCCGACCGAGATGGGGACGCTGCTCTACGTCGGACGGCGCCTGAGCCACCAGGTCGTCCCGCTGCGCGGGGTGCACGACAGCGTCCGCGTCCAACTTCGCCACGGCGGGGCGCGGCTCGCTGAGACGTACCGGGCGCTGGGTTATCGGGGGTATCTGAGCGCGGACGCGATCGTCACCACCGACGGGCGGGTGCTGTTCACCGAGGTCAACGCCCAGGTGTCGGGGTCGCTGCACATCTACCAGGTCATCGCCCACCAGATCGTGGACACCGCGGCCGCCCCGCAGCGGTCGGTGGTGGAGTACCACGTCCCGCCCACGTGGGCCGTCCCGGACTTCGACACCTTCCTCGCCGCGGTCGACGGCCTCGGCTGCGCCTATGACCCGGCCACGCGCACCGGGGTAATCGTGTCGATGCCGGTCATCCCGCAGCAGGTCAACCGCGCCCAGTTCGTGTTCTGCATCGCCTACGCCACCGACACCGACCGCCAGGCGGTGTTCAACCGGCTCGACGCCCGGTTCGCGGCCGTGCCCACCGACGCGTTCAGCGCAAGCGACCACATCGGCGTCCCGAGCGCGCCCGCCTCCGCAGTGAGAGGAATCCGATGAAAGCACCGCAGCGTCCGCCGCTGTCCGAGGCAACTCCACTCGCCCCGTCCTTCGACGCCGACCGACTCGCCCAAGAGCTGGCCGAGGTCACCGGTCACCGCTGGGCACCGCAACGCATCCAGGCTCCCGGCGGCGGGGTCGGCGCGGCCACCGCCCTCGAATGGCGGGTCCTGCCGCTGCGCAGCCCCGGCGGCGACCCGGAACGTACCGACCCCGGCGGCCCCGGCCCGGTCGACTTCGCCGCCACCCCATGGCTGGAGCGGCTGCCGTATCTGCGGCAGATCCTGGATTCGATCCCGGCTCCGCTCAACGCCGTGCGGCTCATGGCGCTCGGCCCTGGGGCTGCGTGTCAACCTCACCGGGATCCGAAGTACGCCCTTGCTCGCGGCCTCATGCGCCTGCACATCCCGCTGACCACCCACCCCGAGGCGGTCCTGGTCCTCGACGGTGTCGAGCACTGCTGGACGGCCGGGCAGCTCTGGTACGGCGACTTCTCCCGCGAGCACCTGGTGCGCAACACCGGCCCGGCGACCCGGGTGCACACGGTCATCGACGCCCTGCTCACCCCGGAGTTGGCCGAACTTTTCCCGCCGGACTGGCAAACAGCGCTGAGCGAGAGCGACGTGCTGTTCAACCGAGCCACGACGCCGCCCGCCCCGTTCCCGGTCGCGCTCCCGCACGCGACGGCGCTGCCGAGCGGGTTCACCGACTTCGATCACGACCGGCCGTTCGACGGCCCGCTCCAGCCCGCGCAGGTCACCGACGTCGACGGGCAGGTGATCCTCACCGCCGTCGACCGGGTGCTCGCTCTCACCCCGGTCGGGCCGGGCGAGTACCGCCTCGCCGGCTGGAGCGAGCAGCGCACCCTCGAGTTCGCCGCGCACGGCGTGCTGCTGCGGGTGCGCCGGGGCCGCGAGATCCAGGAGCAGCACCTCCCGGCCACGTCCGCCGCTCGTTAATCTCGGTGGCCGCCCGGTCACCCCGACAGAAGAGGAAAACCGCGATGCGGTTGAACAGCCACGACGACTTCACGCCGCTGCGCGCGATCATCGTCGGCTCCGCCGAGAACTACCTGGCCCACGACCGCGACGTCACCTTCGAGCTGTTCCACCACGACAACCTGCGCGGGTTCCGCTCCGACTGGGCTTACCCGCGCCTGGCCGCCGCCGACGGCGACCGTGACAGCCGAAGCTGGGCGATCAAGTCCCGCTACACCGCCGAACTCCACGACGACGTCGAGAACCTCGCCGCCGTGCTCGCCGAACTCGGGGTCAGGGTGCACCGGCCGCTCCCGTTGCCGCCCGACGCCGCCCCGATCGCTGGGCTGGGGTGGCAGGCCGCGCCCACCCCGGCGCTCAACATCCGCGACAACACCCTGATTCTGGGCGGGGAGATCATCGAGACGCCGCCGGCGATCCGCTCCCGCTACCTCGAGACCCGGCTGCTGGCCCCGATCTTCGCCCGCTACTACGAGGCTGGGGCGCGGTGGACGACGATGCCGAGGCCGCTGCTGAGCGACCTGTCGTTCGACCTGTCCTACGCCCGCGACGAGGCCACCACCCTGGGCGGGCCGACCGAGCCGATCGCCGACCCCCAACCGAGCCCGTACGACGTCGGGTTCGAGATGATGCTCGACGGCGCCCAGGTCCTGCGGCTGGGCCGCGACCTGGTCGTCAACATCGCCCACGACAACCACGAGCTGGCAGTGCAGTGGCTGGAGCGCCACCTGGAGGGCCGGTACCGGATCCACCGGGTGTACCGGATGGCCGACAACCACATCGACAGCATGCTCCTGGCGCTGCGGCCCGGAGTGTTTCTCGCGCGCCACGACGGGATCCGCGACCTGCTCCCGGCCGCGTTGCGGTCGTGGAAGTTCATCGTCGCCCCGGAGCCCGAGGCGGGCGCCTTCACCGCCTACGACGAGGACGACCTGGTGTTGACCAGCCCTTACATCGATCTCAACGTCCTGTCCGTCGACACCGACACCGTGCTGGTCAACGAGGACTGCACAGGGTTGCTCAAGACACTCGACGCCGCTGGGTTCACCGTCGTGCCGGTGCGCCACCGGCACCGGCGCCTGTTCGGCGGCGGGTTCCACTGCTTCACCCTCGATACCGTCCGCGACGGCGCCTGCGAGGACTATCTGACGTGATCACCGTCGTGTTGTTGGAGGCGGGCGGCCCCGAGTCCGGCGCGCTCGCCAAGACCGCGGCCGCCGCCGGCTACCAGGTCCACGCGGCCACCACACCAGACCAGCACACCGGCTACAGCCCGGACCTGCTCGCTCTGTTGACGGGTTGCCTGTTGACTGACTTCTCCCGGCCCGAGCACGCCGCCACCGAGGTCATCGACTACGCCCGCCGCGTCCGGGCCGACGCGGTGCTGAGCACCAACGAGTACCTCACCCCACTGCTCGCGCGGGTGTGCGCCGCGCTGGGCCTGCCCGGCAACGACCCGGCCCTGGCGGCCGCCGCCCGCAACAAGGCCGACATGGCCGTCCGGTTCGCCCGCCACAGCGTCACCACGCCATCCACTCTCGTTGTCGAGCACGAGGACGAACTGCTTGCCCTGTGCGGAGATGGACTGCTGGCGTTCCCGCAGGTGATCAAGCCGGCCGACGGGGCGGGGTCGGCCGCCGTCACGATCGTCAACAGCGCCGCCGAGGCACTCGCCGCGTTCCGGGCCGTCGGCGAACGGCGCGGCATGTACGGGATGGCCTTCGACCCGCGCGTCCTGGTCCAGGACTACGTCGACGGCGTCGAGTACAGCGTCGAGTCGATCACCCAGAACGGGTTGAGCACGCACCTGTGCCTGACCCGCAAGACCGTCACCGGCGGCGCACACCGGGTCGAACTCGGCCACGGGCTCCCCGCCGTCCTGCCCCCGGCCACCGAGGCGGCCGCATACCGGGAGGTGGAACGGGCCATCGCCGCGGTCGGGATCCGCGACAGCGCCTCGCACACCGAGCTGATGGTGACGCCGGATGGCCGGTGCGCGGTGATCGAGATCGGTGCCCGGCTCGGCGCCGGGCAGATCGGCTTCCTCATCCACCACGCCCTCGGCATCGACCCGTGGGCGGCGTGCCTCGACGTTGCCCTGGGTCGCCCGGCCCGGCTCGCCCCCACCCGCCGCGACTTCGCCGCCGTGCGGTTCCTCATCGCCCCGCGCCCCGGCCGTCTGGCTTCGGTGGCGGGGCTGCCCGCCATCAGCGCGCGGGTGCCCACCGTCCACATGCGAAAAGCGGTCGGAGACCAGGTCAACGCCGCAGTGGGCAACGGCTCCCGCTTGGGCTACTTCGTTATCACCGGAGCGAATCCCGCTGCCGTCGACCAACACACGCAAGACCTGTTCGGGCGGATCCGCATCGAGGTCGGCCCGCACCCCGCCGACCTGTAACGGATGCTCAGGTGAGATCCGCCAGCACCGCGGCCAGGTCGCCGTAGGAGTCCGCCACGCCCTCGGTGTTGCCCAGGCGGTGACGCTCCAGGCGGATCGCGCCGACGTGGCGGGCCTCATAGATCCGCGACCGCAGCACCGCGTTGGGCGAGTCGTCTTGTGCCCCATAGGTTTCCCAGAATGCGTCCCGCTCGGTGCCGGGCTTGGCCGCCGCCATCCGGATGGTCCAGTCCGCAGCCGGGTCTCCCCACCAGGTCCGGTCGAAGTCGAGCACCCCGCTGATCGTCGGCTCCGCCGCGCCGTCGACGAGCATCACGTTCACCGTCCACAGGTCACCGGAGAGCATCCTGGGCTCGGTGACCTCGTCGAGCACCGCGAGGTGCCGTTGAGCCACGGCCTTGCAGACCTCGCGGACGTCGGCGGAGTCCAGGCCGACGGCATCCAGGTCATCGGCGATGGTGATCAGGCTGTCGACCACGGCCTCGCTCCACGTCAGGCACGTCGATCCCGTCACCGGCCCGAAATGCGGACCGCGCACCGAGTGCACATCCCGGGTGATCGTGCCCAACTGAGCGAAGAACCCCGGCCACGTCGAGCGCGGATAGTCGCCGAGGCGGTCGGGTGCCGGGACGCCGGAGAGCAGCGTCTGGAACAGGTAGTCGCGGCCGATCACCTCGTGCGTGAAGTCCGCGGCGATCACGCGCGGCATCAGCGACGCGATCGGCGCCAGGAACGGCACGCTGGCGTACTCGTTGCGCATCAGCTCCCGCTCCGAGGAGAACTGGCGGCCAGGCTCCGGCGCCACGCGCAGGATCACCGGCCCCTCTCCGACCAACTCGACGCGGAAGGTGCTGTTGTACATGCCATTGCCGAGCTCGACAGCCGACGCGACGTGCGTGGCCGACCCGAACACCCGCCGGCACACAGCCTGGATCTGCTCGGCAGTGACCGGCTGCTGGAATGCCTGCGCGGTGCGCTCGATCGGACGGAACTCCACGGGACTCCTCGGGCTCGTGAGTGCGAAGCCGATCATTACAGGTCGAACTCGCCGTCCCTGGCGCCGGCCAGGAACGCGGTCCACTCCCCGCGGCTGTAGACCTGCGGCGGCAAGTCCGGGTGCTTGGAATGGCGCAGCGCGACATGGCCGTCGCGGGTCACCCCGACCTCGACGCAGTTGTCGCCGCCGTTGGAGTACGACGACTTCGTGAACGGCCGCGCGAGGTCGAGATCGTGCTGGATGGTCATCATGTGGCTCCCTGTTTGCCGGCGAGTTCGGCGGCCACGCCCACCAGGAAGTCCACGCTCTCGCGCGGGCCCAACGAGGCGCGGCGCAGCCGCTCGTAGAGGTTGCTGTAGCGGGTGACCTGCGCGTCCTCGGTCAACGAGGTGAGCACCACGTCGGTGGTCACGGTGTCCACCGCGATCACCTTCGGGTCGTGGGGGTCGGGGTAGGTGTACAGCGAGAACGCCGAGCGCGGGGTCACGTACCCGTCAACAGCCGCGGCCGCCAGCAGCACCCGCACGGTGATCTTCGGCTCGCGGGCGCAGCCCACCAGATGCTGCACCTGCGCGGCCATCACCTGCGGCGAGGCCGAGAGGCGGCGCAGGGCGATCTCGTCCAGCACCACCTCATAGGAGGGCCCGTCGGGGCGGCGGAGCATCCGCTGCCGTGTCTGCCGTGCCTGGACCGCCTGCTCCGAGGAGAACGTGACCGGCCCGATCTCCGCCTCGGCCACCTGCCGCTGATGGGCGAACTCCGGCGTCTGCAACAGGCCCGGGATGAACGGCTGGAACTCCGCGATCGCGCCCGCGCCCGCCTCCAGGTCGGCGTAGAGGGCTTGTCGGGCGCCCATCGCCTGCCCGCCCGAGGCCCACCAGCCACGTTCGGAGGCGTCCCGCGCGACGGCCATGATCCGCGTCCACCGGTCGCCGTCGATCCCGAGCTCGTCGATGATCCGCATCACGGTGGCCTGGGCGTCCCGAACGTTGTGGCCGTTCTCCAGCCGGGTGATCTTCATCCGGTTCTGGCCGATCCGCTTGGCCAGATCGGTGTGCGTCAGGCCGGCGGCCTCCCGCAACCCGCGCAGCTCCACCGCCAACCGCTGCCGACGCACATACGGACTGATCATCACGCCTCCCTGAACACAGGGTACATCTGAACAGTTCAACTCAGAAGCCGGGAACGGCCGCGTATCCATGCTCCGACCTGGGCGCGTACCGGTGCACCGTCGGTCACTCGTTGGTGGGGCCGCAGTCCTCGCAGATCGCCAGCAGTTCCGCGATCTCGTCCGGTCGTTCATTGGCGGTCATCCGCGCGACCGGCGGTGTGTACGGTCGCACCGGGAAGACCAGACACCGACGCTGGGGGGCGTTGTCATGCCACATGATCGAGAACACCTGCTGTTGACGGCGCGGGAGGCGGTCACCGCCGGGATGCGCGTGCCCGCGGGCGAGCAACGCATGCTGGCGGCGTTGGAGGTGATCCGCGACGACGTGTGCTCGTGCGGGCCGGAGACGATCTGGGTTGCGTTGATCGAGCACAGCATCGACACGATCCGCCCGTTCCTCGCCGTCTACGCCGACGAGCTCCCCATCAGTGACAGACCGCGCGAGACCTGCGGGCCCGCCGCGGACAGTCTGCCGCTGGACCCTCGTCAACGACGCCTTCGCCCGCGCCAGCGCGGGCGACTACACGGCGGATGCTCGCCCTCGACGACCGGCAGCGCCCGGCCGCCCTGAGCAACATCGTGCACATCGCCCTGGTCGTGGGCGAACTCGTCCGCGGCCACTGCGGCACCATCGAACCCACCAGCTGACCCGTCCCGCACCGGACGGGGGAGGCCGACACATGCAAGGGCGGCACCGGAATCGACCAGTGCCATGGCGTGGTCGCCGTCGGCGCCGATCACCGCCGTGACCGCCTGGATGTTGCTGGTGGCCGCGCACATGCCTTGCTCCATCAGTTCCAGGGAGGACTCCTCGACACCGGCCCGGTGCGCGGTCTCGGCCACGGACAGCCCCGCCCGCTCACGGTGCTCCCGCAGATAGGCGTCCAGCCCCGGCAGATCCGTCTCGTTCGGTGGTGGTTGTGGTCGGTTCATGCCTCCAGTGTGCACGCAGCCCCGTCACCATCGACAACGCCGCGCAGCCGCAGCGCGATAGGCCTGCCGAATCGGGGGTGCAAGTCCCGATCCCGTTGCTCGGCGGCCAAGACTTCCCGGTGCACCTCGGCCACCGTAGTCGGGAGCCGACTGCGGGATCCGGCTCAGCTGGGTGTCTGCTCGTTGTCGTCGGCGCCGAAGACGAGGTCGGCGTGGTGTTGGCAGAGGAGCCGGACGCGGTGGCGGCGGCCGGGCAGTTTCTCGCCCCACCGGGCCGGTTGGCGGCACAGCCAGCAGAGCCCGCCGTAGGCGGGGATCCGCTGGACGCCGGTCTCGCGTTCGGTCATGGCGCGAAGGGGTTGAAGCCGAGCACCTCAACGCGGCGTTGCTGACCGACCGAGAGCCGACGTCCGTTCACCTGGCCTTGCCGGGGGTAGATCAACCGGAGTTCGGCCGCCGGCGGGTTGTTCAGGTATCGCGCCCACAGGCAGCCGGACAGGTGTGGGCAGGTGTCGACGTGGGCGTTGCAGTGGATACACAGCAGGCCGCGGACCAGTCGGCTGAAATGGTCGTGGTCGACGAACACGCCGGGGCGCCGGTGGCAGGCGTGGCAAATGGACCCGAGGTCGTCGACCAGCCGGACACGGATCCGGCCGATGGGAGTCGTCGAGCCCAAGTAGGCGGGCCACCGTGTGAAGGCGCTGAAGTCGGGGCAACGCATGGCCGGTGGCACCTCAGCCGGGTCGCGGACGTCAGAGGCGATCAGGTGCACGGTCCAGGCGACGTGCGCGGTGATGTTCTGGTCGGGATCGTAGGGCTGCCCGGCCAGCCGTCGCGGGATCTGGAGCTGGTAGCGGGTGCCGTCGGTCCAGGCGTGGCAGTACCGCTCGTGCCGGTGGCCGCCGACCGGCTCTTGTGCTGGTCGCCCGCCGTCGTTGTTGCACAGCGCGATCCCGGCACTGGTCAGGTGGTACCGGCCGTCATCACCGCGAGTCGCCTTCGGCACCTGGCCGAGATCCGCCGCCGAGGGCCAGTCCAGTTGCAGGTTGCAGGGCTGCTCGTGGGCGGGCCGGACGAGGTCGTCGATGCCGTCGTAGTCCAGCCGCAGGGCGTGGCACCACAGCAGGGCCTCCCGACGGTGCGGCGGCAGGTCGTCCAACCCGAGCGCGACCGGCGGCGGGTCGGTCATAGGTTGCCGAACCGACGCAGGACGGCATCGGTCGCGGTCTTCAGATCGCGGCGGGCCTTCTCATGCTCACGCAGCACGGCGAACTCGTCTTCGGTGCTCGCCTCGCCACACGCGAACGCGTCGACCCATTGTTGGTGCCGGGCCCGCCACGCCGTCCCAGCGGTGCCGACGGCGACCTCGGCGTCAGCGAGCAGAGCCATGGCCGCGCCGGTGGCGGCGACCGCCGCCTCGCCGCCCGGGTCGACCGGCGCCGGCTGGCGGGCGAGGAGGTCGGTGTCGTAGTCGGCGAGTTCGTCCTCGGCGGGAAGTTCGCTGAAGTCTCGCTCGATGCTCTCAGCCTGGTCGAGCAGCTGGGTGATCTCGCCAAGGGTGTGCCGGCGGTCGCGTTCGGCCCGCTCCCGGTCGCCCTCGAGCATCCCGTCGAGCTGGCCGCCGGTAATGTCGAGCCCGATCCGCATCTCGTTCGCGGCTTCGCGCAGCGCCCACGGCGAGGACTCCGCCGGCTGCCCGCCACCGTCGTCGACTGGTTGGGCAGGCCCGGCATGACGCATGACAGCGACAATCCAGTCGACTGGATGCCCGCTCGGCCACGCCCGCGGATCATCCGGGAGACCGGCCACCCGCCCGGCCCGCACCAGCGTGTGCAGCAGACCCCCGCCCGCACCCGACGGTCATAGTCCACGGCGGCCCCGGACCCGGTCACCACCCTCGCCACGTCCTCGAACGCGTCGTTCAGCGAGTACACCATCACCATGCGCCACAGAATCTCACTGCGGACCGACAGACACGCACAAACACACCACGGCGAACGAACGAGGCGACGTAGCAGCTCAGAACAGGGTGTCGCGCACCCGCAGCGGCCGATAGCCGGTCGGGCCGAGCTGGGCGAGTTCGCCCTCGATGTCGACCTCGATCGCGCCGAAGAAGTTGACGTTCTCGCTGTGGACGGGGCTGATGTGGGCGAGGAGTTCGTCGTCGACGTGGCGGCCGGTGCGGCGCAGGGATTGCACGGCCAGCCCGTAGTACTCGGTGGTCCAGGCGATCACCGAGTTCGTGGTCAGCGTCAGTGCCCAGGCCTGCTCGGTCTGCGCATCCAGGTGCCGGGCCCGCACGGTTCCTTCGTGCGCGTAGAGCAGGTCGCGCCGCAGGGCATGGAGGCTTTCGCCCTTGTTAAGCTGCCGGGAGATCTTGCGCCGGTAGACCGGGTCGGCGAGGTAGCGGACGGCGTAGATCGTCCTCCGCAGCGCCCCGTACTCCTTCAGCGCCGCGGCCAGCGCGTTCTGTCGGCTGGAGGCGGAGAGCTTGCCGACCACCAGGGAAGCGGTGGCGTGCCCGAACTTCAGCGACCCCGCCAGCCGGAGCAGGTCGTCCCAGTGGGCGGTGATCAGGTCCCGGTTGACCTTGCGGGTCAGCAGCGGCCCAGTGTTCGGGAAGGCTTTCTCGGCGTCGGCGCGGGCACCGGTCCGGTAGAGGGTGATCTTCCCGAGGTCGCGGATCCTCGGTGAGAGCTGCAGGCCGACGAGGTCGAACAGGCCGAAGTTGACCAGCGTCACCCCATGCGTATCCGTTGCGTGTTCAGTGACGGGGACGTCGGTCGCGTTGCCGAGGATCTCATCAAGGACATAGTGGGCCTCGCGCTTGGTCGCGACGATGACCTTCGTGCCGTAGGTGGTGTGCTGGTCGGTGACGTGCGTGTACGTCGAGAGGACCTGGCCGCCGTGGATGGTCATGTCCCGCACCGTCAGCGACTTCCCGCGCACCGGGAACCGTTGCCCGTCGGAGGAGGACAGGGTGCCGGTGCCGAACACCGGGGCCAGCGGGAGCTTCGCGTGGTAGTTGATGATCGCCAGGTTCGCCGACCGCAGGGTTTCCTCCCGCACGTACCACTCCGCGGTCCACGACAGCGAGTCATAGGAGATCCCGCACGCGTCGGCCATGCGGGTCAGCCCGAGGTTGGTCGAATGGCTCAGCAGCACCGCGATCAGGTTCCGCTTCAACTCCGGTGACCTGGACTGTTTGCCACCGGCGTGGGTGAAGCAGTCCAGGAACCCGGTGCGCTTGTCCACCTCGATCAGCAGGCTCACGATCGGCGCGAACGGCAACATCGCCGTCAGCTCGGCTTTCAGGGCGGTCGCCTCGCTGGGCACGTCTTCGGCGGTGAGCGGGGAGATCACCAGGTCGCCCTCGTCGTCCAGCCGGACCGGCCCGTCCCCGGCCGCGAGGACCTTCTCCAGGCGGCCGAGTTCGTCGTCCAGTTCCTGCTCGGCAGCCGCCAGAGCCCGGTCGGGGTCAGCGGGTTTCCCGACCAGCCGGCAGAACTCGGTGCGCTGGTCCGTCCACTGCGCCGGGGTCAGCAGGTAGACGGCCGGATCGGCGTAGCGCCGCGAGCCCGGCACGTACACATCGCCCGAGCGCAGGCCGTCGCGCAACGCGAGCAGCGTGCACAGTTCCCAGTAGTGGCGGTAGGCGTTGCTGTTGCCCGTGGCGCGGGCGGTCTCCAGGTAGCCGCGCCACCTGGCGGGCACGAACCCGTGCGGCGCGCCGGGCGGAACACGGCGGCCACCACCGCGGTTCAGCTCCCGCAACACCTCCACAGCCTCCAACAGCTCGGCGGCCGCGGTGCCTCCGGCGAACGCGATCGCGTCCAGCACCTGCGGAGTGAACTGCCGCAGATACCCGTAGCTCCCATCGAGGGCGGCGAGGTGCCCGTGGTCACGGGGCAGCCGGGGTAATGCCTGCTGCTGGGCGGCCCGCAGGCGTTGCCAGCCGATCTTCTCGCCCCGGATCAGGCCGCCGATCTGCTCATCGGTGATGTTGGTGTCGAAGATGATGTCCAGGAGGTCATCCAGGAGGGCCTGGCGGTTCTCGCCGGTCTTGCCTCGCTCGGCGAGCACCTCACGCATCCGCCGTTCGGCTTTGCCTTCGCGGGCGGAGATCGCCTGGTCGAACAGGCCGATCACCTCGTCCAGGACGTCGGTGACCGACTGGGCCAGCACGGTGAGCAGGATCGGATGCCGGCGTTGCGGGTCGCGGCGGGTCAACGCCTGCGCGGTCAGGCGGCGGCCCATCGTGGCCAGGAATCGGCGCCGTTCGGCCGGGAGCACCGACACGTCCAGCTGATCGGCGCCCATACCTCGCAGGTAGTCGAGCTTGGCGACTTCGGCCTTGATCGCAGCGGGCGATGCCTCGACCAGGCCGGTGGCCAGCCACCGCAGCCGGGTGACACCCAGTTCCGGATCCACCACCAGCAGGCCGTCCAGGTCGGCGCACCGTTGCTCGGTGAACTCGCCGGCCAGCCGCTGGTAGGTCTCGCGCTGCGCCTCGACGCGAGCGTGACCGACCCGTTCGACCACCGTGACCGGGCCGGGCCGGATCACCTTCGCGGAGATCAGGTACTCGCAGGCCAAGCGGAACAGCAGAGTCGGTGAGTCATGCTCCATCGCCCGCGCCAACAGGAACTCGTCCAGCTCCTTGAGCTCCAGCGCACCGGGCAGCTTCCAGCCCAAGTACTGGGCGACCAGACGGACATGGTCTTGGCGGGTCTTCACGCGGCGGCCGTAGGCACGCAGCGCGCCCGGCTCGACGTTCAGCTGGTCCGCGAGCCGGACCACTGCCATCGGCGGAGCTGCGGTCACCTTGTCCGGCACGAACCCCAGCCACGGCAACGTGCACAACGACACCACCAAGCCCAGCCGGTCAGCCGGACCCCGGCCCCGGCCCGGATCCACAAACGCCAGATCAGCAGGCATGAGCGTGAAGAACCGGAACAACTCGTCCCGGCCGATGTCCGGGAAGCCCCGCAGACGCTCTAACTCCTCGTCCGCGAACAGCTGCGTCGCCACCGACACCCCCACACCAGGAAGAACCTGGTCAGGAGCCTAACGGTCCATATCCGCCGTATTTTCGGCCGATGCTACGGCGACCCCGTGTGGGCCAACGACACAGCCTGCGAGCGTGCGACAGCCCATTGGGGTGACCACGTGCGGAGGTCGGTCTGGGATCGGACGCCGGTGGCCGCTTGATGGCGCAGCCAGTCCTGCGACGGGCGGTTCTCGGCGACGAGGAACTTGACCTGCCGTCGCATCATGGCGCCGCGTTCGTCCGGATCAGTTGAATGCGACGGATGGGGCTGAAAAGCCCTCCGTCTCCTCGAAGATCCATGTCAGATATTTTGCATTCGCTGAGATTATGGGAACAGCGATTACACACGGTAAATCGTCAGAATGGTAACGATCTGTGCGGTCGACGATTGCGGTAACAAGGGACGCGCGTGTGTGTAGGGCCACTCGAGCTTGAGCCTCGTCGTAAACCTTGCCCTCCCACCTGTAGATCGCGCGGATAGGTGCGATGTTGTGCCCACACGCAACGAGCCGATCCTCGACTAGCGAACGCGTGAAGTCTGCAAGCCACTCCGCGCTCTCGGCCGTGATCACGACCTCGACGCACTCCAGCTGCTCGGGGGCCGGCTCGGTCATGACGCGCTCGCCTTCTCGTCTGCCTTGAGCTTGTCCATGAGGGCCACGACCTCCCCCTCGGTGTGCGCGAGCGCACCCCATCCGGTGATGATCGGCCCGTCGTAGCTGAGTCCGACCCACCGGCCGACGGCGTTAACGCCGTGCTGGTGCAGGGTGAAGTACATCGTGCCCTTCGACCGGATAGCGCCCTCGTTTGCGACGTACCAGCCCATGAGGACCTCGTTGTCCCACACGCGCATCTCGCCCTGCCACGTGTAGCCCCCGCCCTCGACGGGCGTGCCGCGGGTCACGGCCACGATCTCGACGGTGTCGCCGCGCTGGCTCATGCGGACCGTGTGGGGGTTGATCACCTCCACGCCGTCCTTCCACGACTGCCAGCACGCCCACCAATCACCGGTGAGGTCGATGCGGTGCGTCTCGTCACCTGCCAGCTCGTCGATCGTGATGCCGAGAGCGCGGGCAATGGTCTTGGCAACCGACAGCGTCGGCTGCGTCTCGCCGGCCTCGTACCGGCGGATCTGTCGACGATCTACGCCGACCTTGGCGGCCAGGTCGCCCTGGGACATGCCCAGTTCACTGCGACGTTGCCGGATGACTTCGTTCATCTCCACTTTGATCATCCATCGGGCTGGGGACGGTCGTGTCCTGCGGGCCGGACGCTACCGTCCGCCTCCGCAGGCCTGGCTTGTCCTTGATATGGGACACTTACGTCCGCCACGCTATGGGCGTAATCGTCCTCAGTCGAGGACGTGAATGTCACTGGATGAAGGAGTGCAGTACCCGTGATCCAGAACTTCAAGGTGGACCAGACCCGCACGTTCAGCTCGGTGCTGCTGCTCGGCGTCGAGCCCAAGACGGCGTTCGGTGACCCCTACCGGCGGGAGACGGCCAAGGACCCGCACATCACGGCCGGCGATGCCGGCTACCTGACGGAAGGTCCCCGCTGGGAGGTCGTGGTGAGCCCAGGTGTGTTTCGCGTCCGCACCCGCGACTATGCCCGCGCGGAGCGTCGCCCGGATTCTGGGCTGACGACGAGCCTCGCCGAGAGACCCCCATCGGTGTAGCTGGGATCGTCCCGGGCCCTGGGTGTCGTTCCACGAGAAGCGGAGGTGGTTGCATGGCCGGCACCGGCAATGTGTCGTTGGCATCGTTCATCGCGTCCCAGCCCGGCGCAACACAGAAGCTCTTAACTCAGCACGGAGACGGCGGCAGTGGTTCGTTCCGGGTAGGCGACAAGCGTGTCGCGTCATGACCTCTCAACCCAGTTCTCCCAATCAGCGCGCAGAACTCCTCGCCGAGTTGGTGACGTTCATCGTCTGGAACGATGGCGCGGCTGAGCGACTGCTGTCCCGGCATGTCAACGACGGTTTCGGTCGGTGCCGTGCGTGCACTTTCGGCAATCAAGCTGGCCACTTGCGGTGGCCGTGCACGTTACAGCTGGCCGCAGCCCACGCCGCCGAGATGATCGCAGCAGCACCGCCGGTCGAACGGCAGGCGCGTGTTCCGCGACCGGTTCCGGTGCTCAGGCGGCAGCGGCGGCAGCAACGTCTCCCGGGACCACCGAGGTAACGTGCCGCACATAGCCGTGCCGATCAGCGCGTCAATGTCGTGAGCCGTCGCCGGGGCCGTCATCGTGGCCGATACCAGCATCGTTATAGTTGGTATGGTTTCGACCGTCCACGAGGACGATTGGCATCGCGTAATCGGAAACAGACGCGCGCTACCGTGATCATCCTACTACTAATATTTGCTATGTCGATCGCACTGATAGCCGTTGCCTCCGTACTGATTAACGTTCTGTAGCCGCTCTGCTGCCAGGACTTGACCCTGGTCCAGCACCGCCCCGATCATCGTGCCCGAGGCCATGTCCAGGGCGGCGAACAGGGATGGTGACGCCGTGGTGAACTTAGCTGTGGGTGGGGCGGGTCCAGTTACAACCCGACGACATCGCGGACCTTCTCCATGAACAGCGGATCTTTGGACAGGGTGAACGTCTCGCTCAGGTGCGGGGTGAGGCGCAACGCCTTCCAGATCCGACCGACGGTGGATTTGCTCAGGCCGCTGCGCTGGGCCATCGAGATCCGCGACCAGTGCGTCGCGTCGGCCGGGGTCTGCTCCAGGGTCTGGGTCACCACCTCCTCGACCTGGGTGTCGGTGATCGTGCGCGGGGCCCCCGAACGCTGCTCATCGACCAACCCTGAAGCCGACGTTCCACGAACCGGCCCCACCACTTACCGACTGTGGCACCCGAGACCCCCAGCTTCGCGGCCACCGACGTGTTATCCGACCCGCTCGCGCTCTCCAGCACGATCCGTGAGCGCAACGTCAACCGCTGAGAGCTCTTCGGCCGCCGCGCCCAGCGCTCCAGGGTCCCCTGCTCGTCCCCGGTCAAGATCAGCTCCGCCTTCGGGCGGCTACGCGACCCAATGACCCAATGAGAATCCACTGACCAGGCGAAACGCCGCGACTACCAAGGTAATGTATAGGAAATGAATTTAAGGCGCAGGACACTAGCGGGGCCGGCCTTTGACCGGATCACCGGATTGGCGCGACTGGACCCCCGCGACGCGGTCTCGAAGCTCGGGTCCACCGCACCCACCCCCGGAGAACCCAGCTGATCCGGATGGTCAACGCCACCGCAGCGCGTCCAGGATGGTCTGCGCAGCGAGGGTGGGGGTGAGGTCACCGGAACGGACGTCGCGCTCCAGCCCGGGCAGCGCCTGGCGCACCCCGGGATCGGACTGCAACCGGTCCATCAGCTGATCGCGCACCATCGCCCACATCCACTGCACCTGCTGCTCGGCCCGCCGCCCGGCGATCTCGCCGGCCTCGTCCAGGGTGGCCCGGTGCTTCTGCACCGCGGCCCAGACCTCGTCGAGCCCGGTCTCGGCCTGCGCGCTGCACGCCAGCACGGGTGGCTTCCACGACGCGCTGGCGGGCGTCATCATCCGCAGCGCGCCGGCGAGCTCCCGGGCCGCGGCCGCGGCGTCGCGCTCATGAGGACCGTCGGCCTTGTTCACCGCGACGACGTCGGCGAGCTCGAGGATGCCCTTCTTGATCCCCTGGAGCGAGTCGCCGGTGCGGGCCAGGGTGAGCAGCAGGAACGTGTCGACCATCGCGGCCACGGTGACCTCGGACTGCCCGACGCCGACGGTCTCGACGAGCACCACGTCGAAGCCGGCGGCCTCCATCAGCACGATCGTCTCCCGCGTCGCCCGGGCCACCCCGCCCAGCGTGCCGGCGCTCGGCGAGGGTCGGATGAACGCGTTGTCGTCCACCGCCAACGTCGCCATGCGCGTCTTGTCGCCCAGGATCGAGCCGCGGGTGCGGGTTGAGGACGGGTCGACGGCGAGCACGGCGAGCCGGTGCCCCGCGCCGGTCAGCCGGGTGCCCAAAACCTCGATGAACGTCGACTTCCCGACGCCGGGCGCCCCGCTGATCCCCACCCGATGCGCGCCGCCCGCGTGCGGTGCCAGCTCCATGAGCAGCTGCTGCGCAGCTTGGCGGTGGTCGGGCCGGTGCGACTCCACCAGCGTGATCGCCCGGGCCAGCACCGTCCGCGAGCCGTTGAGGACACCCGTCGCGAGCGCGGGAACATCGATCGAGCGGGTCACAAGCCTCCTCCGGGACGGATCGACGCCGAGAGCTTGCCCATCAGGTCCACCGCCGCCTCCGCGATCACCGTGCCCGGGCCGAACACCGCCGCGGCGCCCATCTCGTGCAGCGTGGGGACGTCCGCGCGCGGGATCACCCCACCGACGACGATCATGATATCGGGCCGGTCCAGCTCGTCGAGCTCGCGGCGCAGCTCCGGCACCAGCGTGAGGTGCCCCGCGGCCAGCGACGACACCCCGATGACGT
Source organism: Pseudonocardia sp. (assembly GCA_050701055.1). Classification (GTDB taxonomy): domain Bacteria; phylum Actinomycetota; class Actinomycetes; order Mycobacteriales; family Pseudonocardiaceae; genus Pseudonocardia. The sequence continues at coordinate 3,247 of JBOHEO010000029.1, read as the reverse complement.
GCACGTCGGCCTCCACGGCCTGGCGCGCCACCTCGCCCGGGGTCTGGAACAGCGGGCCGACGTCGACGTCGAAGCCCAGGTCGGCGAACGCCGTGGAGATCACCTTCTGGCCGCGGTCGTGGCCGTCCTGTCCCATCTTCGCGACGAGGATGCGAGGTTGGCGCCCCTCCTGCGCCGCGAACGCCTCGACCACCTCGCGGGCCCGGTCGATTTTCTTACTCGTGCCCGCCTCGTCGGAGTACACCCCGGAGATGATCCTGACCCGGCCGGTGTGGCGACCGAACACCTTCTCCAGCGCATCTGAGATCTCCCCGACCGTGGCCAACGCCCGAGCCGCGCCGACGGCCAGCGCCAGCAGGTTCTGCCCATCGGTGCGCGGCGAGCCCTCGACGATGAGTGCCGCGCTGCTCGTCAACGCCGCCAGCGCCGAGCCGACCTCGCGGTCGTCGCGCTCGGCTCGCAGCCTCGCCAGCTGCTCCAGCTGCTCCACCCGCACCCCGGCGTTGTCGACCTTGCGGACCTCGACGTCCACCGTGTCCTCGCCGATCCCGACCACGTACTTGTTGACCCCGATGATGGGCTGGCGCCCGGAGTCGATCCGGGCCTGGGTACGCGCCGCGGCCTCCTCGACGCGCAGCTTCGGAATGCCGTCGTCGATGGCCTGCGCCATCCCGCCTGCCTCCTCGACCTCGGTGATGTGCGCCCACACCCGGCGGGCCAGGTCGTAGGTGAGCCGCTCGACGTAGTAGCTGCCGCCCCACGGGTCGATCACCTTCGTGGTGCCCGACTCCTGCTGGAGGAGCAGCTGGGTGTTGCGCGCGATGCGGGCGGAGAAGTCGGTGGGCAGCGCGAGGGCCTCGTCGAGAGCGTTGGTGTGCAGGCTCTGGGTGTGGCCCTGGGTGGCGGCCATCGCCTCGATGCACGTGCGGATCACGTTGTTGTAGACATCCTGCGCGGTCAGCGACCAGCCCGAGGTCTGGCAGTGGGTGCGCAGCGAGAGCGACTTGGCGTTGCGCGGCTCGAACCGGTTCACCAGCTTCGCCCACAGCAACCGCGCGGCCCGGAGTTTGGCGACCTCCATGAAGAAGTTCATCCCGACACCGAAGAAGAAGCTCACCCGGGGCGCGAACTCGTCGATCGCGAGCCCGGCGTCGATCCCGGCCCGCAGGTACTCCACCCCGTCGGCCAGGGTGTAGGCGAGCTCGAGATCACTGGTGGCCCCGGCCTCCTGGATGTGGTAACCGGAGATGGAGATCGAGTTGAACCTCGGCATCTCCCGCGAGGTGAACGAGAAGATGTCGGAGATGATCTGCATCGACGGCCGCGGCGGGTAGATGTAGGTGTTGCGCACCATGAACTCTTTGAGGATGTCGTTCTGGATGGTGCCGGTGAGCTTGGCGGCGGGCACGCCCTGCTCCTGCGCCGCCACGATGTAGAGCGCGAGGACGGGCAGCACGGCGCCGTTCATCGTCATCGACACCGACATCTCGTCCAGCGGGATGCCGTCGAACAGCCGGCGCATGTCGTAGATCGAGTCGACCGCCACCCCCGCCATGCCGACGTCGCCGCCCACCCGAGGGTGGTCGGAGTCGTAGCCGCGGTGGGTGGGCAGGTCGAACGCGATCGACAGGCCCTTCTGCCCGGCGGCGAGGTTGCGCCGGTAGAAGGCGTTGGACTCGGTCGCCGTGGAGAACCCGGCGTACTGGCGGATCGTCCAGGGCTGGGTGGCGTACATCGCGGGGTAGGGCCCGCGAAGGTAGGGCGCGATCCCGGGGTAGGTGTCGAGGAAGTCGACGCCGGCCAGATCGGCGGCGGTGTAGAGCGGCTTGACGCCGATGCCCTCCGGCGACTCCCAGGCCTGCGCGGGTTCGGCGCCGGCGAGGGCGTCGACCCAGGTCCCGGTGGAGGTCTCGCCGTCGAGGGGGACCGTGGTGAAGTCGGGAATGCTCACCGCGTCTCCCCCTCCAGGGTGCGGTAGACGGTGTCGATCAGATGCAACGCGTCGACGCCCGCGTAGAGCCGGTCGTCGATCCCCGGAACGTCGGCCGTCCCCGCGAGCAGGATGTACCGCGCGCCCGCGGCCCGCAGTGCGGCGACCGTCTCCTGCGCCCGCTCGGTGTAGAGCGCGTCGCTGGAGCACAGCACCGCAACCGGCGCGCCGGCCTCGGTGAACGCGCCGGCGACGTCCGCGACGGTCTCGGTCGGCCCCGCCTCGGGCGTCTCGATCCCGCCTGCCGCCAGCAGGTTCCGGGTGAAGCCGGCCCGGGCGGTGTACGCCGCGAGCGGGCCGAGGGTGGCCAGGAACGCCCGCGGTCGAGCCCCGGTGTCGGCCAGCGTGGCGTCGGAGCGGTCGCGATAGGACTCGAAGGGCTCCGCGAGGCGGAACTCGGGTAGCCCCCCCGGTGCGGGCCCGGGCACCGGTCGGCGCTGCACCGGCTGCTCGGCTAGGTCGGCGAACTCGCTCACCCCGGTCAGCGGCACCCGCCGGGTCGCCACCCCGCGGATGCGCTGCGCACGGACCTGCGCGGTGCGGTGCGCCACCAGCCCGGAGTCCAGCGCGGCCCCGGCGCCACCGGCGGCCTCGATCTCCTGGAAGAAGGCCCACCCGGCCCCCGCGAGATCGTCGGTCAGGTGCTCGACGAACCACGAGCCGCCTGCCGGGTCGATCACCCGCGCCAGGTGCGCCTCGTCCACCAGCAGCGCGTGGGTGTTGCGGGCGATCCGGCGGGAGAAGGGGATGGACGCCCCGATCGCCGCGTCGAACGGGGTGACGGTGACCGCGTCGGCCCCACCGACCCCCGCGGCGAACCCGGCGACGGTGCCGCGCAGCAGGTTCACGTACGGATCGCGGCGGGTGAGCATCACCGCGGAGGCCACGGCGTGTTGACGCTGGGGCGTGACCGCGCCGCAGACCTCGGTGACCCGGACCCACAGGCGCCGGGCGGCACGGAGCTTGGCGATGCTCGGGAACTGGTCGGCCGAGACGGCGTAGCGGAACTCGAGGAGCGCCGCGGCCCTGCCGATGTCCAGGCCCGCGCCGGTGAGCGCCCGCAGGTAGGCCAGCCCCGCGGCCAGGGACCAGCCGAGCTCCTGGCCGTCCGACCCGCCCGCGGACGCCACCGGCAACGCGTCGACCACGATCACCCGGACCTGCGGGTACTCCGCCGCGACCCGGCGGACGAGCGGCACGACGGAGTCGACGTCGGGCCCGGCGCCGGTTCGGGCGCGCAGCCCGAGCGGATCGAGC
>JBOHEO010000028.1:0-36675 GCA_050701055.1 Pseudonocardia sp. | reverse complement strand
TCCTTGATCACCGCGGTGAGTCGCTGCTCGAACTCCCCCCGGTACTTCGTGCCGGCGACCATGCCGGCGAGATCGACGGACACGATCCGCACGTCGCGAAGCGCCTCCGGCACCTCGCCGTCGACGACCCGCTTGGCGATGCCCTCGACGATCGCGGTCTTCCCGACGCCAGGATCGCCGATCAGCACGGGGTTGTTCTTGGTGCGCCGCGCGAGCACCTCGAGAACCTGCTCGATCTCGTCGTCGCGGCCGATGACCGGGTCGAGGCGGCCCTGCCGGGCAGCGGCGGTGAGATCGCGGCCGTGCCGGTCCAGCTGCCTGGTCACCGGACGTGGTCGGCCCGCCTGTTCCGACCTCTGCTCCGGATCGACGAACCCCTGCTCGAGCCCGGCGAACAGCTTGCCGACGAGCTCGTCGAGCGGACCGAACGCGCCTCCGAACGGCTCGTTGGCCATGTGTGCCTCCTCGTCGCCGGTGCGGCGCCTCCTCCATGGTGCCAGGCTGGGCGGAGTCACCGCACAGCTTGAGCTGAGGCCGGTGGGTGCAAGGCAGAAGCATCAGCACCGAGGCCCGCGTGGCAGGGCCGAGGCATCAGCACCGAGAGGAACGCCGTGGGCCTGACCCGCACCGATGGACCGCTGTCCCCGAGCGCCCCGAAGTCGATCAACTACCGGCTCGACGGCCCACCGCACAAACTGCTCATGCACCCGTTCCCCCGCCGGGTCCGCGCCGAGTTCGCCGGACGCACCGTGCTCGACACCCGCGCCGGGATGCTGCTGCACGAGACCGCGCTGCTCCCGCGGTTCTACGTGCCCGAGGCCGATCTCGACGCCTCGGCGTTCGTCGCGACGGATCACACCACGCACTGCCCGTTCATGGGCGACGCCAGCTACCGCTCGCTGCACGCCGGCGACCGGGTCGTCGAGAACGCGCTGTGGGCCTACCCCGACCCGGTCCCGGCCGCGCCGTGGCTGGCCGGGTACGCGTCGCTGTACTGGGACGCCGCCGATGCCTGGTACGACGAGGACGAGCAGGTGTTCGCCCACCTCACCGACCCCTACACCCGCGTGGACATCCGGCCGACGAGCCGGCACGTGCAGGTGCTCGCCGGTGACGTGGTCGTCGCCGAGTCGACGCGGCCGACCGTGCTGAACGAGACCGGGCTACCCGCCCGCTGGTACCTCTCCCCCGACGACGTACACGTGGCGCTGGAGCCCAGCGCCACGTCGATGCGCTGCCCGTACAAGGGCCGGTCGAGCTACTGGACCGCGCGGGTACCCGACGGTCGTGAGCTCGTCGACGTGGCGTGGAGCTACCCGGACCCCCTGCCGGAGGCGTCCCGGATCGCCGGGCTGGTCAGCTTCCAGCACGACGAGATCACGGTGCTCGTCGACGGCGACCCGGTGGGCTGAGCGAACTACGGGCTGAGCGAACTACACGACGACCGTTGTGCGGATCAAGCTCAGCACCGCGTGCTGGCGAGGCGATCCGCGCCAAACCTGCGCCACCACACCGGCTGGCACGAAAGCGCTTCGCCGGTTGCGATGAAGCAGGTCGGCGAGGGCGAGCATCCGCGTGTCGCGGCGCTCGAGCGCGATGAGCGCGCCGGCGTCCAGCACCACGATCGTCACGCGGGCTCATTGTCTGGGGGATCGAGCACCGAACGGGCCCATTGCAGGCCTGCCTCCGACGAGCCCGCCCGCCTCGGCGATCATATCGTCCAGCACCGCCCGGGCTTCCGTCCAGTCTGGCTCCCGCTCAGCCAGACCTGTGAAGTACCCCGACACACTGTCGGCATGGCCCGACTCCACAGCTCGCTGCGCCTTGACGGCGATCTGCTCGGGCACGCTGATCGTGATCCGGGTGGTACTCATACTCAAATCATCATATTTCATCATTACTACTACGTGCTCAGTCGTCGTCGACGAGCAGGGCCTCCAGGGCCGGGAGCGCGGCGCTCAGCGACGCCCGCTGGTCGGCGTCGAGGCGGGCGAGCCGGCGCGCCACCAGCGCGGTGCGGTGGCTGCGCACCTCGGCCAGCCGCGCCGCGCCCTCGTCGGACAGCGTGATAAGCACCCCACGCGCATCCTGGGGGTCGGGGGTGCGGACGACGAACCCGTGCTCGTCGAGTGCGGTGAGCACCCGGCTCATCGTAGGAGCGGTGACGGCCTCGCGGCGCGCGAGCTCGGAGAGCCGCAGCGGCCCGTGCTGCTCGACGGTGACCAGGGCGGACAGTTGCAGCGGTGGGACGGACTCGCGCCCGTCGATCCGGATCCGACGGTGCAACCGCCCGACGGCCAACCGCAGCCGAGCGGCGAGCTCGCCCTGTTGCACGTCGTCGGCATCCATGCCCGGTTCGCCAACGTTGCGCGGGGTGGTGATGAGCGCGGTGGTCGTGGTGGCGTCGCGCGGGGCGGCGGTCATCGGCACATGGTGCCAGGCGCGGTGTTCACACCTTCCGCAGGCGGATCCCGGTCACACCACACAGCACCTCGAACGAACGGCACTCTCGTCTAGCAGGTGTGGACGACAGTGCCGTTCGTGCGGGTGGGCCGAGCGCTGCTCGAGCAGGTATCAGGGAGCGTGCCGGGCTGCTCGTCACATGTGACGGGTGCGGCGCTGGAGGGGTGCGCCGCACCCGTCCGGCGGGTCAGGTGTCGGCCGCCACCGGCGGGCAGGAGCACACGAGGTTGCGGTCGCCGTGCGCGCCGTCGATGCGCCGGACCGGCGGCCACACCTTGTGGCCGTGCACACCCCTTGTGACGCCGGTCGGGTACGCGGCGAGCTCGCGCGAGTACGGGTGGTCCCACTTGTCCATCAGGCACGCCGCGGTGTGCGGGGCGCCGCGCAAGGGGTTGTCCTCCACCGGCCACTCCCCCGCGGCCACCCGGTCGATCTCCGAGCGAATCCCGATCATCGCGTCGACGAAGCGGTCGATCTCGGTGAGGTCCTCGCTCTCGGTGGGCTCGACCATGAGCGTGCCGGCCACCGGGAACGAGATGGTCGGGGCGTGCAGCCCGTAGTCGGCGAGCCGCTTGGCCACGTCCTCGACGGTCACGCCGGTCTCCCGGGTGATGCCGCGCAGGTCCAGGACGCATTCGTGGGCCACGAGACCACCCTGTCCCGTGTACAGCACCGGGTAGTGCTCCCCGAGCCGGCGGGCGACGTAGTTCGCCACGACAACCGCGGTGAGGGTGGCCCGGCGCAGCCCGTCCAGACCCATCAGCCGCAGGTAGGCCCACGAGATCGGCAGTACGCCGGGGCTGCCGTGCGGGGCCGCGGACACGGCGCCGACGGTGCCGCGACCGGGCAGGAACGACGCGAGATGTTCGGCCACCGCCACGGGCCCGACCCCGGGTCCACCACCGCCGTGCGGGATGCAGAAGGTCTTGTGCAGGTTGAGATGGCTGACATCGCCGCCGAACACACCGGGCCGGGCCAGCCCGACCAGCGCGTTGAGGTTCGCGCCATCGACGTAGACCTGCCCGCCCGCCTCGTGCACGGCGGCGCACACCTCGCCGACTCCCGCTTCGTACACCCCATGCGTGGACGGATAGGTGATCATCAACGCGGCCAGCACGTCGCGGTGTTCGTCGAGCTTGACGCACAGGTCGGCCAGGTCCACATCGCCCGACGGTGCGGTGGCCACGACCACGACCCGCATCCCGGCCATCACCGCGGACGCCGCGTTGGTGCCGTGCGCGCTCGACGGGATGAGGCATACCTCGCGACGGGCCTCCCCACGGGCGCGGTGGTAGGCGGCGATGGCAAGCAACCCGGACAGCTCGCCCTGGCTCCCGGCGTTGGGCTGCAACGAGACCGCCGCGTAGCCGGTGAGCTCGGCGAGCCAGCGTTCGAGGTCGGCGATCAGCGCGAGCGTGCCCGCGGCGTCGGACGCCGGCGCGAACGGGTGCAGGTCGGCGAACGCGGGCCAGGTGATCGGTTCCATCTCCACGGCGGCGTTGAGCTTCATCGTGCACGACCCGAGCGGGATCATCGTGCGGTCCAGCGCGAGGTCGGCGTCGGCGAGGCGGCGCAGCCAGCGCATCAGCGAGGTCTCGGAGCGGTGCTCGTGGAACACAGGGTGAGTCAGGTACTCCGTGGCTCGCCAGAGCCGGGCGGGCAGGGCGTCGGGGGTGGCGGCATCGAGGTCGACGACATCGGTGACCTGACCGGAGACCCCGAACGCCGCCCACACCGTCGCCAGGTGCGCGGTGGTGGTGAGCTCCGAGCACGCGATCCCGACGGTGTCGGGGTCCACCCGGCGCAGCGAGATCCCGGCGGCGCGCGCGGCGTCGGCGACGGTCTCGGCGCGGCCCGGCACCCGGGCGAGCACGGTATCGAAGAACTCCCCGTGCACCACCTCGACGTCACCGGCGCGCAACCCGCCGGCCAGCACCGCGGCCATCCGGTGGGTTCGCCGGGCGATCAGGCGCAGCCCGTCCGGGCCGTGGTGGACGGCGTAACAGGCGGCGACCACGGCGAGCAGCACCTGTGCGGTGCAGATGTTGCTCGTCGCCTTCTCCCGACGGATGTGCTGCTCACGAGTCTGCAACGCCAACCGCAGGGCCGGGTTCCCGTCGGCATCCCGGGACAGCCCGACGAGCCGGCCGGGCAGCTGCCGAGCGAGCTTTTGCCGCACCGACAGGTAACCGGCGTGCGGACCGCCGAAGCCGAGCGGCACCCCGAAACGCTGCGTGGTGCCCGCGACGGCATCGGCGCCCAGCTCCCCGGGTGCGGTGAGCAGCGTCAGCGCGAGCAGGTCCGCGGCCACGGCGACCAGCGCCCCGCGTTCGTGGGCCGCGGCGATGAGCGAGGACAGGTCACGCACGGCACCGGACGCGCCCGGGTAACTGAGCAACATCCCGTACAGCTCGCCGTCGGGCAGGGCCTGGTCGCCGTGCAGATCGGTGACGACGAGCTCGATGCCCAGCGGCTCAGCGCGGGTGCGCAATACCTCGAGCGTCTGCGGGAGCGTGTCGGCGTCCACCACGAACCGATTCGACTGCGAGCGGCCGCCTCGACGCAGCACCGTCATCGCCTCGGCGGCGGCGGTGGACTCGTCGAGCAGCGACGCCCCGGCAACCGGCAGGCCGGTGATGTCGGCGATCATCGTCTGGAACGTCAGCAGCGCCTCCAGCCGGCCCTGACTGATCTCGGCCTGGTACGGCGTGTAGGCGGTGTACCAGGCCGGGTTCTCCAGGACGTGGCGGCGGATCACCGCGGGGGTGAGGGTGCCGGAGTAGCCCAGGCCGATCATCGGGACGGTGACCGTGTTGCGGTCGGCGAGGCCGCGCAGCTCGGCAAGCACCTCGACCTCGGTCGCCGCCGACGGGAGCGTCGAGGGCACGTCGACACTGTCCCGGATGCTGTCGGGCAACACGCGGTCGGCCAGCTCGGCCAGCGACCCGACCTCGATCGCGTCCAGCATCGTCGCCAGCTCGGACTCGCACGGCCCGATGTGGCGATCGGCGAACGGTACGCCACGCTGCAGATCGGCCAACGAGATCTCAGTCGGTGGGGATGGGGTGATCGGCAGGGGGATGCTCACGGCAGGCCTCCAGGCGTCGGGCGGATCGGACTGCCCTCCCCCTCTGTCCCCGCCCGGCTACGGGCACCTGAGAGATTCACCCTGCTCCCAGGGCTTTCCCCGTCGGCGGACGACGGTGGCGCCGTCGTCACTTTCCAGAGGCGTCTCACCTGCGCGGTCCGGGATGCCTGAGAGATTCCAGGGAGGAGTTGCTCCTTCGGCGCCCGACGCACGGCCGGATCTCTCCCGCGCGGGATCGGCGACTACAGGTTTACCTTACCGGGCAGGTACGCCGACCCGGCGACCTACCTGTTCACCCCCCACCCGCCTCGCCGACCGCCACGACCTGCTGCTCACCCATCTGCAGCCTGGCCACGACCTCGACCAGGTCCTCCGCGCGCCGGGCCCGCGGCGCCGACACCGCCGTCCTCACCGGCGACCTCACCGACCCCGGCGTCCGCGCCGACCTCGACACCGCCATCACCGCGCGCAGCGACGCGCTGAAAGTCGTCGTGTCCGCCGCCGGCGCCTACCCCGCATCCCGTGGGCCGACACCACCGCCGACGCCTTCGACCGGCAGCTGCAGGTCGACCTGATGACGCACGCCGCGCTCGCCCGCGCCGCCACTCCGGTGCTGACCGTGGCGCCGGTGGCGCCGCGTCCGCGCCGCCGAACCGGACACCGCGCTGCCGGCGGGGAAACTCTGACCACCTTCGCCCAGCGCTCGTCGGCTCCAGGCCACTGTGATCACCGGTTTGGCGCGATTCCGGTCAGATCCGGCCGGAGAATGCGCCAGGATGGTGATCTTGGGCCTGGACGAGGCTGACGACATGCTCCACCCCCGAAGGACTGCCGCGGCGCTGCACTAGCCGCGCTGTTGGTGAAGCGCCGAATAGGTTCATCCGGAGGGCTGGATCACACCGCCAGCTTCATGATCGCCGGATGGGAACACAGAACCTCATCCCGTGCGGCTCCCCGTACCGAGATGCTGGTCTTGACAGATCACCGCGACCCGACGGTGCTAGGACCATCGGTGGGGAACCCGGAGCCGCACTCGGCACGGCTGACGGTTCCCAGATTTCGATCAAGAGCTCGGCACCTTCCGCCCACCGGATCCCCGCACCACTTCCCCGTGTCGCCCGCACCCGACCGAACCCGAAGGGCTTACGCCGTCTCGCTAGCCGCTAGCTGATCGCGCGTCGGGTGCGGCGGCGGGACAGCTCGTCCTCGGGGCTCTCGTCGACGCTTCCGCCGTCGGCCCGCTCGGCCGGGAAGTCCTTGATCACGCCGCTGATCTCGCGCATCGCGCCGCTGACCGCGATCCCGAAGACACCCTGACCGCCCTGGAGGAGGTCGATGACCTCCTCCGGTGAGCTGCACTCGTAGACCGTGGTGCCGTCGCTGAACAGGGTTATCCCCGCGAGGTCGCGAATGCCGCGCCGGCGGAGATGCTCGACCGCGACGCGGATGTTCTGCAACGAGACGCCCGCGTCGAGCAGCCGTTTGACGACCTTGAGGACGAGCATGTCCGTGAACGAGTACAGCCGTTGGCTGCCTGACCCGGCCGCACCGCGGATCGACGGCACCACGAGTCCGGTGCGGGCCCAGTAGTCGAGCTGTCGATAGGTGATCCCGACGACCTGGCAGGCGGTGGGCCCACGAAAACCGACGAGCTGGTCGGGCAGCCCGTCGAGCCCGGATCCGACGAGCGGATCGGGGAACAGCTCACCCTGCTCGGGCAGCGGGGGGCCGTCCGACCGGGGGCCTTCCGACACAGTGGGCTGAGCCTCGTCCACTGCTCTCCCTCCCGCCCGCCGAAGCGCCGGCTCGGGTGGCGCCTCCCCGCTGACCGGGCCGACCAACCAACCACTTCTGACGGTAGGTGAGCATGAGGTGCTGGTCAACGTGCCGCGCCGGGCCGTGATCACCAAGTCGTGCGCCGGCACCGCGAACGACACCCGCACAGGTCGAAATGCTCAGGGCTGCGCACCCCGGAAGTCCTCTGGAGAGATCGAGTCGAGGAACTCGCGGAACTTCTCGACCTCGTCCTCCTGCTCGTCGGGGATGATGAGGCCAGCCTCGGTGAGCACGCTCTCGTCGGCGTGGATCGGCACGCCGACGCGCAGCGCAAGGGCCACGGAATCGCTGGGGCGGGCAGAGACCTTGATTCCGCCGTCGAACACCAGCTCCGCGTAGAACGTGCCCTCCTGCAGGTCGGTGATCCGAACCTGCTCCAGGCGACGACCGAAAGCACCGATGACGTCCTTGAGCAGGTCGTGGGTCAATGGCCGCGGGGGCTTGACCCCCTGTTGCTCCAACGCGATGGCGGTAGCCTCCACCGAGCCGATCCAGATCGGCAGGTAACGGTCTCCGGTCGTCTCCCGCAACAGAAGGATGGGCTGGTTCGCGGGCAGTTCTACTCGGACGCCCACGACGCGCATCTCGCTCATGCGCACTCCTCCTCTTACGTCCTGCATCCGGTGTCCAGCACGGTCCGTCGAGTGCGGATCGGCGTGGCGTCCGACCTAGTCGACGCTACACGGACGACCCGCCCGGCGCCCGCCTCCGGACGGGCGTCGGGCGAGATGACTACTCGACGACGTCCTCGCGCGGTTTCGTGCGGAACACGAGCCGGAACTTACCGATCTGCACCTCGTCACCGTTGGCGAGCACCGCCGTGTCCACCGGCTCCCGGTTGACGTAGGTGCCGTTGAGGCTGCCGACGTCGACGACCACGAACTCGCCGGCGTCGCGCCGGAACTCCGCATGCCGACGCGACACCGTCACGTCATCGAGGAAGATGTCGCTGTCGGGGTGGCGGCCGGCGCTCGTGGTGGGCCGGTCCAGGAGGAAGCGTGAGCCGGCGTTCGGACCGCGCCTGACCTCGAGCAGTGCGGATCCGGGTGGCAGTTGCTCGAGGCCGGAAGCCGGTCGGTCCTGGGTGGGTGGCTCGACCTCGGCGAGAAAGTCCGCGCGGAAGACCGTGGTCTCCGGCGATCGTTCGGGTGGTACGCCGGGGCCCTCGTTCGTGGTCACCTCGGGATCTCCTCCTACGGTGTGTGGTCCCGGGTCGGGTGCCGGTCAACTTACCGTGCTGACGCTTCGGCCCTCGACCGCCGGGCCTCAGTGCTGACGCGTCGGACCTCGACCGCCGGGCCTCAGTGCTGACGCGTCGGACCTCGACCGCCGGGCCTCAGTGCTGACGCGTCGGACCTCGACCGCCGGGCCTCAGTGCTGATGCGTCGGACCTCAGCCCTGCTCGGTCAGCTCCCCGTACGCGGCGGCGTCGAGCAGCGTCACGGACCCGGAAGTGTCACCGCCGTCGTCGAGCCGCAGTTCGATCATCCAACCATCGTCGTACGGGTCGGAGTTGACCAGTGCCGGATCGGCCTCGAGCGCCTGGTTGACGGCCACCACCTCGCCGGCGAGCGGGGCGTAGAGCTCCGAGAACGCCTTGGTCGACTCCACCTCTCCCAGAACGTCACCGCTGATCACGGTAACGCCAACGGCAGGCAGCAGAACAGAGACGACCTCCCCCAGTTTTTGCTGGGCGTAATCGGTGATGCCGATCCGGACGAGGCCGTCGCCCAGCTCTCGAACCCATTCGTGCTCTGCGCTGTATCGAAGGTCGTCGGGGATCACGCCGCGATTCTAGACCTCATGATCTGTGCTGCGGGGCAGCAGCCGGAGTGCGCAGGGCGAGTCCGAACTGGGCCAGGTAGAGCAACCCCGAGTAGAGGTAGAGACCCGTCCCCCAGATCGCGAAGCCGTAGCCGGCCGGCCGCGCCAGCTCGGCGAACCACCCGCTGCCCTGACCCAGCAGCAACAGCGGGAACGCGTAGAGCAGCAGGAACGTGGCACCCTTCCCGAGGTAGGTCACCGGGAACGGACCGTAGCCGCGGGCGCGCAGCACGGGCAGGCACGTCGCGAGCACCAGATCGCGGGAGACGAGGACGATCACCACCCACCAGGGCACGATGTCGCGCAGGCCAAGAGCGACGAGTGCGGCGAGTACGTAGAGCCGGTCGACCGCCGGGTCGAGGATGGCCCCGAGGCGGCTGTACTGGCCGAGCAGCCGGGCCAGCTTCCCGTCGAGCCAGTCGGTGAACCCGCCGATCATCAGCACGAGGATCGCCCAGCCGTCGGCGTGCGGGCCGAGCAGCAGGTACAGGAACAGGGGTACGCCGGCCAGCCGGATCACGCTGAGCAGGTTGGGGACGGTCAGCACGCGGTCCTGGGCGCCTGATGGGATCCCCGCTGCTTCGGCCACTACCGGAGCCTACGACGCCCGACACGCCTGGATCCCTCGAAGTCGTCCGGCGGACGATGATCAGCGTCCGGTTCGATCTCGGCGGCCCCACGCTGGACCTCATCGCCAGCTCCGTTCACCGCCGGTGACTGGCCGGTCGCCGCTGCGTAGCTCACAAGTGCGGGCGATCGCTCGAGAAGATGCCCATACAGTGGTGACAGTGACGTGGGAAGGGTCGGCGAGACTGAGGGAGGCAACTCCTTCGAATAGGTGGGTAGCGATGACAGCGACGGCCCCGGACGTGATGGCCGGGGCTCATGCGTGCGCTGTTGCGGTCAGCGATGAGCACCGGTGGGAGATCACCTCAGCCTTCGTCGCCGCCGGCCTCGTCCGTGACGAGCGCGTCGTGTACTTCGACGACGGCACCATCGACTTCGTGCTCGGCCGGCTGGCCGACGACCGGGTGCCGGTGGCAGGCCCGCTCACCGACGGTCAACTCTCCATCATCTCGAGCGACGACACCCGCGCGCTCATGCGCACCCCGGTGTCGCACGTCCAGAAGGTGCTCGCCAACGCGATCGACGAGTCCCTCGCCCGGGGCTACACCGGCATGCGGATGACGGGCCAGTTCAGCTACGCGCTCAGCCGTCCCGGTGGCGTCGCGCTGCACGAATACTGCGGCGGGTTGGACCTGGTGCTGGACGGCCGACCGGCCCGGGTGCTGTGCCTGTTCGACCCCAAGCGCTTCCCGGACGACGACGCCGAGCGGCTTCGTCGCCAGCATCGGGAGGAGCTCATCGCCACCGCCGTCTACGACGACGCGCTGCTCCGGATCACCCGCACCGGCCCGTCCCAGGCGCGGCTGGCCGGCGAGGTCGACCACAGCAACCGGCCGATGATCGCCCGGCTGCTGGAGAACATCCTCGACGAGTCCCTGCGCTCCCACTCCGCTCCGACCGACGTCACCGTGAACCTGGCCACGCTGCGCTTCCTCGATGTCGCCGGGGCGGTCAGCCTCGTCCATGCCGCGGAGCAGTTCCCGAGCACCCACCGGCTGGTGCTGTCCGGGGTCCGGCCGCGGGTGCTCAGGGTGTTGGATCGCTGCGGTGCCCCGTTCGCCGCGCAGCTCGTCCTGACCGCGCACCCCGGCCCCGGCAGCACCGACATGAGCCCGGCCGACGTGAGCGAGCCCGACGTGAACGAGGCGGAGTTGTGAGGATCGAGACGACCTGCGGCGCCACGGCGATCCGGTTGCGGCACGCAGCCGGCTTCTACTCCTCCACCGACCACCTGGTCAGCCAGGCCGCGCCCATCGTCGCCGCGGCGCTCGAACGGGGGGAACCGGTCGCCGTCGCGATCCGGCCGGACACCGAGCGGGCCCTGGCCGACGCCGTCGGCTGCTCAGCCGGGCTCGTCGGCTTCGGGTGGTGGGACAGCATCCACCGCGGCTCCGGCCAGACCACGGCGGCTCACCGCGCCCGGGAGCTCCGCGCGCTCGTCGACGCTACGGGTTCGGCCACTGTGCTGAGCGAGCACAGCGGTCACCTCGACGGCCTCGACGGCGGGTTCTGGACCGAGCTCGACGCGGCCATGAACATCGCCTGCGCGGATCTTCCGGTGAGTCTCACCTGCTTCTACCCGGAGGTGCCGCTGCACCTGGAGGTTGTGCGCGGTGCCCGGCGCAACCACCCACATCTGCTCGTCGACGGCGAGTTGCGCCACAACGCCGCCCACCGCCCGCCCCGTGACGTGCTGGCCGAGCGTCCGGTGGCGGCACCGCTGGTGCTCGGCACGCCGGATGTGCAGCTCAGGTTCACCGCGTGGCGCCTCCACGAGGTGCGGGCCACGGTGGAGAAGTTGCTCACCTCGGTCGGCTTCGGTCACGACCGGGCCGATGACGTGGTGCTCGCGGTCAACGAGGTCGCCACCAACGCGGTGGAGCACGGATCGCTCGAGGCCGAGTTGTGCATCTGGACCGGAACCGACGGGGTGGTGTGCGAGGTGCACGACGGTGGCACGCTGGACGATCCCCTTCCCGGCCTCCGGCCCCCACACCCGGGCGAGCCCCGCGGCCGTGGGGTGTGGATCGCCCGCCAGCTCTGCGATCTGTTGCATGTGTGGCGCGACTCAGCGGGCACCCATGTGCGGGTACGGGCAGCACCCTGAGATAGAATAACGTCTTGCGTCACCCAGTCGGCCGACAGATCGGTCATATCGGTCATAACTGTGACGCACTCGCCCTTGGCAATGCGGTCCGGCCGGAGAAGACTTCACTGCGGACTCAGGGCCAGCGGGCCTTCGGACGGGTCACCAACAGCACGACCACATTTGGGACAACCATGCCTGACGATCAGCGACGATCTCGTACGATTCCGGCCCGCCACCGTGTCTCGGTGCTCGGCTCGTTCACCCTCTCGTCGAACGGCATCACCGTGGCGCTGAGTGGGGCTGTCCGGCGCCTTGTCGCCTATCTGGCCGTGCATCCGCGCCCCCAGCAACGGTCCGCGCTGGCGGCCGGCCTCTGGTCGGGGGTTCCGGCCGGCCCGGCCTCACGGCTGCTCGACGACGCCGTCGACGCGCTCGACCTTCCAGAGCTGCTCGACGGACTCGATGACGACTCGCTCGTACTGGGGTCCGACGTCGAGGTGGACCTCGCCGAGGCGATGTTGCTGGTTCGGGCCCTCCCCGAGATCCCGGCCGATCACCGCCCCGACACTGCGCTAATCTCGGCAGACATCCTTCCGGGCTGGACCGCCGCATGGATCGCGGTGGAGCGCGAACGCTTCCGCCAGATCCGGTTGCACGCCCTGGAGGAGCTCAGCCTGCGGCTCACCGCGGCGGGGCGCAACGACGACGCCGTCGAGATCGCTCTCTCGGCCGTGAACGCCGCACCCAGCCGGGAGAGCGCCCGCCGTGTCCTCATCGAGGCGCACCTGGCTCAGGGTGGGGTCGCCGCGGCGATCGCGCAGTATGACGACTACCAGGATCTGCTGCGCTCCAGCGTCGGTGGGCCGGCTCCCTCCGGACGCGAGGGACTCTTCCCGCTCTCGCCGGCCTGGCCCGTGCTACGGGTCCGCCGTCCGGTACAGCGTGCGGCTGTTCTTGTGCCAGGCCTGCGTCCGGCCCGTGGAGCAGCCGGATCCACCCGTCGCCTGGTCGCCGGGGGTTCGGCCCCCGGCACCTCCCGCTGACCTGCCGGTTGATCAGGCGCGAAGCGGGATCTCGAAGTACACCTCGGTACCGAAGCGGGTGGCCGACACCGCCACCTGCTCGGCCAGGTAATTGATCATGATCAGCCCGCGTCCTCGGTAACCGCTCATTAGCGGTGCCTGATGCCACTGGCCGTGGTCGGCCACCCGCACCGCCACGACACCACCTCGGGAACCGCTGATGCGGAGCTCCAGGTCGACGTCCACCGTGCCCGGATCGCCAGTGCGGTAGGCGTGTTCAACACCGTTCGCCACGGCCTCGCCCAGGGCGAGCTGGAGATCGACCAGCACCGCGTCGGGCACCTCGTTCAGCTCCGCCCACCACCGCACGTCCTCGCGAATCCGGTGTAGCTCCATAGGTTCCGCCGGGTAGCACAGCCGCAGTGGACGCGCATCGTCGCGCCGTCCGACCGGGTCGCTCACGCCACCTCCTGTTCGCGTCGATCGACGCTCGTCTCAAATGCTGACTGTTCACCTGGTGCCGGCCGACACGCTTCTGATACCGCGGCCGATCACGTCGCAGGCATGCCCGCCCTCGGACCCCACCAAACAGATCGACCGCACGACCGTTCTGATACCGAGCTGGTGCGGCAAGCGGTGTCGGGCGGGCCGAGTTCGGGTATTCCCACCCATGCGTTTCTCCTCTGCTGGCAGGAACCGTCCGAGCGGTTGCCGGACCACCGGTCACGTCCCGGGCCGGCGGGATTGTGGCCATCCCCGCGACGCCCCGCGCGCACCCGGCGACGGACGTCGGATGGAGGTATAGAAATGGCGGGCAAGGAGGAGATGCCGAGCACCGTCGAGCGCTCGGACGACAAGGCACAGCGCACGTGGGAGAAATCCTACGACTCCGCAATGGGTTCCTACGACGGTGACGGTGCCCGGGCCCGGCGTACCGCGTTCGCCGCGCTCAAGCACACGCACGAGAAGGTGGGCGACCACTGGCAGCCCAAGGAGCGCAACGGTCCGTCGGACGAGCAGGCAGCCCACGGTAACGCCGACCCGGACCGGCCGACCGCCGGCGGGGTGGACGCCAACGCATCCACGGAACACCTCTACGAGATCGCCCAGGAGCTGGATGTGCCCGGCCGGTCGTCGATGAACAAGGACGAGCTGGTGAAGGCCATCGACAAGGCCAACGACCGCGCCACCGCGAAGGCCCGCAAGCAGTAACCGGGTGCTCATCTGCACGAACCACGGTTGGACCGGGCCAGCGCGGGCATCAGCAGGTCATGCTCGTGGCCGCGTGGTGGGTTCGTCGGTGGGGCGGCGCTGCTGCTCGGCTGGTGGAGCGGTGGGCGTCCAGGCTACGGACTGCAGGGCGGTACGTCCCCGGCCACCGTCGCCGTCGTCCAGGCCTTCGCCGCCGGGGGCGATCCTGACCATGCTCGCGGACACGATGATGCCGGAGGCCTTCGCCGACACCGGGAACGTGGTCGGGCTCGTGACGTGTTCGGGCTTCATCGCGTCGTTCCTGTTGAGTCCAGTCGATGATCATGGACGTTCAGGCTTTGAAGGCGGCCTTCACCTGGTCGACCAGGCTGAGCTCCCCGCCGGGCACCGGGACCGCCCCGAGCTGCTGCATGATCCCGAGCTCGTCCGTACTCCCCCACCGCTCGACGATCTGCCCGTTCGAGAACCGGCCGATCTGCACCCCGCGGACCTCGATCCGCCGGCCGGTGGGCGCGACGCCCAGGAAGTCGCCCTGGTGGGTGCCGGTGAGGGTGTAGGCGAGGCACACGTACTCGTCGTCGGCGACCATGGCAGCCGGCTCGAGCTTCGCGTCGGGGAATGCCTGGGCGAGGGTGCGGAAGAACGTGCGGTAACCCTCCCGGCCCGGTCCCTGGCCCGGGGCCGGGTCGTGGTCCACGGCATCCTCCGCGAAGAGCATGTCGACCGCGGCGTCGACATCCCCGGCATTGAGGTATTCGGCGGCCTTCTCCTGGGTGGCGATGTTCGTCTCTCGGGACACTGCGCACTCCTCTGATCGTCGATCTCCGGTCCGGCTGGGTTACCCGCGTTCGGCCGCACATCCACCTCCGCTGCGCGTCGCACGACGGCAGGCCCCGACGCAGAGGCTGCGGGGGGTGACGACCGGCGTGGCTGACCCGCTGGGCAGCATGGACCTCGTGACGTCGGAGCCCCGCACCCCGCGCCTCGTCATGGACCTCGCGACGATCCGGGATCGCTACCGAACGCTGACCCAGGCCCTACCTGCCGCCACGGTGCACTACGCGGTGAAGGCCAACCCGGCCCCGGAGGTACTGGCGACGCTGGCCGCGGCGGGCAGCGGCTTCGACGTCGCCGGCCGGGCGGAGATCGCGCTGGTCCTGGAGGCAGGTGCGCGCCCGGAGACCCTGTGCTTCGGGAACCCCGTGAAGAAGGCGGCCGACGTCGCCGCCGCGGCCGCTGACGGGGTCCACCTGTTCGTCACCGACAGCCCCGAGGATCTCGGGGTCCTCGCAGCGGCGGCGCCGGGGGCAACGGTGCTGGTCCGGATCATGACGGACGATTCCGGCTCGGCCACGCCGTTCGGCGGCAAGTTCGGATGTTCGGTCGGTGAGGCGGTACAGCTGATCTGCCGCACGGTCGAGCTGGGCCTCGTGGCGGGTGGGGTGAGCTTCCACGTCGGCTCCCAGCAGCTCGATCCGCACGCCTGGTCGGCTGGGATCGCCGCGAGCGCCGAGGTGGCCGCCGCCGTGGCGCCCATCCCGCTGCCGTACCTCGACCTGGGCGGTGGGTTCCCGGTGCCCTACCTCGAGCCGGTGCCGTCGATGCGTGCCTGTGCCGCATCCATCAACGCCGCACTGGCCCAGCACTTTCCCGGTCGGCGGCCGGCGATCGCGGTCGAACCGGGTCGGTTCCTGGTCGCCGAGGCGGGTGTCGTGCACAGCGAGGTCATCCGCGTGTCACACCGGGCCGGCGGGCGCCGCTGGGTGTATCTCGACATCGGGCGCTACGGCGGGCTCGCGGAAACCGAGGGGGAGGCGATCCGGTACCGGCTTCGCACACCCCATGCCGGCGGCCCGACCGGTCCGGCCGTGCTGGCCGGCCCGACCTGCGACGGCGACGACGTGCTGTACCGCACCATCGAGCTCCCGCTGGAGCTGCGTGCCGGCGATCCCGTCGATCTGCTCGCTGCGGGGGCCTACACGGCGAGCTATGCATCGGTGGGCTTCAACGGCCTGCCACCCTTGGCCGTCCGGTGCATCGACAGTGCCGGTGGTGCGGAACCCGACCGATGACGTGCTGCGCGATGACGCTCACCGAGCTCCGGTCAGACCCGGAACCCCAGGGCCCGCAGCTGCTCGCGGCCGTCGTCGGTGATCTTGTCGGGGCCCCACGGCGGCATCCAGACCCAGTTGATCTTGATGTCGCCAACGAGACCGCCGCCCGGCCCGCCGGTCAGCGCGGCGCGGGTCTGCTCCTCGATGACGTCGGTGAGCGGGCAGGCCGCGGAGGTCAGGGTCATGTCGATGGTGGCGACGCCCTCCTCGGCCCGGATCCCGTAGACCAGGCCGAGGTCCACGACGTTGATCCCGAGCTCGGGGTCGACCACATCGCGCATGGCCTCCTCGAGGTCGTCGAACGACGGTTCCTCCGCGCGTTGAACCGGCGGCTCGGGCATCCCGGTCGCGCCACGCACGACATCCTCCAGGTCGGAGTCGACCCTCGAGTTGCTCTGGCTCATGTCACTGTTCCCTTCGACTCGGCGGTATCGAGGTGCGCTCCGCCTTCGCTTCGCGCGGTCCGGACCACGGCGTCCTTGAACGCCATCCATCCGAGCAGCGCACACTTGACCCGTGCCGGGTACCTGGCCACGCCCGCGAACGCGATGCCGTCGCCGAGCACGTCCTCGTCCGGCTCGACCTTGCCGCGACCCTGTGCCATCTCCTGAAAAGCAGCGAGCACGCGCAAGGACTCCTCGACCGAACGGCCGACGACCAGATCGGTCAGCACCGACGCCGACGCCTGGCTGATCGAACAACCGAGGGTCTCATGGGACACCCCGGTGACGATGTCACCGTCGAACTTCACGCGCAGGGTGATCTCGTCCCCGCAGGTGGGGTTGATCTGGAACGACTCGGCGTCGTACGGCTCGCGCAGCCCCGCGCCGTGGGGCTTGCGATAGTGGTCCAGGATGAGTTCCTGGTACATCTGCTCCAGTTGCATCTCAGCTCACCCCGAAGAACTCGCGGGCCGCCCGCACGCCCGCCACCAGCGTCGCCACCTCGTCGGGGGTGTTGTAGACGTGAAAGGACGCGCGCGCCGTGGCGGCCATGCCGAACCGGCGATGCAGCGGCCACGCGCAGTGGTGGCCCACCCGGATCGCGATGCCCCGATCGTCGAGCACCTGGCCGACGTCGTGCGCGTGCACCCCGTCCACGACGAAGGCGACGGCACCGCCGCGGTCCTCCAGCGTGCTCGGGCCGATGATCCGGACGCCCGGCACCTCCGCCAGCCCGTCGAGCGCGAGGCCGGTCAGCATCGCTTCGTGCGCGTGGACGAGGTCCATCCCGATCTCGGTCAGATAATCCACCGCGGCCGCCAGCCCCACGGCCTGCGACGTCATCGGCACCCCGGCCTCGAAGCGCTGCGGCGCCGCGGCGTAGGTGGAGCCCTCCATCCGCACCAGCTCGATCATCGACCCGCCGGTGAGGAACGGGGGCATCGCGGCGAGCAGCTCACTGCGGCCGTAGAGCACACCGATCCCGGACGGGCCGAGCATCTTGTGCCCGGAGAACACCGCGAAGTCGACGCCGGAGTCGGTCAGGTGCACCGGCATGTGCGGCACCGACTGGCACGCGTCGAGCAGGGTGAGCGCGCCCACCGCGCGGGCCCGGCGGACCAGCTCGGCGACCGGCGCGATCGTGCCCAGTACGTTGGACTGGTGGGCGAACGCCACCAGCCTCGTGCGCTCCGACAGCTCGATCGCGTCGAGGTCGAGCCGCCCGCCATCGGTCACCGGGTACCACCGCAGCGTGGCCCCCGTGCGCCGGCACAGCTCCTGCCAGGGCACGAGGTTCGCGTGGTGCTCCAGCTCGGTGATCACGATCTCGGCACCGGGCCCGAGCGCGAACCGCTCGCTCTCCGCGCCGAGCCCGGTACGAATGCTCGCGTTGCCGAACGCGTACGCGACGAGGTTGATCCCCTCGGTGGCGTTCTTGGTGAACACCACCTCGTCCGGGTCGGCCCCGACGAACGCGGCGATCCGCGCCCGGGCCGACTCGTAGGCGTCGGTGGCCTCCTCCGCGAGCTGGTGCGCGCCGCGGTGCACGGCGGCGTTGTGCTGCTCGAGGAACGCGCGTTCGGCGTCGAGCACCTGCCGCGGACGCTGCGAGGTGGCCCCGGAGTCGAGGTAGACCAGGGGCCGCCCGCCGCGCACCGTGCGGGAGAGGATCGGGAAGTCCGCACGCAGCGTCGCCACGTCCAGCCCCTCCGAGGCGAGCAGAGCGGTCATCCCGCAGCCCCGGCACCGACAGGTGACTCCGCGGGCGTGGCGAACCGCACGTACCCGTGCTTCTCCAGCTCGTCGGCCAGCTCGGGCCCACCGGACTCGACGATCCGGCCGCCGGCGAAGACGTGCACGGCGTCCGGCGTGATGTGCTGCAGGATCCGCGTGTAGTGCGTGATCAGCAGGACGCCGACGTCCCCCGAGGCCCGGTACCGGTTGACGCCCTGGGACACGACGCGCAGCGCGTCGACGTCGAGGCCGGAGTCGGTCTCGTCGAGGATGGCGATCCTGGGCTGGAGCAGCGCGAGCTGGAGCACCTCGTGGCGCTTCTTCTCCCCGCCCGAGAAACCCTCGTTGACGTTGCGATCGCCGAAGGCCGGGTCGATGTCCAGGTCGGACATCGCCTGCTTGACCTCCTTGACCCAGTGCCGCAGCTTCGGCGCCTCGCCGCGGATCGCGGTGGCCGCGCTGCGCAGGAAGTTCGACGTCGAGACGCCGGGGACCTCCACCGGGTACTGCATCGCAAGAAACAGCCCCGCTCGACTGCGTTCGTCCACGGTCATCGCCAGGACGTCGGCGCCGTCGAGGGCCACCGAGCCGGAGGTGATCTCGTACTTCGGGTGCCCGGCGATCGCGTAGGCCAGAGTGGACTTGCCGGATCCGTTCGGGCCCATGATCGCGTGCGTCTCGCCGGCGCGGACGGTGAGGTCGACGCCGCGCAGGATCTCTTTCGCACCGTCGTCGGTGGCGACCGAGACGTGCAGGTCCTTGATCTCCAAGGTGGCCATGGATGAATGCTCCGAAGTCTTGAGTTTGTCAGCGTGGGTGCGGGTCAGGCGCCGGTGACGGCGAGCTCGGACTCGATCGCCGCCTCGAGCCGCTCACGCAGCTCGGGAAGGGTGATCTTGGCGAGGATCTCACCGAAGAATCCGCGGACGACGAGCCGGCGGGCCACGTCCTCGGGGATGCCGCGGCTCTGCAGGTAGAACAGCTGTTCGTCGTCGAACCGGCCGGTGGCGCTGGCGTGGCCGGCGCCGGCGATCTCGCCGGTCTCGATCTCGAGGTTGGGCACCGAGTCGGCGCGGGCGTGCTCGGTGAGCACGAGGTTGCGGTTGAGCTCGAAGGTCTGGGTCTGCTCGGCCGCGGCCCGGATCAGCACGTCGCCGATCCAGACGGTGTGCGCGCCCTCGCCCTGCAGGGCGTTCTTGTAGAGCACGTTGGACGTGCAGTGGGGTTCCGCGTGGTCGACCAGCAGGCGCTGCTCGAGGTGCTGGCCGGCGTCGGCGAACCCCAGCCCGACCAGCTCGGCGTCGCCGCCGGGACCGCGGTAGGTGATCGTCGGGCTGATCCGCACCAGGTCGCCGCCGAGCGCGACGGACACGCCGCGCAGCTGGGCGTCGCGCCCGATCGACAGCTGGTGCGCGCCCACGTGCACGGCGTCGTCGGCCCACTCCTCGGTGACCACCAGCGTGAGCCGGGACCCGTCGGCCAGCACGACCTCCAGGTTGTCAGCCAACGCCCCGGAACCGCGGTGCTCGATCACCACCGTGGCCTGGGTGTGCGGCGTGGTGCGCAGGTGCACGTGGGCGGCCGCGGTGGCGCCCGCACCCGGGCCGGTGACGGTGATCGTGACCGGGTCGGGCGTGCCGTCGAGGGTGACGACGGTGGCATCGGTGGCCGCACTCCAGGCCGCCGCGGCGATCCGGTCGGCCGGGACGCCACCCTCGCCGATCCGGACGTCGTCGTGCGCGACCCGCTCCACGGTGACCCCGGCACCGGCGATGACCCCGATCTCGGCCGAGCCCTCGAACGTCGCGGAGCCGTCATGCAGGCCACGCAGGCGGCGCATCGGGGTGAACCGCCACTCCTCCTCACGACCACCGGGGACCTCGAAGGCCTCGACGTCGTAGGACATGAACCGCTCGCCGCGCGACGCGACGGGCGCGACTCCCACGCCCCGGTTCGCCCCGGCGAGCTCCGGGGCCAGACCAGCGACTTCCGTAGTCATGAAACGATCGTCCTCCGCAAGCTGCTCCGTGGGTGGCGCGTGATCCGACACGTGCTCATCCGACGCTGCCCTCCATCTGCAGCTCGATGAGCCGGTTCAGCTCCAGCGCGTACTCCATGGGCAGCTCGCGCGCGATGGGCTCGACGAACCCGCGCACGACCATCGCCATCGCCTCGTCCTCGGTGAGACCGCGGCTCATCAGGTAGAACAGCTGGTCGCCGCTGACCTTCGAGACCGTGGCCTCGTGGCCCATCGAGACGTCGTCGGTGCGCACGTCCACGTACGGGTAGGTGTCGGAGCGGCTGATGGTGTCCACCAGCAGCGCGTCGCACTTGACCGTGGAACGGGAGTGGTGCGCCCGCGGGTTGACACGCACGAGCCCCCGGTAGGAGGTGCGGCCGCCGCCCCGGGCCACCGACTTGGAGATGATCGTGGACGATGTGTGCGGCGCGAGGTGGGTCATCTTCGCCCCGGCGTCCTGGTGCTGGCCCTCGCCGGCGAACGCGACGGAGAGCACCTCACCCTTGGCGTGCTCGCCCATGAGCATGACGGCCGGGTACTTCATCGTGACCTTGGAGCCGAGGTTGCCGTCGACCCACTCCATGGTGGCGCCCTCGTAGGCCTTGGCCCGCTTGGTGACCAGGTTGTAGACGTTGTTCGACCAGTTCTGGATGGTCGTGTAGCGGCAGCGGCCACCCTTCTTCACGATGATCTCGACGACCGCGGAGTGCAGCGAGTCGGACGAGTAGATCGGTGCCGTGCAGCCCTCGACGTAGTGCACGTACGCGCCCTCGTCGACGATGATCAGCGTGCGCTCGAACTGGCCCATGTTCTCGGTGTTGATCCGGAAGTAGGCCTGCAGCGGGATGTCGACCTTGACGCCCGGCGGCACGTAGATGAACGAGCCACCCGACCAGACGGCAGAGTTCAGCGCGGAGAACTTGTTGTCCCCGGACGGGATGACCGAGCCGAAGTACTCCCGGAACAGTTCCGGCTGCTCGCGCAGGGCCGTGTCGGTGTCCAGGAACAGCACGCCCTGCTGCTCGAGGTCCTCACGGATGGCGTGGTAGACGACCTCGGACTCGTACTGCGCGGCGACCCCGGACACCAGCCGGGCCTTCTCGGCCTCCGGGATGCCCAGCTTGTCGTAGGTGTTCTTGATGTCGGCCGGCAGGTCGTCCCAGGTGGCGGCCTGCTTCTCGGTGGAACGGACGAAGTACTTGATGTTGTTGAAGTCGATGCCGGAGAGGTCGGCGCCCCAACGCGGCATGGGCTTGCGCTCGAAGAGGCCGAGCGCCTTGAGCCGGAAGTCGAGCATCCACTGCGGCTCGTTCTTCAGTGCGGAGATGTCGGCGACGACGTCGGCGGACAAGCCGCGACGAGCGTTGGTGCCGGCTGCGTCCGAGTCGGCCCAGCCGAAGTCGTAGCGGCCGAGCGTCGCGAGCGTCTCCTCCTGGGTGAGGGGTTGGGTCACTTCAGGAGCGGTCGTCATTCGGACTGCCTCCCTCTCGGGATGGTGATCGTGGTGGGGTCGAGCCGCCGGAACAGTTCGGGATCATCCAGCGGAACGTGGGTGGTGCACGCGGAGTCACCGCGGGCGATGGTGGCCAGCCGCTGCACGTGGGTGCCGAGCAGCTCGGCGAAGGCCTGGGTCTCGGCCTCGCACAGGGCCGGGAACTCGGCGGCGACGTGGGCCACCGGGCAGTGATGTTGGCACAGCTGTACACCGTGGCCGGCCTCGCGAGCCTGGGCGGCATAGCCCCGGGCGGTGAGCGCGCTGGCGAGGATCACGGCCCGGGCATCCGAGGTGGGGGCGGCGGCGATCTGCTCGGCCTGGTCGCCGAGCAGTTCGGTGACGCGGTGCCGGGCGAACCCGCGCACCGCGTCGACGCCGCCGTGCTCGGCGAGGTAGCGCAGCGCGGAGACCGCGAGCTCGTCGTAGCGGTGCCCGAAGCGGGCGCGGCCGGCGTCGGAAAGGCGGTACTCCCGAGCCGGACGGCCACGCCCCCGGGGAGCCCGGCGAGGCGCCTCGTGCACCTCGGCCTCGCCGTCGCCGATCAGCGCGTCGAGGTGGCGGCGCACGGCCGGGCCGGACAGCTCCAGCTCGGCGGCCACCGCGGCTGCCGTGACCGGACCCTGTTCCATCAGCAACCGGGCCACGGCCACCCGGGTGGTGCCGTCGCCGGTCGAGGGGGCGTCGATCCCCTCGGCGCCGGCCCCCCCGACGGAGGCACGACGCTGCTGCCCGGTTGTTTTCACAACACCAGTGTTGCCTATATCGGCCGAGACGGCAAAGACCGCCGGCCCTCGGGTGCGGGCGGTCACCCGAACGAGGCTCGATACTCTCAGGTCATGGCCGCAGCCGGGCTCGACCGGGTACGCGCCGCGCCACTCCCGAACCCCGCGCGCGAGCCCAGCCGGGCGGCTCGACGGCTCGGCCTCACCGGCGCGCTGCTGATGGCGGTCGGCGCGCTGGGAGCCGGTGCGCTGCCGGTGCCCAACCCCATGGGTGGGCTGCGCCTGCTCGGCCTGCCGAGCCGCAACGCCACCGTCTCCATCGCCGTTACCTACGCCGGCATGGGCATGCTCGTGCTGGCCTGGCTCTGGATCGGCAAGATGCTCCGCAACCACGGTGCCGTCGCCCCGGCCCCGCAGCGCGGCGCGCTGGCCCGCACCGCGGCGCTGTGGGCGCTGCCGCTGGCCGTCGCGCCGCCGATGTTCTCCCGCGACGTCTACAGCTACCTCGCGCAGAGCGCGATCACCGCCCGTGGTCTCGACCCGTACACCCTCGGACCGGCGGCCGCGCTGGGCGTCGACGATCCGCTGGTCCGCACCATCCCGACGATCTGGCGTGACACCCCCGCGCCCTACGGCCCGCTGTTCCTCGCCCTCGGCCGCGGGATCAGCGCCGTCACCGGGGATGACGTCGTGCTCGGGCTCTTCGCGCACCGGGCGCTGGCGCTGGCCGGATTCGCGCTCGTCGTCTGGGCGTTGCCGCGGTTGGCGCGGCGCTGCGGTCTCGAGCCCGGCCTCGCGCTCTGGCTCGGCGCGGCGAACCCGCTGGTGCTGTTCCACCTGGTCAGCGGCATCCACAACGAGGCACTCATGATCGGGCTGATGCTGGCCGGTCTGGAGGTCGGGCTGCGCGCCAGACCGGTTGGACTGGACCGACACTTCCTGCTCGGCGCGATACTGATCACGGCCGCGGCCGCGGTCAAGCTGCCTGCGCTGCTCGCCCTCGGCTTTCTCGGAATGGCCTGGGCTCGGGCGTGGGGCAGTCGCGCGCGCGACGTCGCGGGTGCCGTCGCGGCCCTGGGCGTGATCGCGGTCGTGATCTTCGCCGGGCTCGGGTACGGCACCGGGCTCGGCTTCGGTTGGATGCAGACCCTGGGCACCGCGAACCTGATCCGCAGCTGGATGTCGCTGTCCACCGACCTCGGCCAGCTCTCGGGCCAGTTCGGCATCCTGGCCGGCCTCGGCGACCACACCGACGCCGTCCTGACCATCACCCGCGGTCTGGGCGGGCTGGCCGCCGCCGGCGTCTGCGCCCTGCTGCTGCTAGCCGTCCTGCGCGGGCGCATCGACCCGGTCACCGGCCTGGGTGCCGGGCTCGGCGCCGTCGTGTTGCTGGGTCCGGTCGTGCACCCCTGGTACCTGTTGTGGGCGGCGATCCCGCTGGCGGCCACGCAAGGTCTCCCCCGCTACCGCCGCGCCGCGCTGGCCGCGTCGGCCGTACTGGCCGTCATGGTCCCGCCGACGGGCGCGGACTTCGACTTCCGCGCCTACCAGCTACCGATGGCCATCCTCGCCGGCATCGGGATCCTGCTGGTGGCCCTGCTGGTCGTACACCGGCAGCTGGCCGGGCAGACCGGCGCGGACGTGGACGCGCTGCCGTGGCGGGGTCCCGCACCGACCGTGCCCACCGTCAGGTCCGGGAGCTCGCCGGGGGCGCACTAGTGCAGCACCGCAGCAGTCCTTCGCGTGATACTAACCAGAAACCATGAGCGCGAGGGCTGGATTCATGCGGCAACGGAACAAGCGTAGCACGAGTACGTGATGCCGTTTCGGAAAGCCTTCGCGTCGAGTAGCCTCAGCTCCGGCATTTCGAACCCGTCGGGGAACAGTCGGCGGCCGCGGCCCTGCAGGGGTAGACGAACAGCCGGTACTCATCGACCAACCCTGCCGCAATGAGAGTGTGGCACAGCGTGATGCTGCCGGTGACCACGATGTCCTGGCCCGGCTGCCCCTTCAGCGCGCGAACCTCCTCGACGGGATCACCGGAAAGGACCGTGGAATTCTGCCATCCCGGGTCGGTCATGGTGGAGGAGACGACGTACTTCTGTACCCGGTTCAGGTAGTCACTGACGCCCGGTGGCGTCGTCGGACTGCTTGGGCCAGTAGCCGCGCAGATCCTCAAAGGTCTGTCGGCCTGTGAGAAACCCGTCGGCCCTGCCGTCCTGCCGGTGCAGCTCCTCGAGCAGATCTGAGTTATCCACATCGGCCTGGCCCTGGGGGTCGAACCAGTCTCCCAACATCTCGATTGAGCCGTCGACGGTGATGTTCTGGGTGATTGCGAGGGTACGCAACGCTGGCCTCCTCAGGGTCTTGTTGTCACTGGCATCATCTCTTCCTAGTGCAGCGCCGCAGAAGTTCTTCGGGGTTCGGTCGGGTGACGGTAAGTGTGAACGTGGTGCGGGATCCGGTGGGCGGAAGGTGCCGAGCGCTTGATCGGTGTTTGGGTACCGTCAGCCGTACCGAGTGCGGTTCCGGGTTCCCCACCGATGGTCATGGCACCATCGGAGTCGCGGTGACCTGCCCAGGTCACCGTTTCGGTACGGGGAGCCGCACGGGATGAGGCTCTGCGTTCCCCTTCGGTGATCATGAAGCTGACGGCGTGCTCCAGACCCCGATGAACTTCTGCGGTGCTGCACTAGGACCAAGGCTACGCATCGGACTCATCGGCGAGGCGGAGGTGCGCATGTCGCAGGCGTACGATCTCCCCACACCCCCTGCAGCAACTCATCTGGGAGCCTCAACATGGTCGACGAGCAGTGCCCCGTCCCACCCTCCAAGCTTGCCTCCGAGATCAGATTGGATGTGCCGCAGGCGGCGCGGGTCTGGGATTACTGGATGGGCGGCAAGGACAACTACGAAGTGGACCGGGCGGCCGGTGATGCCGTCACCGAGGTGTACCCGGATATCGTCACCATGGCCAGGCAGTCCCGGCAATTCCTCATCCGCGCCGTGTGTCTCCTGGCCGGTGAGGTCGGGATACATCAGTTCCTCGACATCGGCACCGGCCTGCCCACGATGCAGAACACCCACGAGGTCGCCCAGCGGATCGCGCCCGAATCCCGGATCGTCTACGTCGATAACGATCCGTTGGTCCTGGCGCACGCCCGCGCCCTGCTGAGCAACACCACTCCCGAGGGGGTGACCGCCTACGTGGACGCCGACGTACACGACCCGGACTTGATCATTGCCGACGCCCGCAACGTGTTGAACTTCAACCAGCCGGTCGCGGTCATGTTCATGGGTGTCCTCGGCTACGTCACCGACTTCGACGAGATGCGGTCCATCGTGGCGCGGGTGATGGCCGCCGTCCCGTCCGGCAGCTACCTGGCGCTGCAGGACGGCACCAAAACCGGCAAGGCCATCATTGAGGGCGCCGTGAAGTACACGGAAAGTGGAGCTATCCCCTACAACCTGCGCAGCCCCAAGCAGATCGGCCAGTGCTTCGACGGCCTGGAGATGCTGGACCCCGGCCTGGTGTCGATCACGCAGTGGCGACCGAACACCGCCGAGGTCGGCACGATCGCGCCGATCGACGCCTACGGCGCCGTGGCGCGCAAGCCATGAGCGGCGCCGACGACAGTCGCGTGCACCGGCTGGAGCCGCCCCAGCCCGAGCGCGACGATTGTGGGCGGCCGACGTCATGTCACCTCAGGCCTGGGTGTGGACCGGCCTTCAGGTGGGGTGGGGCTGGTGTGGGGTGTGGGGTAGCAGGATCTGGGTCAGGGGGGTGAGGTGTTGGGCGTGTTCGGGGGCCTGGTTGATGAGTTCGGCGATCTCGGCGGTCACCCGCTGCCGTTCAGCCACGTCAGCCTGCTCGGCGAGCTCCTCCAGCCTGGTCGTGTCGTTGATCGGTTCACCGACCAGCGATCCGGCGACGGCGAGATGTGCCGCGGCGGTGAACGACTCGCCGAACACCCGCCCTTCGAGCAGGGCCAGCTGGGCGATGGTGTTCGGCTCCGCTTGGGCGAGCGCGCGGCGCATCCGGTCGGCCGCGGACCGACGATCGGTGACGCAGTCGTAGGCGGCTTGTAGGCCGTCGTGGCGGGCGAGGCCGAGTACCGCGAGGTGTACCACGGTGGCTGTGGGGTGCCCGAGCCTGATCAGCGCGGTCTCGGCCTCGTGGGTGATCAGCTCGGCGGCGTGTCTCCCGGCGAAGGAGCGTGATTCCTGCCAGTCCGCCGCGCTGATCCAGTCCATCACCAGATCCTCGAGCAGCAACGGCCGGTACGCGGGGTCGATGCCGACCGCTATGACCTCGTCAAGAACCTCCAGATGTCGCTCGGCGCGTGGTCCGACGAGCAGGAGCAGCTCTTCGAGCGCGACGAACGCCGCATCCACCAGCAGTTCCTCCGCACGCCCCTCCAGGTAGCTCTTCGACTCCCGCCAGGTCGGAGCGGTGATCCACTCGACCACCACGGTGATCTGCTCCGGGGTCAGACTCAACCACTCCGGAGGCTCGACCCGGTTGACCGCCCACCAGGCGCGGTCGACCTCGACCGCATCGCGCTGGCGATGCTCGCGCAACACTTTCCGGGCCGCGAGCACCAGGGCGTCGGGAGTGTCGGTCTCGTCCGACCCGAGCAGGGCGGCGAGCTCACCGAACCCGGTCGGCGGGTCACCATGGCGCACATGGAACCCAGCCCGCTCGATGACCAACGCATCACGGACCGTCGGCGACCCGGCGAACGCATCGATAGAGCCGGTGTAGACATCGACCCCGTCAGAGATCAGATCGAGCCCGGCGAGATAACCGGCAAGATTGTTCAACGACGTGACCAGATGAGGCAGATACCCCACGGGATCGGTCTCGGTGAGCACGTGGAAGGCGTCCGCAGCCTCCGCACCGAGAGCCAGAGCCGACTCCCGCTGCCCGACCACAGCCAGATAAACAGCGTGATCATTGAGCGCCATCGCCAGGAACGGCACGTAGGTCACGGCGTTCGCCGCGACCAATATCCGATAAATGTTCACCGCCTGCCGGGCCGGCGCCAAAGCGATCTCGTACTGTCCGAGCTCGGCTAACTTGGTAGCCAGCTGACGCACCACCACCCCAAGCCCAGGCAGATACACCTCAGGGGTACCCTTAAATAACCGGTACAAAGCATCAACACCGGACGTCCCGGCTATCGAGGCGTGCCGCGCCAGATGACGTTGCAGATACGGGCTACGCCGATCCGGTTCCCCGTCCACCGGGGGTTCCGCCTCAGTCAACATCACCAACGTCTCAGCCAACGCCTCAGCCTGAGGACTACCAGGAACCTGCAACGACGACCCTAGAAGATGCTCAACAAAAACCTGATGAGACAACCGATAGACCATCTCCCCATCCTGGCCGTCCTCCACGACATAACATCCATAATGAGCGAGCACCCAATCCAGATCCGCGGCGCGGTACTCGACACCCTCCGGGCTCAGCGCGGTTGCCGCAGCTTGCCACACACACCGCGGCATCCCCCGACCCAGGTTCCACGCCAGCGCGCGTAACAGATCCCGGGCGGCACCGGGAATCTCGACACCGTCACGAACCAGGGACACACCGACCGAGAGGTCATGGTCCAACGCCCCACCGACCGTCGTCGCCAGCTGCCGATGCCAACCCCGCGCGTCAACGTCGACAACCTGCCGCAGAACCTGGGAGGTCACGATCCAGGCGTAGAGGAACCCGCCGAACTCTATGGCCCGATCAGCCACCGTCGGTGCCACCCGCTCCACGAGATCGTCACGACCACCCGCGCGCAACCGCCTCGCCACATACCGCTCAATATCATCGAAGGTGTCGGCCTCACCATCAAGATCGATGATCGACACATCACGTCCGAACATCTCCCGCAACCCGACAACCCGTAGTCCACCACCCGCAGACGGCCCCCGCCACAAAAACTCCTGCTGCTGGGTCGTGAACACCACCCGCGCCACCGCGCCCAGCGCAACCAACACCTCCGTCGCAATCTTGTCGAAATGCTCCGGAATCATCTCATCCAATCCATCGATCACCACAACCGGCGGAGACCCCATCCCCGCGATACCCGCGATCAACTGCCAACCCGCCTCCGGCCTGGGCAAACCAAGCTGCTCGGCCAACGCGACGAGGAGATCCTGCTCGCCCATACCGCACAAACACACCCACGCATCGACGGTGCCGACACCCGGATCCGGGCCTGGTGACCCGGGAAGGGCATGCGCGAGCAACTCCTCCCGGATACCGGGATCAGATACCGCGGCGATGTGCTCCACCACCGCCGACTTGCCGCATCCCGCCAGCCCGGTCACCACGAGGGCACCGGGAGTGTCACCACCCAGCCAGGTCACGATGCGCTGCAGCACCGCCCGGCGACCAGTGAACAACCACCCCTCGCGCCGCGGCTGAACACCGCAGGACACCGCCCCTGCAGTCATACCCACCTCCACAAACCCACCCTCCACAATCCTCCAGGAAACGGCCGGGAAACAGCGGAACAGCACCCATCCGGCTCCCCGAACCAACTCCTCAGAAACGGGCACACTACCCCCAACACCCATGCAACAAGACAACCGGTCGCCCGAGCACCGGGACCGGGCCGCCGTGGTCGAGGGCGACTTGCTGATCAGCCCGATACACGACCTGCCCGCGCGGTGGTGTCGAAGCCGGTGTCGATGTCAGCGGTGCGGGCCGGACCACTTGATCGGCAGCGCTGATAATCTCCTGCTCGCAATCGCGCAACCGACGGAGGTACAGTACCGACGGATGAGCTGCGCCCGCGGGTCGCCGAGATCGCCGCGGAGCTACTCGCCGCGCTGCCCCCGGACGGCACCGTGGACCTCATGGCCCGCTACGCGTTCCCGCTGTCGTTCCAGGCGGCGCCCACGGCGGGTCGGCCGTCGGGTGGCGGTGTTCCACTTCCTACCTGAGGGACGACCGGAATACGGGAGAAAGGGCAATGGCGTCGGGTAGCTGCTGGTCAGCGTGTACGGCGATCAGGTCTCGACGCGCCGAGCGACGATAGCTCGCGCGGTTCCTCGATCAGGGACGATCTGGAGTGGGACTCGCTGCGCTGACGCCGAGTTGGGGGCCTACTGGTTGTCCTGTTGGCCGATCAGCATGGTGAGCAGGCCCACGATCTGCTGCTGACCGGCTGCTGCCGCGTCGAGTTTGCCGCGCATCTCGGTGAACCCGTTGTCAACGTGCTGCCGCAGGTCGGTCAGGTCCTCGCGCATCGCGTTGAAGCTGGATGTGGTGGCCTGACGGAAGTCCCGGATCTCCCCGCGGATCTCAGTGACGTCGCGGTCGGCTCCACCGGCCAGCACGCGGGCGGCTGCGGCGTCTTGCTCGCTGTGGCGCACACGCTCGGCCAGCTCGCGGACTTGGGTTTCCAACGCGCCCACGCGCGTCTCCAGGTCGTCGGGCTCAGCCATGACCGGCAGCGTACGGGTGGCGATATCGAGCGCGCCGGGGCTTGGGACCACCGGCGTCCTGCCGCCGGACACCGAACGGGCCGCCCACCGGGAGGTCGACCGAGCCATCGCCGCGGTCGGGATCCGCAACGGAGCTAGACTCATTACTCCACCAGGCGCTCACGGATGGACTGCGTGCGGCCAACGACAGGGCCGCCCACCACACCGCAACCGAGATGGTCGCGCACCTTTCTCATCGCCGCCGGACATACCTGCTGGACAGCCCGCCTGCGCTGCCGCACGACGTCGACCTGCGCTCCCTGGTCCGACCACAGGATCAGTTCGTGACCGAGCTGCGGGCTGCACAGGACAGAGTCAGCGCTGAGCCTTGAGCCTTCTCGGGCACTCGACTCACCTCTGAAGCTGGTCGAGCACGTCGCGCATCTGCTCGTATGTCTCCGGCACGGTGTCGGCGTTCCCCAGTCGATGCCGTTCCAGCCGGATAGCACCGATGTGCTTGGCCAGGTAGAACAGCGACCACCGGGCCGCACTGGCCGTAGACCTGGACCTGTTCGGCGTTCACTGGCTGCTGGAACGCATCCGGGGTGCGCTCAATCGGACGGAACTCCATGGAACTCCCTCTCGCTCGTGCGTCCAGGGAGAGGATCACCCGTCGAGCCGCGGATGGCGCCTCCTGAGTGCCGGCAGGTCTCAGGTCGGGTGAGACCTGCCCGGAGGAGTCTCGGGTAGCAGGATCTGGGTCAGGGAGCTGAGTGGCCCGGCGTGCTCGGGGACCCGGCTGATGAGTTCGGCGATCTCGGCGGTCACCCGTTGCCGTTCGGCCACGTCAGCCTGCTCGGCGAGCTCCTCCAGCCTGGTCGTGTCGCTCATCGGCTCACCGGCCAGCGAACCGGCGACGGCGAGATGCGCCGCGGCGGCGAATGACTCACCGAACACCCGCCCTTCGAGCAGGGCCAGCTGGGCGATGGTGTTCGACTCCGCTTGGGCCAGCGCGCGGCGCATCCGGTCGGCTGCGAACCGGCGGTCGGTCACGCAGTCGTAGGCGGCCTCCATGCCGTCGTGGCGGGCGAGGCCGAGTACCGCGAGGTGCACCACGGTGGCCGTCGGACGCCCGAGCCTGATCAGCGCAATCTCGGCCTCGCGGGTGATCAGCTCGGCGGCGTGTTCCCCGGCGAAGGAGCGCGAGTCCTGCCAGTTCGCTGCGCTGATCCAGTCCATCACCAGATCCTCGAGCAGCAGCGGCCGGTACGCGGCGTCGATACCGGCCGCCGTGACCTCGTCGAGAAGGTCCAGGTGCCGTTCGGCCCGTGGTCCGACGAGCAGGAGCAGCTCTTCGAGCGTGACGAAGGCCGAATCCGCCAGCAGTTCCTCCTCGCGCGCCTCAAGGTAGCTCTTCGACTGCCGCCAGGTAGGCGCGGTAATCCACTCGACCACGACGTTGATCTGCTCCGGGGTGAGACTCAACCAGTCCGGAGGTTCGGCCCGGTTGACCGCCGACCAGGCGCGGTCGACGTCGAGTGCGTTGCGGTGGCGATGCCCGCGTAACGCCTTGCGGGCCGCGAGCACCAGGGCGTCCGGGGTGTCGGTCTCGTCCGACCCGAGCAGAGCGGCGAGCTCGCGGAACCCGGTCGGCGGGTCGCCGTGTTGGACATGGAACCCGGCTCGCTCGATGATCAGCGCGTCACGGACAGCCGGCGACTCGACAATGGCATCGATGGACGTGGTGTAGACATCGACCCCGTCGGAGATCCGGTCGAGCCCGGCGAGGTAGCCGGCGAGATTGTTCAGCGAGGTGACCAGGTTGGACAGACAAGCCACGGGATCGGTCTCGGTGAGCACGTGGAAGGCGTCCACGGCCTCCGCGCCGGGAGCCAGAGCCGACTCATGCTGCCCGACCGCGGCCAGGTAAACGGCGTAGTCGTTGAGCGCTATCGCCAGGAACGGCACGTAGGTCGCGGCGTTGGCCGCGGTCAAGATCCGATAGATGCTGACCGCCTGCCGGGCCGGTGCCAGGGCGATCTCGTGCTGTCCGAGCTCGGCCAGCTTGGTGGCGACCTGGCGCACCACCACCGCGAGATCGGGCAGGTAAACCTCAGGCGTGCCCTTGAACAACCGGTACAGGGCGTCGACACCGGGCGTCCCGGCCATCGAGGCGTGCCGCGCCAGATGACGTCGCAGATACGGGCTACGCCGATCCGGTTCCCCGTCCATCGGGGGTTCCGCCTCGGTCAGGGTCACCAATGTCTCGGCCAGCGCCTCAGCCTCCGGACCACCGGGAACCGGGAACGACGCCCCCAGAAGATGCTCGACGAACTCCTGGTGAAACAGCCGGTAGACCACTTCCCCTTCCTGATCGTCCTCCACGACGTAACACCCGTAATGGGCGAGCACCCAATCCAGATCCGCAGCGCGGTACACGACACCACCCGAGCTCAACGCGGACGCCGCAGCCTGCCACACACACCGCGGCATCCCCCGACCCAGGTTCCAGGCCAGCGCGCGTAACAAATCCCGCGCGGCACCGGGAATCTCGACACCGTCGCGAACCAGGGACACACCGACTGAGAGGTCACGGTCCAACGCCCCACCGACCGTCGTCGCCAGCTGCGGCTGCCAACCCCGCGCACCTACCTCAACGACCCGCCGCAGAACCTGGGAGGTCATGATCCAGGCGTAGAGGAACCCGCCGAACTCCCCGGCCCTACCAGCCACCGCCGGTGCCACCAGCTCCACGAGATCGTCACGACCGCCGGCGCGCAGCCGCCTCGCCACGTACTGCTCGATGTCGTCCGGGGTGCCCGGCTCGCCGTCAAGATCGATGATCGACACTTCACGTCCGAACATCTCCGGCAGTCCGACAACGCGTAACCCCTCGGGGGGCGGCCCGTGCCGCAGGAACTCCTGCTGCCGGGTCGTGACCAGCACCCGCGCCACCGCGGCGAGCGCAACCAACAGCTCCGTCGCTATCTTGTCGAAGTGCTCCGGAATCACCTCGTCCAGCCCGTCGATCACCAGGATGGGCGGGGACGTCATCCCCGCGATACCGGCGATCAGTTGCCAGCCCGCCTGCGGCCTCGGCAAACCGAGCTGCTCGGCCAGCGCGACGACGAGATCCTGCTCGCCCATGCCGCACAGATCCACCCACGCATCGACGGTGCCGGCGCCCGGGTCCGAGTCCGGCGGCCCGGGAGGGGTGTGCGTGAGCAGCTCCCCCCGACAACTGGGGTCGGACAGCGCGGCGATGTGCCCCACAACGGCCGACTTGCCGGATCCCCCCGGCCCGGTCACCACGAGGGCTCCGGGAGTGTCGCCACCCATCCAGGTCACGATGCGCTGCAGCGCCGCCCAGCGACCGGTGAACAGCCACCCCTCGTGCCGCGGCCGGACACCGCAGGATGCCGCCCCTGCGGTCATGTCCACCTCCACAAGTCCACCCGCCGTCCTCCACGGTCCTCTCGGGGGTCGGCCGGGGAACGGTGGCGCAGTGTCATCCAGCTCCCGGACCAACTCCTCAGGATCGGGGCACACTACCCCGAGCGGCCATGCAGCAAGACCACTACCCGGCGCCGCGCCCAGCGCGGAGGTGCGGGCCTGGCTGACCGTGCAACGGCGGTGACGTCGTCGAGCGATACCAGTTGAAGATCCTCGACGACCCGTACGGTGAGCCCACATCGAACCCCGACATGTCGCGGCGCAACCCAGTGCCGCAGCGCAGGCCGTGGAGGTGGTGTTCCGGCGTGTTGGGGTGGGTACGCCGCGCCAGCGTGACCTGTGCGAAGGCGCGACCCGGCAGCTCGACACACTCACCGTGAGCACGATCGCCACCCTGCAACGTCGTGGCACGTTCACCGAACGCGGCTACACGACCACCACCGGTGTGCTGGGCGACCTGCTGGGCTGGGAACGGTTCGAGGCCCGCCGCGTCGTCGCCGCCGAGCAGATCTGCCCCCGAATCGGGCTCGACGGCACCACGCTGCCGCCGCGACTCCCCGCCACCGCGCAGGTATTCGCCGCCGGACAGGCCGGGCTGCGCCACGTCGAGGCCGTCGCAAAGGTCGGTTCGACGACGCCGCAATCTTCGACGCCATCGCCACCGTCATCGACGCCAGAGCCAAGCCCCTCACCGCCGACGACGACCGCTCAACGCCCGAACGGCAGGCCCAAGCCCTCGCCGAGGTCTGCGGATACGTCCTCGACCACGGCCCGAGCGACATGCTCCCCGAGCGCGGCGGGCGCCGCCCGCACCTCAATGTGATCATCCGACTCGAAGACCTGGAAACCCGGGCCCGCTCCGCGATGCTCGACTTCGGCGGCACCCTGAACCCCGCATCGCTGCGCATGCTGGCCTGCGACGCCTGCGTCATCCCGATCGTCATGAACGGCACAGGCCAACCCCTCGACGTCGGCCGCATCACCCGCACCATCCCCGACGGCCTGCGCCGCGACGTCGCCGCCCGCGACCTCGGTTGCGCCCACCCCGGCTGCGGCCGACCCCCATCCTGGGCCGGGGTATCTTTAGTAACATGTGGGCATGGCCGCCGAACCGCCCGCCACCAGCGCAAACCCGCCCACACCGCCCCGTGGGGCGGCGCCATCGGCGCGCCATCGCCGCGCGGCCCCGCCCGTCACGCGACCCGCGGGGGCGCGGTCCGGGGCGGGTGCGGCGGGCGGGACACCGCCCGGTGAAGTGTCCGGGCCGCCGGTGCTGGATGTCTACGCCCGGTTGAGCAAGGCCCATGACGGGCAGACCGTGCAGGTCGATGACCAGGTCGAGCTGTGCACCGAGAAGATCCACGCCCGCGGCGCGCTGGTCGGGGAGATCTTCAAGGACAACTCGCTCTCGGCGTGGAACCCGACCGTGGTGCGCCCGGACTGGAACACCCTGATGGCCCGGCTGGAGTCCGGCGCTTCCGACGGGGTCATGGTCTATGACCTGACCCGGTTCTCCCGCAAGATCATGGAAGGCGAGCGGTTGGTCGACCTCGCCACCAGCGGGGTGCGGGTGTGGGCCTTGGCCGGTGAGTACGACCTGGCCACCGCCGACGGGCGCCGCCACTTCCGCGAGGCCATGGTCGCCGCCGCCGGGGAATCGGACAAGATCAGCGAACGGGTCCAGCGGGGGAAGTTGCGCCGTGCCCGCAAAGGCCGCCACCACGGCGGGCCCCGCCCCTACGGCCAACCCGGCCTCGCGCCCGCCCCACCCGGCTGGGAACCCGGCGACCCCCGCGAGACGGTCCCCGCCGAGCGGGTGGCCGCGGAGCGGGTAGTGGTGCGCGAGTGCTACGACCGCCTACTGGCCGGCGAGTCGGTGTCGTCGCTGGTGCGGGAGCTCAACACCCGCGGCACCGGTGGGGAGCGGGCGGTGTTGCCAACCTCGGGTGGGATGTGGCACCGCGGCCCGCTCACCCGCGCCCTCGCGAGGCCCGCCCACGCCGGGCTGCTCGCGCACAGGGGACAGATCATGGGCGAGTTGGTCGGCGCCGACCCGATCGTCACCCGCGAGGAGTGGGAACGGCTGTGCGCGGTCATCGCCGCCCGCAAGATCGGCCGCCCGCCGAGCGTGCGGCACCTGCTGTCCGGGCTGTTCACGTGCGCGGTGTGTGGGACGCAGCTGACCGGGTGGCCGCGCAGCTCGCTGCCCCCCTACCCAGACGGGGAACCGAAGCGGGAGTACCGCTGCCGACGCCGCAACGACCCCGACAACGCTGCTGCGGGGATCGTGGCGTGCGGGCGCAACCACATCGACGGCCGCGCCGCCGACCAGGCCGTCGCCGTCGCGATCACCGCCCGCCTCGGTGACCCGCGCCGCGCGGACCGCGTCGCCGCACACCTCGCCGCCGTCCGCGAGCAACGCGGCACCATCGAGGCCGAGATCGCCCGCTGGGAAGCCACCGCCGACGACCTCGTCACCAAGACCGCCACCTGGGGCGTCACCCGGGTCGATGCCGCGATGGCCCCGATCCTGCGCGAGATCACCAAACTGCAAGCCGACCTCGCCCGCCTCGACGAACCCGACACCACCCACGCCGCCACCGCGGACGCCGTCGCCGCCTGGACCGAGGCCCTCGAACGTGGGGACGTGACCGCGCAGCGGGCGATGATCCGCCGCGCCTTCCCGAACCTCACCCTGGCCATGCCCACCTGCTACGGCGACCACAGCCCCGACCGCATCGCCTGGGACGGCTGAACCCCCGCCACGCGCTCCCACCGCGCAGAGACCCGGCGGCGCTGAGGCGTCTGATCCGGTCTGGCCAGTCGGGGGGCCGCTGAGCGGGCCGATCCGGGGGCCGGTCGAGGGCCGGCTATAACCGGCCCGGCCCGACCGCGCATCTCCGCAGCTCAGCACCCTGTCGGTCGGGCCGACGTGCACCCCGACTGTCCCCTACAGGGGACAGTCCTTCCCGGGGGACGGCTCGTGTGAGATCTGGGCCCCAGGATCGGCCTTCTTAAGTAAGGACCAAACTTGATCAGGAGATGATCGATGCCTGCGGCCAGGCGTGGTGACGGCGGGCAGGGCGGAACCGTCGGTGTCCGCCC
>JBOHEO010000027.1:0-36797 GCA_050701055.1 Pseudonocardia sp. | reverse complement strand
TGCCGGCGGCGCACCGCCGGCACCCAACGAGGCACCGCCGCCCGGAAGCGCCCCGCCTGCCGGGCCCGCAGCCGCCCCGCCCGGTGAGCCGGCCCCCGATACCGGTGCCGGGCCGGTCCCCCCGGCCGGGGCGACCGAGCCCGGTGCGGATGCGACGCCGGACGAATCCGGTGAAGCATCGCCCGCGGACCAACCGGCCGATCTCCCCAAGCAGGACTGCTCGGTCACCGCTTGCGGCTGACCGTCGGCGGAGGGCGTTCACCCGGTTTAGGGTGAACCGTGACCGAACCCCGCGCCCAGCGCAGGTTCGAGGTCGTGGTGTGGTCGGTTGCTCGTCGGCTGGTGCTCTACGTACCCGAGATCGAGGCGACCACCACCGTGATCGCGATGGCCGACGCGGAGGCCGCCGCGCGGTCCCTGATCGCCGACCTCACCGGTCTCGACGTCACGGGTATCCACTGCGATATCCGGCTCGGGCCGGGTGGGGCAAGCACGGTGTACTGACAGCCGGGTGCCGTCGTACCCGGTGACGGAGGTGTCGACTGTGTCGATTTCGGAGTACGTTCGTGCGCGTCCGCACCCCGCGCTGGCCGGACTCGTCGTCGGCTACTCCGGCTACCGGGAGCACAGCGCCACCCCGCTGCGCCGCCGCCAGGTCCCCACGGGCGGGTGCCCGCTCATTCTCAGCTTCGACCCGCCGATCCGGTTGCACGGCCCCGCCGGGCCGGTGGTGCGGCGGTCGTTCCTGGCCGGGATGCACGACGCCGCGGTGCTCACGGAGTTCACCGGCTCGCAGGCCGGGGTGCAGGTCGACCTCACCCCACTCGGGATGTTCCGGCTGCTCGGCAGGCCGATGTCCGAGCTGACCAACCGCACACCGGGCGTCGACGAGCTCGGGCTGCCCGAGCTCGCCGCGCTACCGAAGCGGCTCGGTGCGGATCCCGGCTGGCCCGAGCGGTTCGCCCGGGTCGACACCGTGCTGCGGAGGCTGCTCGACGCGAGCCGCGCCGCGCCGGACCCGGAGGTCGTCTGGGCCTGGGGACGGCTCGTCCGCACGACCGGCGCCGTCGGGGTTCAGGAGCTTGCGACGGCCACCGGGTGGAGCCGACGCCACCTGCTCACCCGCTTCCGGGCGCAGGTCGGGCTCGCGCCGAAGGCGGTCGCGCGGGTGCTGCGGTTCCAGCACGCCGCGGGCCTGCTGGTACCGGCCGGTCCGGGCGGCGGCCCACCCACCGTCCACTCGGGCCATCCCGGAATCGCCGGCATCGCCGCCGCGGTGGGGTACGCCGACCACAGCCACCTCGTGCGGGAGTTCCACGCGCTGGCAGGCTGCACACCGTCCCAGTTCGTCGCCGAGTGGTGGCAGGCCTGATCGTTCCCATTAGTTCAAGACCCGTCTGCGCCGATGCCCTACGGTAACCGTCATGAGCATCTATCCCACCCTGCGCTACGACGACGCCAAGACCGCGATCGCGTTCCTGACCAGTGCGTTCGGGCTCACCGAGGAAAACGTCATGACCGGCGACGACGGCAGCGTCGGGCACGCCGAGCTGTCCTGGGGCGACGGGGTGCTGATGCTGGGCAGCCGCGCCGACCCGCCTGGCATGTTCGACACCGGCCGCGCCGTGCTCTATCTCGTCGTCGACGACCCGGACGCCCACCACGACCGGGCCGCCGCCGCGGGGGCGGAGATCGTCATGGCACTCACCGACCAGCCCTACGGCTCGCGGGAGTACGCCGCGCTCGACACCGAGGGGAACCGCTGGAGCTTCGGCACCTACCGCCCGGTCGTGACCGGGGCCGGGGCATGACAGCCGGCACCGACGAGCGCGCCCGGCTCGTCGAGCTGCTGTTCGGGTTCTTCCCCGCCCAGCTGATACAGACGATGGCCCAGCTCCGGGTTCCCGACGAGCTGGCGGACGGGCCGCTGCCGGTCGAGGCCCTGGCGCAGCGCACCGGCACCCATCCGCCGTCGCTCGAGCGGTTGCTGCGCGCCGGCACCGGGCTCGGGCTCGTCACCCTCGAGGTCGACGGGACGTACGCGCTGGCCGCCGCCGGGAAGCTGCTGTGCTCCGGAGCACCCGGCTCGATCAGCAACCTGGCGCGGATATTCTGCGGCGATGTCGTCTGGCGGGCCTGGGGAGAGCTCGAATACAGCGTCCGGACGGGCGAGCCGTCGTTCGAGAAGGTCACGGGGAGCTCCGTGTTCGCGCACCTGGCCGAAGATCCGGAGATGCTCGCGGTGTTCACCGAGGCGATGGCGGAGGGCTCCCGAATTGCCGCTCCGGGCGTGGTGGCGAGCTGTGATCTCGATGGCCGGAGCGCGCTCGTCGACGTCGGCGGTGGCAACGGCACGCTGCTCGCCGCGTTCCTCGCCGCCCACCCGCGCCTGCGCGGGGTGCTGTTCGACACCGCCGACGGCCTCGGCGACGCCGCA
The DNA here is from genome assembly GCA_050701055.1 of Pseudonocardia sp. Taxonomy (GTDB): domain Bacteria; phylum Actinomycetota; class Actinomycetes; order Mycobacteriales; family Pseudonocardiaceae; genus Pseudonocardia. The sequence continues at coordinate 34,360 of JBOHEO010000027.1, read as the reverse complement.
CAGGTGCTGGCCGCTTCCGGGGTCGCCGATCGTTGCGAGGCGGTGGTCGGCGACTTCTTCGAGGTCGTGCCGGCCGCGGACGCCTACGTCCTCAAGAGCGTGATCCACGACTGGGACGACGAGCGGAGCGTGGAGATCCTCACCCGGGTTCGCCAGGCGATGCCCCCGCACGCCGTCGTGTTCGTCGTCGAGCCGGTGCTGCCCGAGGACGCCGACGGGCTGGGCCGGGAGCCGGCGATGCTGATGAGCGACCTCAACATGCTGGTCTGCACGGGGGGCCGGGAACGGACCGGACCGGAGTTCGACGCACTCCTGGCCGCCGCCGGGCTGCGGCTCGTGTCGAGTATCCGGGTGCCCCCGCCGACGGGGTTCTCCGTGCTGCGGGCGGTGCCGGCATGAGCTCGCCGCTCGATCGGTTGCGGGCGATGTGCCTGGCGCTGCCCGAGGTCACCGAGAAGATCAGCCACGGCGAGCCCACGTGGTTCGTCCGCAAGACCTTCGTGATGTACGCCGACCACCATCACGACGACCGCCTCGCGTTCTGGTGCGCCGCGCCGTCCGGTGCGCAGGAGGAGCTGGTGGCGTCGGAGCCCGAGCGGTTCTTCCGGCCGCCCTATGTCGGCGGACGCGGCTGGCTCGGGGTGTGGCTGGACGTGTCGGTCGATTGGGACGAGATCGCGGAGATCGTCACCGACGCCTACCGGGAGGTGGCGCCGAAGAAGCTGATCGCAGTGCTGGAGCGTCATGAGCATCGCGGCCGTGGCTGGTGCTCCCCGACCTCCGGGCAGCGGGATTGCGCTCAGCCCGGCTCGCGGTAGGCAGGGGCCCGGGTGGGCGCTGGGCGGTCGACCGTGCGCAGCAGCGGCAGGTAGCGCGGTGCCACCATCTCGGAGAGCACCACCACGCTGGTGGAGCGCATCACCGCCGGGGAACGGTCGATCCGCAGGAGCGTCGCGTGCAGGTCCTCGTGCGACGCGGCGGCAACCCGGCAGAACACGTCGGCCGTGCCGGTGGTGGCGTGCGCGGACAGCACGCCGGGTATGGCGTCGAGCTCGGCGCGGACGTCCTCGATGGCACCCTGGGCGATCTCCAACGCGACGAAGGCCTGTACGGGGAAGCCGGCGGCTCGCAGGTCGACGTCCGGGCCGTATCCGGTGATCACACCGGCCCGTTCCAACCGTTCCAGGCGCGCAGTGACGGTTGCCCGCGCGACCCGGGCCAGCCGGGACAGCTCCAGGGGCCCGGCCCGCGGATGCTCGGCCAGCAACGCGATGAGCTCGATGTCGAGAGCATCGGGCGACCTGCTCGGAATGGTCACATGCGGGGTCCTTACCCACGACGATCCAGGCGTTCCGGATAGCTGTTCTCGGCGAGCTTGTCACAACACACATCAGCTCCTCTACTGATGCCATGACCGACATCCTGATCGACCCGCTGATCGGCGAGGTGGCCCATGACGATGCCACCGACGCATTCCCCGTACTCGGGCTGGACCACGTCCGCTTCGCGGTCGGCAATGCCCGGCAGGCAGCACACTGGTACTCCTCCGCGTTCGGAATGACGGTCGTCGGCTACCGGGGTCCCGAAACCGGCCATCCCGAGCTCGTGGAGTACGTACTCACCGCCGGTTCAGCGAGGTTCGTGCTCACCGGCGGTGTGCGGGCGGGCAACTGGGTGGGTGCACACGTCGCCACCCACGGCGACGGCGTGATCGACCTCGCGATCGCGGTACCCGACGTGGACGCGGCCGTCGCCCACGCTCGTCGCGCCGGTGCGCGGGTCCTCGAGGAGCCACGCTCGGTCTCCGACCCCCACGGCCGGCTGCGCACCGCCTCGATCGCGGCGTACGGCTCGGTGCGGCACACCCTCGTCGACCGGTCTCGGTACTCCGGGGTGTTCGCGCCGGGCTTCGTGACCCGCGGTCCGGTGTTCCCGCCGCCGTCGAAGCGCTACTTCCAGGCCGTCGACCATTGCGTCGGCAACGTCGAGCTCGGCCGGATGGACGAGTGGGTGGATTTCTACCAGCGCGTCATGGGCTTCACGAACATGGCGGAGTTTGTGGGTGACGACATCGCCACCGAGTACTCGGCGCTGATGAGCAAGGTCGTGGCGAGCGGCAACCATCGGGTGAAGTTCCCGCTCAACGAGCCCGCGGTCAGCCGGCGCCGCTCACAGATCGACGAGTACCTCCAGTTCCACGGCGGGCCCGGCGTGCAGCACATCGCGCTTGCCACCGGCGACATCGTCGGATCGGTACGGGCCATGCGGGAGCTGGGCGTGGAGTTCCTCGCCACCCCGGACAGCTACTACGACACGCTCACCGAGTGGGTCGGATCTACCCGGGTTCCCGTGGCGACCCTGCGCGAGCTGGGGATCCTCGCCGATTGCGATGAGGACGGCTACCTGTTGCAGATCTTCACCACACCGGTGCAGGACCGCCCGACGGTCTTCTTCGAGCTCATCGAACGGCACGGGTCGCTCGGGTTCGGCAAGGGCAACTTCAAGGCGCTCTTCGAAGCGATCGAACGAGAGCAGGCGCGTCGCGGCAACCTGTAGCCAGCCTGTCGTCAGCGCCGGCACGATCCACACCGCTCGGGTCGGGGGTAACGCTTCCGGCCCGCTCATCCCGTCGGCTCCGCACCCGAGCTCACCGGGCGGACCAGCCGGTCCAGCGCTCCGGCGTGATCACCAGGACGGCACCGTCCGGGCGGCGCGCGGTGTAGGCCGGGTACTTGGCGGCGAGCGCGTCGAGGACCCGCTCGCGCAGGTCACCGTCGGCGTGCACGACCGCGGTGCCGTCGATCCGAACCCACCACAGGCTCGACCAGTCCTCGTCGTAGTGATCGACGACCAGCGCCACCCTCGGGTCCTGGCGCACGTCGTCCAGGCGCGCCAGCCGGGTGTGCCGCTTGGGTTTCACCTCGTCCACCACGGAGCAGACCAGGTCATCGACCAGCGCGAACGTCACCGGGACCAACCGTGGAGTGCCGTCGGGCCGCACCGTTGCCAGGCGGGCGACGCGAGCCTGCGCGACTCGGGAGCGCAGCAGTTCGGCCGGCACGGCCAGGTGCTCGTTACCCATCGCGCCATCCTCACCGACCCTGTGCGTGGCCGCGATGGCCCGATCCTGGACATCGTCGTGCTCGGCGGCCTACCGATCCGTGGGCCGGTCGCCTGGGCCGGGCCGTTCGTCATGAACACCAAGGCCGAGGTGCTTCAGGCGTTCGCGGACTGCCAGAAGGGCAAGCGCGGCGTGGTCCCGGCCACATCCGTGCCGCGCGGCGACAGGGCCTGACGGAGAGGGTCTCCCTTCTCAGCGGAGCGAGGAGTCACCCGAGCCGGCCGGTCCTGGTGGCCCAGCGCTCGAACCACAGCGTGAACAGCGGCGGGATGCTGGCGGCCAGCGCCAGCAGGACTGTGCCCCGACGCCAGCCCAGTGGCCGCGCCACGAGCACGGTGATCACGACGTAGGCGACGAACAGTGCGCCGTGGATCGGGCCGAAGATCTTCACGCCGATATCGTCGTAGACTACGACATATTTGAAGAACATGCCCACTAGCAGGCCGGCCCACGAACATGCCTCGGCGATGGCGGCAACTCGGAACAGCCGGGCGCGGATCGACCGAGCGGCGGTAGTTGTCACAGGCGGGATTCTACCGGCTGTCGAATCCGGACGGGCAGGGCACCGGCACTGAAGTCTGCCGGTGGGAGCCGCACCGCAGCGCAGTCCGGTCGTCACTGGTCGAGCAGCGTCGCAACGCGCCGGGTCGCCCGGTCGGGCGCCAGCCACACCGCACCAGGCGCCGCACGCACCCACTGCACCCCCCGCACGGCGTTGACCAGGAACATCCCGTCCGCGGCAGCAACGTCGGCTAGCGTGGGGGCGGCCAGCTCATAGCCGGTATCGGCGCTGTCGAGCGCGTCGAGCACCGCCTGTCGGGCCGTACCCGGCAGAATGCGACCGTCCAGCGCGGGGGTGCTCACCCGGCCGGCGCGTACCACGAACACCGACGACCTGGTGCACTCCAGCAGCCGGCCGGCGTCGTCGACCAACAGCGCGGCCTCGCCCGGCGACAGTCCGGTCTCCACGACGTCGATCCAGCGGCGATCAGCGAACTTGTGCCGCTCGGAGCCTGCCGGGCCGAGTCGGTGTGCGCGCAGCACCAGACCCGGCTGGGCGTGCAGCGGCACTGGCGGGTCGCACGGGACCGCAACGGCGCACACTCGGCCGGGCTCGCCCGGGCTCGCGTCCACCCGGACCCGCAGCGGTCCGGGCCGTCCATCGGCGTCGATCCGGGTTCCGCTGCGGATACGCGCGATGGCCATGGTCACCGCGGCGGCCACGTCGGCGACGAGCGGCACGCCATAGCACTCCACATAGGACGTTCGCAGCCTGCGCACGTGGTCGGCGAGCCGGCGCGGGCGCCCGTCCAGCACCAGGAGCGTCTCGAAGAGCCCCCCGTCCGGGCGGGCGAGCCCGACCCTGCGCAGCCCGGGCCCGGGGTCGACCGGCGCGGCACCGAGCGCCCTCAACACCGGCGCCGCCTTGATCAGGCACTCGGCCCACTCCTCCACGGGCGTCGAGTCGACGGTCACCCCGCCGCCGACACCCAGCCGGGTACGACCCCCCGGTTCGATCTCCAACGTGCGGATCGCCACGTTCAGCTCGAGCCCCGTCAGCGGGCTGGACCAACCCATCGCCCCGGTGAACAGCCCCCGAGGTCCGGCCTCCAGCTCCTCGATGACCTTTACCGCACGGATCTTCGGAGCACCGCTGACCGAGCCCGGCGGGAAGGTGGCTGCCAGCAGGTCGGCGTCGTCGCGACCTGCCGCCAGCTCACCGCACACTGTCGACACGAGGTGCCACACCCCGGCGTGTGGCTCCACGCCGAGCAACCGGGACACCCGCACGGTGCCGGTGGCGCACACCCGGGAGAGATCGTTGCGCATCAGATCGACGATCATCACGTTCTCGGCGGCGTCCTTTGCCGAGTCCCGGAGCCGCTGCCGCTCTCCCTCGTCGTCCGGGCCACCGGTGCGGGGGCGGGTGCCCTTGATCGGGGCCGTACGCACCTCGCGGCCGGCGCGGCGCAGGAACAGCTCCGGGCTCGCGCTCACCGCCGTACCGGCCGGGTCGGTCACCAGCGCCGCCCGGGCCGGGGCGTGCTCCTCCACCAGCCGCACCCACGCGTCGTGCGGCGAGCCGTGCAGCCGAAGGTCCAGGTGGCAGGCGATGTTGGCCTGGTAGATCTCGCCGCGTCGGATCGCCTGTATGCACCGTTCGACGGCCACGGCGTGCGCGATTGCGTCCGGCCGGTGGAGCAGCTCCAGCCTGGCCGGTTCCACCACGGCCGGGGTCGCGAGGTCGCGGCACAACCCGGCGCACCGGCGCTCGGCGTCGCGACGGGAGAAGCCGCCGTCGAGCAGCGCCTCGTACCACCAACCTCGGCCGTCGTGGCGAAGCAGGTCGTGGTAGTAGCCGAGTGAGAAGCGCGGGAACCGGGCCTGCGAGCACGCTGGGAACGACAGGTAGCCGAACCAACCCCCGCCCACCGCGTCCGGATGCGCGGGATCGGCCACCACCCGCGGCAGGTCGGTGAGCACCACGAACGGGTCCTCGTCGGGCGCGGCGATCCGCACCGGGTCACACGTCACCACCGCTCCCGGCGCCCATGCCCCCGCCCAGGCCGTCACCCGCTCCCGGTCGGCGAGCCTGCGAACCACCTCGGGCACCGCGACGTCGACGTCCAGCGGCACAGCGAGCAGGTGGGTGGACACCCCAGAATCCTGACCATCCCCGTCCGGGTCAGGTGGTCGGGGCCCGTCAATCCCGAACCGGCCATCGGAATACCCGACCCCCAGGTCACCGATTCAACCCAGCCACCGGGCGTGGAGGCGGGTGCTCCCCTCGACCGCCCGGCTTGCGACGCGGTGGCTGGTGAGATCGCGGTGGGCTAGCGCCTACGCTCCGCTCGTGAGCACCCTGACCCCGAGGACCAGGCCGTCGTGGTGACGGTGCGCGAGTTTCGGCGACCGGGAGGTACGGCCGGTCGTGCGGGAGCAGGAGCACGGGAACATCCACCGCTGCACCATGACGGCCGGCATGGCCAAGCTCCTGGCATCCGAGCGAGTCAGGCGCGGACCGGCGTGAGCGTGCGCTCATACGGATCATGGCCGCGGTACCTCCTGCTGGCGGGGGCCGCAGCCGGAGTGGCCGCGTTCCTCGGGGCTGCCTGCGGCGTACCGGCGGCGATCGGCGCACACGATGACATCTTGCGGGTCACCGCCGCCGCATCGCCCCACTCGGTGGACGGGCTCTTCCGCAACACGCTGCCCGCCACAGGCGGGTCAGGCGGCAAAGCCGGTCTGCTGTGGTCGTTGCTCACCCGCGGACGCACCGGCCAGCCGCCACGCCCGGTGCCACTGGCTCCCCTGAACCTTCCGGTGATCCCGGCCCCACTGGCCGTCACCTGGTTCGGCCACTCCAGCGCAATGATCGAGATCGACAGGCGCCGGGTGCTGGTCGACCCGATGTGGAGCCGGCGGGCGTCGCCGTCGCCGTGGATCGGCCCGCGCCGATTGCATCCGGTTCCGGCGCCGCTGGGCGAGCTGCCCGCCGTCGATGCGGTGCTGATCTCCCACGACCATTACGACCACCTCGACCATCGGACGGTTCGGGCGCTCGTCCGGCACTCCGAGAATGACCCGGCACCATTCGTGGTGCCGCTGGGCATCGGCGCTCACCTGTGCGAATGGGGCGTGCCGACCAACCGGATCATCGAACTGGACTGGAACGGCTCGGTCGAGGTCGCCGGCCTCACTCTCACGTGCACCGAGGCCCGGCACTTCTCCGGACGTGGGCGGACGCGTAATACCACGCTCTGGTCGTCCTGGGCGGTGACCGGGCCGGAGCACCGGGTCTTTTTCGGTGGCGACACCGGCTACACCGAAGCATTCGCCGATGTGGGCAGCCGGTTCGGGCCGTTCGACCTGGTGCTATTGCCGATCGGGGCCTACAGCGACCACTGGCCCGACGTTCACATGACCCCGGAGCAGACCGTCCGCGCCCATGGGGATCTGCGTGGCAGGGTTCTTCTGCCGGTGCACTGGGCAACGTTCAACCTGGGTTTCCACCGCTGGGCCGAGCCGGTCGAACGGGTCAGGGACACCGCCGACGCCGCCGGGGTACGACTGGTCGTGCCCCGGCCAGGCGAACGCGTGGACCTCGCCGCGCCGCCTACGATGCACGACTGGTGGACCACCACAGCCTGACCACCACGGCCTCTCTCCCCCCGCGGACGGAACGCCATCGGGCCGAACACAGCGAGTCGACCAGCGCTATTTCACCCGTTTCCGCGAACCTGCATCCAGCCGAGCGTCGCGCTCCCCCCCCCCGGAACGCACCCCCGAACGCACCCCCGGATCGACAATGGCCATGCGTTCGTTTATTGTTGGAGAAGAAGGACCCACCCGCCGGATGCGCGCGAACTCTCGGTCATCACCGAGGGGTCGTCAACGTACCCGTACGAGTTCGAAAGGCAACGCAATGGCGAAGCAGACAACGGTCACCCTGGTCGACGACCTGGATGGCACCGAGGCCGACGAGCAGGTCGAGTTCGCGGTCGACGGCCGGTCCTACGAGATCGACCTGTCCGGCACCAATAGCTCCAGATTGCGCGAAGCCCTGGCCCCCTTCGTTTCCGCTGCTCGCCGCACCGGCGGTCGGCGCGCCTCCACGGGCTCGTCGGCGGCGGCCCGACCAGCCGCCGACCGCGAACAGAACCAGGCGATTCGGGAATGGGCCCAGCGGCAGGGAATGAAGATCTCCGAGCGTGGCCGGATCCCGTCGAACATACTCGAGGCCTATCACCGGGCCAACTGAGCCAGACCCGGTGAAACCCCGCGGTCAACCGATCGGGACCAGAAGACCCAGGAGTCGTCACACGGTGTCGATGCCGCTGGCACTGAACCGCTCAGCCGGGCTCGCCCCGCTGCTTCCGGTACAGCACCCACAGCAGGTCGAACAGCGCGGTCGCGGCCACGACCACCAGCACGATCCCGAGCCCGGGGAAGCCGGCCGCGAAGGCGAACCACACCGCGCCGGTGCTGAAGACGAGCCCGAACGCCGCGAGCAGGGCGCGCAGCGTCAGCGCGCTCCGGGCGGGTGCTGCCCCGCCGAAACCGGCGGTGGGGTCGTGGTGGTCGGGCAGGCCGCGCCGGTAGTGGGCACGGGGGGGACGCTCGGATTCCATGCCGGTGACGTACCCATGCGGCACCGGATCAGTCGCGCTGCTCGGCGGGCGCTTCCGGCCCGCGGTGATCGTCAGGCCCGCGGTGATCGTCAGGTACACGGTGGCGGAGCAGCACCCGGCTACCGCGTCGGTCGTAGTGGATGAGGACGGCGTCGGACAGGGCGGCCATCAGCCCGATTCCCCGGCCACCCTCGGACGCGTCAGCGTCGTCCTTGGGTGCCCGCCAGTTGCCGTGGTCGACGACCTCGACGCAAAGCGTGCCGGGCTCGGTCCAGAGCGTCAGCTCGACCGTGCCGGACTTCCCGTTGCCGTAGGCATGCCGCACGGCGTTGGCAGCGGCCTCGTCCACGGCGAGTACCACACCGGCAGTCTCGTCCTCGGTCAGGGACAGCGGGGCAAGCCAGCCTGCCAGTTCTCGGCGGATGACCGACAGCTGCGTGGGGTCGGCCGGCCAGCTCCGGTGCACGAACTCGACGTGTCCGGATATCTCCTGCTTCATACCCGGAGAGTTCACAGCCTGCTCACCACCGAAACCCCATCTGCCGCTGAGGAACGGCCACTCGTCCGTTCGGCCTACCGCGTCCATCCCTGGACGGGTCCCGCCGGATCCTGCAGCAGCACCTTGTCCGGAGCTCGGTCTGCGCGCAGGCCCCGCCAGGAGGCGTGGCGCAGCCGGCGGTCCCGGGTGAACGTGCGGTAGACCACCTCACCCACCAGCTCCGGGTGCACCCATCGCGCGCGGCGCGCCTCGGGCGATGGAACGGCGTCGTCGAACGGGCTGCCGGCCCGTGCGAGTGGGCCCAGGCGCGCGAGCAGATCACGTAGGGCAGGCTCGGTAAACCCGGTGCCGACATGGCCGAGGAAGCACAACCGGCCCCTGTCGTCGTACGCCCCGAGCAGGAGGGCGCCCAGCGTGGCCGCGCGGCGTCCCTCCCCCACGGTCCAACCGCCGATCACCACCTCCAGGGTGTGGAACAACGCCGTCTTGACCCATGCCGAGGAACGCCGACCCGGTTCGTAGCGCGCCGTTCGCCGCTTGGCCACCACACCCTCCAGACCATGCGCACGGGCCACCTCGAGCATCCGGACACCGCCCATGTCGGTGACGGCGGGGGGAACGCGGATCCGGGGACCGGCCAGGCCCAACCCGTCGAGCAGCTCCCGGCGGCGGTCGTAGGGTTCACCGAGCAACGCCGTGCCGTCGAGATGCAGAACGTCGAAGATCAGGTAGGACACCGGGATCCGGGCCACCAGCTCGGCGTCGGGGGAGCGGACGTGCATCCGGTGCTGGAGCAGGCCGAAATCCGGGCGGCCTGCCGCGTCCACCGCGACGAGCTCACCGTCGAGCATCGCCGGGCGTCCGCCGAGAAGCTCACCCAGAACGGTGAGCTCCGGGTAGCCGGCCGTGACCTCGTTGCCGACCCGGCTGAGCGCACGCACCCGATCGCCGGCCACGGCGGTGACGGCGCGTACACCGTCCCACTTGAACTCCACCGCCCAGCCCGGCCACGCCGGCGGCTCGCCCGCCATCGCAAGCATCGGGGCAACCGGTCCCGGCAGCGGCATGAACTGGCTACTCACCTGCCGCAACCTCTCCCGGGAGGCCGGCGGCCGCTCACCGGGGGGTGGGAGCGGCCGCCGGAGCACGAGACGAGGTGGGGGTACCGACGCCTCGTGCTACTTCAGGGTAACTAATGCATGACGTTCTGGGGGATCTTTCGGGAAGCTTTAGACTCGAAGTGTGCCGCTGAGTGACCAAGACAACACCGTCGATGCGGCAGTCGACGCGCTTTACGAACTTCCGCCGGAGGAGTTCGTGCCGGCTCGCGACGATCGTGTCACTGCCGCCCGCCAGCGCGGCGACCGCGAGCTGGCCCGCGCGATCGGCAGGTTGCGCCGGCCCACCCGAGCGGCCTGGCTTGCCAACCTGCTGGCCCGGCACCGGAGCGAGCAGATCGAGGGGCTGGTCGGGCTGGCCGCCGGCCTGGCGCAGGCGCAGCGCACCCTCGACGGCGACGCCTTGCGTGCGCTGGCCACCCAGCGACACCGGGCGGTCGCGGCGATGGCCCGGGACGCGGCGAGGCTGGCGCAGGCAGCAGGATCCCCGGCCACCGACGCGCAGCTACGGGAGCTCCAGGGCATCCTCGAAGCGGCACTGGCCCAGCCGGAGGTCGCCGAGGAGGTCCGATCGGGGCGACTCACCAGGACGCTGCGCTACACGGGCTTCGGTCCCGAGGTCGATCCCGGAGCGACGCCGACCCCCGCACAGCCCCGGTCCGAACGAGGGCAGGCCGAGGGTGATGGGCCGGAAACCGGTAACGGCACTGACGCCGAACGCGCCGAGCGGGAGCGCGCGCTCGCCGACGCCGAACGAGATGCTGCCGCGGCCCGCGAGCGGCAGGAAGCCGACGAAACCGCTCGCGACGCGGCTCGGGAGCGCCATGATTGCGCCCGGGAGCGGGTGGCGTCGGTGACGGCCGAGCTCAGTGCGGCCCGGGCCGCCGAACACGCGGCCGCCGAAGCGTCGAAGGCCGCCACCGCCGGCGCCCGCGAGTCGGGACGAGCGGTGACCGCGGCCGCCGCTCGGGCCGAGCAGGCCCGCGCCCGGCTCGGCCCTTGATCCCGTAGAACCGGGCCTGCCGCGCAGTGAGGTGGCAGATCCGCCGACGGGCCAGGTTCAGGTACTCCACACTCGCCCCGGTCAGATCGAGATCGAGGTTCGCGTCGTCCTCGCTGTCGTTCTCCGGGAGCAGTTTGATCACCAGACGTTGCGCGGTGAGCCGAACCTGGCGTTCGAGATCGGCCTCCTCGAAGCCCTCCGGTGAGGGCTGGGCGGCCGGATCGTCCGGGTGGACCTGGTGGCTGGGGTGGGTGAACGGGCGGCGCAGGTACGCGCACAGCACGTCCAGCACCGTCTGCCGGTAGCGGGGTGTGGACCGGGCAAGACCGGCCAGCACGTGCATCGCGCCGACCCGCACCTGGTCAGCTTCGTGCCCGAGCAGCTCGACCGAGCGGGCGAACCGCTCGTCGCCCACCCTGTCGCTCTCGAGTTCGTGGCGCGCCTCCTCGGTGCACCGCCGGCGGTCGTTGAGCCACACCGCGTACAGCGCCACCACGGCACCACCGGCGAACCCACCGGTCCTGATCGCCTCCGGCCCCCTGCCACAACAGGGAGAGTGGTCTCACACCGTCGGCAATGGTGCCCGTGACCGGTTGCGGGCACCCTCGGGGGGACGACCCGCCGACCCGAGAGGACCGATCGACATCATGTCGAACACCGCGACCCTGATCACTCAGCTCCGCGCCCTCGAACAGCTCACGCAGACCGAGGCACAGATCGCCCGGTTCCGCGTCGCGCAGGCCCGCACCGAGGCCGTCCGCCGTGAGCTTCGCCAGAACGCCGCCAACGCCGAGCGTCGCGGCAAGCGGCTCGTCACCGCCCTCGACGAGCTGGGGACCGTACCCAACGTCGTCGCCCCCGCCGTCGGCCGCGTGCTCGCGCTGGTCAAGAGCACCCTGGAGCAGGGCCAGCCCCTCGACGAGGCGCTGCTCGGCGACCTGACGTTGGAACACCAGCTGCACGACCGGGCGCGCTACCTCAAAGTGCTCGCCGAGCAGGCCGACCGACCCGCGCTGGTGCGGCTGGCCGGCGACCTCGTCACCGCACACAGCACCACCATCGACTGGCTCACCACCGTCCTCGCCGAGGAGGCCCTCGGTGGCCCGGCGGCCCTCGTACCCACCCCGCTCCAGCGACTGGCCGGCGGCGTCACCCGCGCGATGAGCCTGCCCACCCGGTTCGCCGTCGAGTGGGTCGACCGCGCGGTGCACACGGTGGCGCGGACCAGTGCGGATGCCCGCGCCACGGCCGGCGACGTCGCGGGCCAGGTGCTGCGCATCGGCGGGAGCACCGGTGAGATGATGGCGGCCGGGCGCGACGCCGCCCTGCAACGCGCCGAGCACGTGGCCACCCGCGAGGGCGCCGACGACACTGCCGGGACCATCCGGACCACCCGGCGTGACCTGGGTGCCCTTGAGGCTTCCGAGCTGCCGGTGAAGGGCTACGAGGAACTGCCCGCACCGGCCGCGATCGCGGCGATCCGCGAGCTGAGCAAGCCCGACGACCTCACCGCGATGATCGCCTTCGAGGAGGCGCACAAGAATCGGGCCGGGGTCGTGTCGGCCGCGCAGACGAGGTTCGCCGCGGTGGCCAAGGACGCCGCCGGCGTCAGCTGACATCCCGATCAGGCCGGTTACTCCGGTCCCCGGCCCGGCCATGTCGCGCTTCGGACTCGTCAGACTCGGCGACGGAGGGCGCGCAGGGCCAGTGGCGCGAAGACCATCGCGATCCCGGCCGCCCACAGCACCGACCACATCACCGGCTCGGCCACCGGCCCACCGACCAGCAACCCGCGCACGGCGTCGGCCAGGATCGTGACGGGGTTGACGACGACCCACGCCTGCAGCCAGCCCGGCATCGTCGCGGCCGGCACGAACGCACCGCTGGCGAACGTCAGCGGCATGAGCGTGACGAACCCGAAGACCTGCACCTTCTCCGGGTCGGCCGCGAGCACACCGATCAGCACCGACACCCAGGAGAAGGCCAGGGTGAACACCAGCAGCAGGCCGTAGGCGCCGAGCACGCCGAGCGGCCCCGTGCCGATCCGGAAGCCGAGGACCATGGCGATGGCGAGCAGGATGGTGATCGCCCAGGCCTGCTTGACGGTGTCGGCGAGGATCCGGCCGGTCAGCGGCGCGTACCGGGCGATCGGCAGCGATCGCAGCCGGTCGAACACGCCCTTCTGCAGGTCGACGTTCAGCCCGGTCCCGGTGTACATCGTGGTGAACAGGGCGTTCTGCACGACCAGCCCGGCCAGCAGGTAGTTCAGGTACGCCCCCGGTGACCCGGACACCGCGCCGCCGAAGACGTAGGTGAACAGCAGCACGAACATGACCGGCATGAGGCTGAGGTCGATCAGCTCCATCGGGTTGTGCTTGATCTGCACGAGGGTTCGACCGGCCAGGTCGACGGTCTGCCGGAGGCCGGCGAGCGGGCTCACCCGGGTGGAGAGCTCCGACGGGCGTGGCGCGGAGACCACGGTGGCGGTCATCGGGCGCTCCTCTCCAAGAGGTCGGGATCGATGCGCGCCCCGGAGCTACCCTCCGTGGACAGCTGGTCCGGGTCGGGCTCGGGTTCCCGCGCGCGCCGCACCCCGGTCAGGGACAGGAACACCTCGTCCAGACTGGAACCGCGCAGCGCCAACTCCCCCACCGGCACCCCGACCTCGTCGAGCCTGTGCACGACGGCGCTCAGCACCGCGGAGTCCGCGACCGGCGCCGTGACCAGGCTGCCCTGCACGTCGGCGGGCCGGCCGGTGAGCTCGGCGACCACCGCGCCCACGGTGGCCAGGTGCGCCGGATCGACCGGGCGCACCGTCAGGGTCTGGGCTCCCGTGCGTGCCTTGAGCTCCTCGGGGGTGCCGGTCGCGATCACCTGGCCGTGGTCCACCACCGAGATCTGGTCGGCGAGCTGGTCGGCCTCCTCCAGGTACTGCGTGGTGAGCAGCACCGTCACGCCGTCGGCCACCAGCGAGCGGACGATGGCCCACATCTCGAGGCGGCTGCGCGGGTCGAGCCCCGTGGTCGGCTCGTCGAGATAGAGCACCCGGGGCCGGCCGACCAGGCTCGCGGCCAGGTCGAGCCGGCGACGCATCCCCCCGGAGTAGGTCTTGACCGCCCGGCCGCCGACGTCGTCGAGCCGGAAGTCGACGAGCAGCTCGACGCCGCGGTGGCGGGCGGTGCGCCGCGAGTACCCGAGCAGCCTGCCGATGAGCTCCAGGTTCTCCGCGCCGGTCAGCGTCTCGTCGACCGATGCGTACTGACCGGTCAGCCCGATCAGCTGGCGGACCTGGTGGGGCTGGGTGAGCACGTCATAGCCACCCACCGAGGCACGTCCGGCATCCGGGCGGAGCAGCGTCGAGAGGATCCGGACGGCGGTGGTCTTGCCGGCGCCGTTGGGTCCGAGCAGGCCGAACACGGTGCCGGTAGGCACCGCGAGGTCGACGCCGGCCAATGCGACGGTCTCCCCGAACCGCTTCGCCAACCCTTCGGCAACGACGGCATTCGTCATGTCCGCACTCCTTCAGTCGTGGCCCGAGCGTGCAACGTGAAGCCCGGTCGAGGTCAAGCTAGCGTGAGCGAAACTCCCTGCCGGCGACGCTAATTCCCCAGTCGTGCGGTTGTCGTCGGAGTTGCGGCGGGCTGGGGAGCGTTCGGTCGCCGTAGCCTGACGCATCAGGGCGAGGCACTATCTCACGCCACCTTGTCCGCCGCGTGCTGGCTCGTCACCACCTGCCCGTCGCGGAACCGCACCCCGTCCTTGCACCGGGCCTCGACCGCGCCTCCGGCGAACTGCTCGGTGTACAGCCGCGCATACAGCCCGCCGCGGGCCAGCAGCTCCGCGTGCGTGCCGCGCTCGACGATCCGGCCGGCGTCGACCGCCAGGATCACGTCGGCGCCGAGCACCGTGGAGAGCCGGTGGGCGATGGCGATCGTGGTGCGCCGGCGGGTGGCGTGCTCCAGCGCCTGCTGCACGAGCCGTTCGCTCGTGGTGTCCAGCGCGCTGGTGGCCTCGTCGAGGATGAGGATGCGCGGGTCCTTGAGCAGCACCCGGGCGATGGCCAGGCGCTGCTTCTCCCCACCCGAGAGCCGGTAGCCGCGCTCGCCGACCACGGTGTCGTAGCGCTGCGCGAACGACATGATCCGGTCGTGGATGTTGGCCGCCCGCGCCGCCGCCTCGACCTCCTCCTGGGTGGCGTCGGGCTTGGCGTAGCGCAGGTTGTCGCCGATCGTGGAATGCAGCAGGTAGGTGTCCTGGGTGACCATCCCGATCGCGTCGGCCACCGAGGCCTGGGTGAGCTCGCGGACGTCCTCGCCGTCGATCAGCACCCGCCCGCGGTCGACGTCGTAGAGCCGCGGCACGAGGTAGGACAGCGTGGTCTTGCCCGAACCGCTCGGCCCGACGATCGCCGCGAGCTGGCCGGGCTCGATGACGGCGGAGACGTCGCACAGCGCCCACGGCCGGCCGGTCGCGTTGTGCTCGGCTCGCTGCGCCGCGTCGACCTCGGCCGGTCCGGACACCTCGATCTCCGGTGCCCTCGGGACCTCAGCGATCCCCGCCGTGCCGATGCGCGCCCCGCTGTCGCTCCGCGCGGGTAGATAGGCGAACCAGACCCCCTCCAGTTCCACCCGACCGGCGACGGCACTCGCCTCGAGCGTGCGCGCCCCGGGGGCATCGACGATGCGCGGGCGCAGGTCGAGGTAGTCGAAGATCCGCCGGAACAGCGCGAGCGAGGTCTGCACGTCGAGCCCGACCCGCAACAAGTTGACAGTCGGGAACAGCAACCTGGTCTGCAACGTCGTGAACGCGACGATCGTGCCGGCGGTGAGGACCGTCCCGCTGCCGGCGATGATGAGGAACCCCGCAGCCAGGTACACCAGCGCCGGAGTGATCCCCATGAACGTGAACACCAGCGCGAAGAACGACTGCCCCGTCATCGCCTGGCGCACCTGGAGATCCACCTGGCGGACGTTCTCGGCGCGGTAGCGCTCCACCTCGTAGGCCTGCCGGTTGAACACCTTGGCCAGCAGCACCCCGGACACCGACAGCGACTCCTCGGTGATCGCGGTCATGTCCGACAGCGACTCCTGCGTGCGCCCGGCGATCCGCCGCCGCACCCGCCCGACCCGGATCTGGAGCACAATGAACAACGGCACCAGCGCGACCGCGACGATCGTGAGCTGCCACGACAGGATCAGCATCGCGACCAGCGCCGCGGCCACGGTGACGACGTTGCCCAGGATCGAGCTCGCGGTCTCGCTGAGGACGGACTGCACCCCGCCGACGTCGTTGGCCAGCCGGGACTGGATCGCGCCGGTGCGGGTGGCGGTGAAGAACGACAGGTCCATCCGCTGCAGGTGCTCGAAGAGCCGCCCGCGCAGGTCGGCCATCACCCGGTTGCCCAGCAGCGTGGTCTGGTAGGTCTGATACACCCCGATCAGCGCCGTGACAATCGGGATCGCCACCATCCCCCCGACCAGCCAAGCCAGCAGATCCAGGTCCACCCCGCGGCCGTCGAGCGGGAACAATGCCCGGTCGAAGGCGGCCTGGGTGAGGAACGGCGTGATGATCCCCAGCCCGCTGCTGAGCAGCACCGCCACGACGATCACCACCAGGGTGGCGCGGTAGGGGGTGAAGAGCGCCCACACCCGTCGGCCCATCCGATCGGACTCCACGCTCGCCCCGTCCCTCGCTGACCCGGCGGCCGGATCCGGCCGATGCGGTCAGGGTAGGACGGGGGACCGACACAGCGGGCCGGCGAGCGGCGTGCTACTCCTGCTCGGAGTCCGCGATCCCGGTGAGCAGCGCGGCGATCTGGGCCATGCCGACGTTCATCGTCGCGAACCCTTCCCGCATCTCGGTGAACCCCGCCCGCACCTCTGCTTGTAGTTCGGTGACGTCCGAGCGCAGCGCGGTGATGGCGTTGCCATGTTCCAGCTGAGTCTCACGCAAGGCGTTCAGCGCGCGGATATGAGCACGTAGCTCAGCACGGATCTCTGACACCTCGCGGTCGGCACCACCCGCGAGCACACGGGCAGCTCCGGCATCGGCGCTGGACAGGGCGATGAGCTCACGGAGCCGGACGATCTCACGCTCGAGGACACGTACGCGTGACTCGAGATCGTCATCCTGAGGGCTCGGCATGGATCAAGACTCTACTGCGCGGCAGGCGCGGCGGGAGTCAGCACCTCGACCCCTGGGTACCGCCTCCGTCGGGCCGCTGCCGCACATGCGGTACGGGCGCACCACGGTGGCCGCGGGGCAGCGGTCCCGGATCCGCCGTGACCTCGACACCACTCTCGCGCAAGGAGGGATCCCCGTCGGCGAGCGTGCGGAGATACAGCTCACGGACCTCCTGTACCCGGGACTCGATCTCCTCGACCGACCAGCCATCGGTCGCGATCGGGGGAAGCACCGTGACGTGCACCGTGCCCGACCGGATCGTCGACGACCCGCGCCACATCAGCTCGCCCGCGTTGCGGATCACCACCGGCACGATCGGCACCCCGGCCTGCATCGCGACGTGGAACGCGCCCTTCTTGAACGGCCCGAGCGCGGGCGTGGCCGAGCGGGTGCCCTCGGGCGCGATCACCAGTGAGAGACCGTCCCGGAGCCGCGCCACGGCAGGTTCGAGCGCGGCGCGGGCCTGGGTGCTGTCGGCCCGGTCGACGAACGCGACGTCGGCCAGCCGGAACAGCAGCCCGAACGCCGGAACCCGGCTGGCCTCCTTCTTCGCGACCGCGGTGAACCCGCCGCGGAGCAGCTTGGCGAGGATCAGCACGTCGAGCTGGCTCTGATGGTTGAACAGGAAGACCGCGGGCCGCGCCGCGAGCAGGTTCTCCGCACCCCGCACGTCGAACCGGACCCCGGCCAGCGCCGCCCCGAGCTTCCCGGCAAGGGTGATGCCGAGGTCGATCCCCGCACGCCGCGACCCGTTCAGCACACCCAGCGCGAGCCCGGCGCCGAACCCGGTGAGCATCCCGGCGACGCCGGCGACGGTGCGCACGACCTCCGTCGGCCCGGCCCGGCCCCGAGGACGGAACCGGACCACGGGCCAACCGTTCGCGACCGCCGCCGCGGCCAGGCCGACGCCCGGGTTGAGCGCGCGGGCCCGGCCGACGGTCTCCAGGAACGGCACGTCCTCGTCGCCGTTGGAGTAGGCGTAGCTCCGGGTCAGCTCGACACCGTGCTCGGGTGCGAAAGCCCGCACCGCGGCCGCCTTGCCCGCCCGCCACAGCAGCGGCCCACCCGGGCGACCGGTGCAGATCCCGTTCTCCATCTCCACCGGAGTGACCAGCACGTGCTCGACGCCCATCGCGCGCGCCGCGGGCTCCACCTGGAACCGGGTGGCCGACGACGCCAACACCACGGTGTGACCCGCGCGGTGGTGCGCCTGCACCAGCCGCCACGCCTCCGGGTAGAGCGCCCCGGCGACGCCCTGCACGAACAGCCGCTCCCCCAGCTGGGCGAGCTCGTCCTCGCTGCGCCCGGCCCACGTCCGCAGCCCGAGCAGGAAGAAGCGCTCGAAGTCCGCCTCGCCGACCATCCCGCGCAGCCCGATCAGCAGCATCCGCCCCACGTCGGCGGGGGTGATGTGCAACGACCGGAGGTGATGGCGGGCGAACGTGACGAGCGAGCAACCGTCGATCAGGGTGCCGTCGAAGTCGAAGAACGCCCCGACGTGCGACCCCTTCGGCCCGGCCTCGACGTCGGCGATCAGCCGTTCCTCGCTCCACGCCACTTCGCTAGGGTTCGACACCCGCCGCCTCCCGTCGGGTCGCCGCGTCGATCTCGTCGATCTCGATCACTTTCCGGACGACGTCGCGCAGCTGCGCGGCGAACGCCTCGCGGCGCACCACCAGGTCTTCCCCCTGTTGATCAACGCGAACGTCCACCAGCTCATGGTTGGCCGCCAGCTTCAGCGCGCTCCCGAACAGCTCCCGGGACAACGACTCCGGCCCGTGCAGCCGGCCCTGCAGCAGCATCTGCTGACCCACGCCACCGCACTCGTCGAGAAACTCCTTCTCCACGACCGGCGCTCGCGGATCCCGCGCGGCCAATCGCTCGGCCACGACGAGCTGCGCATCGAGGAAGGACCGCAGCACCCGGTGGGCGATGCGGAAGCCGGCGCCGCACAGGACGTCGCGGCCCGCAGCGGTCTCCCAGTCTGGCTCCATCCGGCCCAGCTCGGCGCACAGCTGCGTGTGATGGGTCTCCCGGTCAGGGAAGAAGAACTCGAACTTCAGCAGATCACGCAGCCGCGCCGCCTCGCCCCAGCGGTGGCCGGGCGCGCACAGCGCCATGAGCTCGGCGATCGCCCGGTCGACGAAGTGGTGGATCGCGCTGTTGCGGTAGAACGCCGCGACGAGGTGGTGCCCGCGCTCGATCGCGTACACCGGTTCATCGCCACCCGCGTAGGTCGTCACGACGTTCTCCGCGGTCAACGCCGCGAGCACCCGCCGCACCCCGTCGGCGGTACCCAGCAGGTCGATGGAGTGCGGGAGGCCGCGTTCGATGACGTAGCCGCGCACCGGCTCCAGCACCCGGCGCACCTGGGGCAGCGTCAGGGCCCGGTCACGCACGCCGAGCAGGGCCAGCGTCACCAGCGCCGTCGCCATCACCGGCGTGACCCGGTTGATCCCGACCGATACCTCGAACGCCGCCTTCTGCAGGGCGAGCCGGCGCGCCGCCGGATCTCCGAGCGCGGCCCCGTCCAGCGCCGCGCGCAACGAGATCGGCTCGGCGAACCGCACGTGCGCGGTGCCGATCTGGCTCAGCTGAGCCCTGGCATAGGACAGGAGCCAGCCCAGCCCCTCGCCCTGCTTCGTCGCCCCGCGTTGCTCGGCGGCCATCGCCGCCACCTCGCGGAGCTGGTCGTAGGCGATCGACACCGGCACCAGGAAGACGTCCTCGCACCGCCCCCTGTTCAGCGCCTCGGCCACGCCTGCCAGCAGCCCGTAGCGCGGCGGGCGGAGCTTGCCGGTGCGCGAGCGGCCGCCCTCCAGGTACCACTCCAGGTTGAACCGCTTGGCCAGCAGGAACCCGAAGTACTCGCGCACGGCGAGCTTGTAGATCTCGTCGTCGCCGAAGCTGCGCCGGATGAACACCACCCCGGCCCGCCTGGCGAGCGGCCCGACCGGCCAGAACCGCAGGTTGTCCCCGCCCAGCACGTGGTTGCGGGGGAAGTCCTGCTCGGCGAGGACGTCGGCGAGCAGCAACGGGTCGGCGTAGGAGCGGTGGCTGGGCAGGAACACCAGCGGGAATCGACGGTTCAGCTCGCGCAGTCGCTGCAGACCCGACGTGTCGACCTGCACGTCCCACGCCCGAGCGTGCAGCGGGCGCAGTGCCGCGGAGAGCAGGTCCACCGCCACCGGGCTCATCGACGCGACCAACCCGTCGAGATCAGCGGTGGCCTTCGCGGCCACCTCGGCGACCGGTCGGTCCAGCTCCGTGGCGAGCTCGGCGAGATCGCGCCGGAACTCGGGGCTCCCCTCGACGGCCTCGACGACATCTCTGGGCACCTTGAACCGATCGCCGACGAGCGCTCGCTCGGCCCGGTCCAGCGCCAGCGCCGCCTGCCGGGCCACGAACGCTCCGAACTCCGCAGCGCCCTTTCTCCTCGGGTCACCGCCGTCCCGACCGAGGAACCGGTCCCGCAGGGCCGCGACGGTGGCCGGCTCGGCGACGACGACGGCGGCCCGGTCCGGTTCCCGGCGGGCGATCCGGGCCTGCGCACGGAGCGGCGGGCGCCGCGGGTTGACCATCGATACCACATCGGACCACCGCACCCGGCGCTGACCGTTGCGCTCGCGGGGCAGCCAGGCCACCCGCGCCGCGATCACCAGGGCGTCGGGGTGGGCACCGGCCAGGGCCTGCGCCAGCGCCGAGCCGTGCACCGGGAGCACCGCAACCGGGGGCAGGTCCACGTCCCGCATCCAGCCCGCGACCAGGACGCGCTCCACAGCACTGCTCGCGTCGACGAGCACGATCATCGGGGTGCCGCCGGCCGCTGTTACCCCCGGTTGCCGCTCGTCCATTCGTGACCCCTCCCCGTTGGACCCATCCTGTCCCATGGGGTGCGCAGGGCTCGCCTCCGAGCTCGATCGAACCGAGGCCACGTCGACCCTCCGTGGTTCCGCCCGCCTTCATCGGGGAGCCTTGCCCGGTGGACGGCGTCGCGCTCAACCTCGCGCTGGTGGTGCTGTTCGTGCTGATCGGCGGCTTCTTCTCCGCCTCCGAGCTGGCGCTGGTGTCGCTGCGGGACGCGCAGGTGGACCGGATGGTCGTCAACCATCGACGCGGTGCCCGGGTGGCGGCGCTGCGCGCTGACTCCAACCGGTTCCTGGCGGCGGTGCAGGTCGGGGTCACCCTCGCCGGGTTCTTCTCCGCGGCCTACGGCGGTGCCACGCTGGCCGAACCCCTGGGCGCCGTGCTGACCGGCTGGGGGCTGCCCGCGGGGATCGCCGGGACGGTTGCGTTCATCGGCGTCACCGCGTTCATCTCCTACCTGTCGCTGGTGCTCGGCGAGCTGGTGCCCAAACGCCTCGCGTTGCAGCGCTCGGAGGGGGTCGCGCTGGTCGTCGCACCGGTGCTGGATCGCGTCGCCAGGGCCAGCCGCCCGGTGATCTGGCTGCTCTCGCGGTCGACGAACGTCGTCGTCCGGGCACTCGGGCTGGATCCCCGGGGCGGCGGCGACAAGGTGAGCGAGGAGGAGCTGCGCGACATGGTCGCCGGCCACGGTGACCTGGGGGCGGAGGAGCGCCGGGTGCTCGACGACGTGTTCAGCGCCGCCAGCCGCCAGCTCGCGGCGGTGCTGGTGCCGCGCACCGAGGTGGAGTTCCTGGCCGCGGCCACCTCCCTGGCCGACGCCGCGCGCGACGTGCTGGACAAGCCCCACTCGCGCTACCCGGTGATCGGCGAGACGGTCGATCACATCGTGGGTGTGGTCCACGTCCGTGACCTGCTCACGGCCATGATCACCGGTGCCGGCCCGGCCGAGGCGCGCACCGTCGGAGACCTCGCCCGCCCGGTGCCGCTGCTGCCCGCGAGCCTGCCGCTGCTGTCCGCCCTGTCGCGGCTGCGGGCTGATCGCACGCACCTGGCCGTCGTCGTCGACGAGTACAGCGGCACCGCCGGCATCGTCACGATGGAGGACCTCCTCGAGGAGCTGGTCGGCGACATCTCCGACGAGTTCGACCCCGCGGAACGGGGGGACACCGACGCCACCGAGCTGGACGGCCTGCTCAACCGCGACGACGTGACCGAGCGCACCGGGATCACGCTGCCGGACGGCCCGTTCGAGACCCTCGCGGGCTTCGTGCAGACCCAGCTGCGCCGCATCCCCGGCGTCGGCGACACCCTCGACACGCTGGACCACCGCTTCACCGTCACCGAGATGGACCGCCGCCGGGTCGCCCGGGTCCGGGTCGCGCCGCTACCCGCCCGGATGACCCGCATCGATGCCCCGGAGCCACCCCCGGTGCCACACTCGTCGACATGACCGACGGCAGCCTCCGGGTGAACCTGACCTACGGCCGCTACCTGCACCTCGACGAGTTGCTCGCCGCACAGCACCCGGTCAGCACCCCGGTGCACCACGACGAGCTGCTGTTCATCCTCGCCCACCAGACCTCCGAGCTGTGGCTCAAGCTCGTGCTGCACGAGCTGCGGGCCGTGCAGGCGCACCTGGCCGCCGACGACCTGCGACCGGCGTTGAAGGGCCTGGCGCGGGTCAAGCACGTGCAGCGGGTGCTCACCGACCAGTGGGCGGTGCTCGCCACGCTGACGCCGTCGGAGTACGCGGAGTTCCGCGGCTTCCTTGGCACGTCCTCGGGCTTCCAGTCCGACCAGTACCGCGCCGTGGAGTTCGTGCTGGGCAACAAGGACGCAGGCCTGGTGACCATGTTCGAGCACGACGAGCGGGCCCACGCCCTGCTCGCCGACCTGCTGGCCCGGCCCAGCCTGTACGACGAGTTCTTGCGCTTCCTCGCCCGGCACGGCCACGACGTCCCGAGGGCCGTCCTCGACCGTGACCTCACCGCACCACACACCTTCTCCCCCGACCTCGTGCCGGTGTTCCGCCGGATCTACACGGGCGCCCGCGAACACTGGGCGGCTTACGAGGCGTGCGAGGAGCTGGTCGACCTGGAGGAGAACTTCCAGCTCTGGCGCTTCCGGCACCTCAAGACCGTCGAGCGGACGATCGGGACCAAACGGGGCACCGGCGGGTCGAGCGGGGTGGGGTTCCTGCGGGCGGCGCTGGAACTCACGTTCTTCCCGGAGCTGTACGCGGTGCGCACCGAGATCGGTGAGCTGCCCGCGTCGGAGGCGCCGTGACCGAGCGGGCGGAGCCACCCGGCGACGCAGCCTGGAGCGGCCGGGCCGCGGACCTCGACACCGCACGGGCCGGCCGCGCCGCGGAGCTCGACGCCGCCGACCCACTCGCGCATCTGCGGTCGCAGTTCCTGGATGCCCCCGGGGTCGTCGCGTACTTCGACGGCAACTCCCTGGGCCGCCCGCTCGCCGGCACCGCCGACCGGCTGGACCGGTTCGTCCGCGACGAATGGGCGGGCCGGTTGATCCGCGGTTGGACCGACGGCTGGATGGACTGGCCCGAGCGGGTCGGGGACCGGCTGGCCGCGGCCGCGCTCGGTGCCAAACCCGGGCAGGTCGTCGTCGCCGACTCCACCACCGTGATGCTCTACAAGCTCGCCCGGGCCGCCGTCGACGCCCGCCCGGACCGCCGCGAGATCGTCGTTCATGCTGGCGACTTCCCCACCGACCGCTACGTGGCCGAGGGGATCGCCGCCGAACGCGGCTGCGTGCTGCGCTGGATCGACACCGTCCCGGTGGAGGGTGTCACACCCGAGCACGTCGCCTCGGTCGTCGGCCCCGACACCGCGTTGGTGCTGCTCAGTCA
This sequence comes from Pseudonocardia sp., assembly GCA_050701055.1. Taxonomy (GTDB): domain Bacteria; phylum Actinomycetota; class Actinomycetes; order Mycobacteriales; family Pseudonocardiaceae; genus Pseudonocardia. The sequence continues at coordinate 10,568 of JBOHEO010000027.1, read as the reverse complement.
CGTCGACTACCGCTCCGGATGGCTGGCGGACGCCCCGGTGATCACCGCACTGGCCCACGACGCCGGGGCCCTGGTCCTGTGGGATGTCAGCCACTCAGCCGGTTCGGTGGAGCTCGCGCTCGACGCGTGGGACGTCGACCTCGCCGTGGGGTGCACGTACAAGTACCTGGGCGGCGGACCGGGTTCCCCCGCGTTCGGCTATGTCCGTCGCGGCCTGCAGAAGGTGCTGCGCCAGCCGATCCAGGGCTGGATGGGGCGCCGCGACCCGTTCGAGATGGCGCCGGGCTATGTGGCGGCATCGGGGCCGCGCGGGATGGTCAGCGGCACCCCGCCGATCCTCGCGATGCTGCCGCTGCTGGCCGGGCTCGACCTGCTGGAGGAGGCGGGCATAGTGGCCGTTCGGACGAAGTCAGTGCAGCTCACGGAGTTCGCGGTGGGGCTGGCCGACGCCTGGCTGGCCGGGCACGACGTGCAGCTCGCGTCGCCGCGCGACCCGGCTCGGCGCGGTGGCCACGTGACGCTGCGACGGCCGGGCTTCCGCGTGGTCCTCGATGAGCTCTGGCGCCGCGGCGTCCTGCCCGACTACCGCGAGCTCGACGGGATTCGGATCGGCCTCGCCCCGCTCTCGACCAGCTTCACCGAGGTGCACTGCGGGCTGAGCGTGCTCCGCGACGTGCTGGCGGAGAGCTGATCTGATCAGAGGGTGGTTAAGATCAGGATCAGCAGGGCCGTCAGCAGCAGGGACACCAACAAGGATCCCAGGCAACCCAATCTGCTGGAGAACAGGGCAATCATCCGATGGCGTACCCGCGGATCGGGTCCGCGAACCGGCCACCCACTGGCTCAACCTTCCGCCGCCAGCAGGGTGTGCTGATCACGGCACAGTCCGAGCAAGGCCCGGGGCGGCTGTCCATCCGCACCCTCAATGCAGTGGAAGTCCGCCCCGGGTGGGGAATTCTCCACCGCCGACCCGTCGACGTTCCCAGGGCCCTCGTTGCGGGCAGGTATGGGCCGCAGCGGATGAACGTGCGCGACCAAGCACGCGACCCCGACTACCTGCTGTCGCGGTCCGGTTGCTCGTCCAGGTGGAGGCGCTGCCGATGGGCGACGTCACCGACTTCCGCAACGTCCTCGGCGCCGTCATTGACCGGCGGGCGTTTGACCTCCACGTCAACCGCAAGAAGAGCACGGTCAACATCGCCACGCATGCGGGCATCACCGGGCGCTACCTGGAGATGATCGAGGCCGGCACCACGACACCTTCGCTGCCAGTACTGCGCAAGCTCGACGGGATTCGGATCGGCCTCGCCCGCTCTCAACCAGCTTCAGCGAGGTGCACTGCGGGCCGACAGTGCTGCGCGAGGTGCTGGAAGGGCACTGAGCCCAGGCCAGGTGTCCCGAGGACCCGCTGAACCCGGGGCGGTTGTCGGTCCGCACCCCAATGCAGTGGACGCCCGCCCCGGACGGCAGATTCTGCACCGCCGACCCCGTCTCCGTTCGCGGGGCCCCTCGTTGCGGCACGTGCGGGCAGAATCGGGTGACCGTGCACGACTCCGACACCCAGCGCGGAGCGCGCATCGACGCCCTGAGCCCCGACAAGGGCGGGACACCACCGTGTCCTTGGAGCCCTATGGCTGGGCTCTGGTTGCGCACCTGAGGTCGTCGCTGTGCTCTGAGTCGGTCGACCTGAATCCAGATGCGCGGCACAGTGGCGGGAGCCAGTGGCGGCCAGTGCGGCTATCGTCATCCGTTCCGTCAGAACGGTGGTTCGTCGTCCTCGGGTTGCTGCGGACCGGGTGGTGGTCGGGGTGGTGGTCGGGGTGGCGGGGTTGGGTTGGGGGGTGGATGCCACAGGATCGGTAGTGGCCCCTGGTATCGGATCCTCGGATCCGGCTCGTCGGGATCCGCTGATTCGTCGGGATCACGGGGCGTAGGTGCGGGGAGGGGTGGATCGATGGGTTCCCCGTGGGTGCGGTAGATCCGGCCCAATGGGCTGGTCCAGCAGAAATGTCCGGGTCGAGGTTGCTCGAGTCGCCATCGGCCCTCGTGTTTCATTCGGTGATGGCGACGGCATAACGGTCCGGTGTTCCCGGCAATCGTGAGGCCACCCAGCTCATGATCACGGGTGTGGTCCTGGTCGCAGCGCCGCGCCGGACGCCGACACCCTGGTGCCACGCAGGTGCGGTCGCGGACCTGAACGTGGCGGCGCAGCACCGCGCCCGCGAACCGGTCATCTGGTCGTGCGTCCAGCACTCGTTGCAGCCGGTGGCGCCGGGCGTATTGCCCTGCGATGTCAGCGACGACCGTCGCCCACCCACCGCAGGATTCGGAGGCGGTGGCCAGCTCGGCCAGCAGAGCGGCCGGAATATGGATCTCGACCACACCGCCGTCGCACTCCCGCGCGTTATCACCAGCACCGCACGGCCGGCGACGGGTGATCCCGGCCAGGACGAGATAACCGTCCGGGTCGATCACGGCGAATCGCCATTCGGAGCGGTGCTGGCGGCCGGCTATCGCCCGGGCCACATCGGCGAGCACCGGGCCCCAACCGGGAACCTCCCCGGGCCGTTCGTCCCGGTGCATCAACGTGGCCAGACCCACCCGCACCTCGCCGCCTCGCCGGGGCTGGGGCGCTCGAACCCCGGGCGCCACGCCGTTCTCGGATGCGACAGGCTCGACCGACGCTGCCGCGGACTCGGGATCCCCCACGGATCGGACAGCGTCGGTGGATTCGCCGGGAGCGATGAACGCGGAGGCCTCAGCCAACCCCGCCACCTCCGGGGACACCACCGCCTCACTGGACCCTGCCGCCGCGCTGGACACCATCGCCTCACTGGACCCTGCCGCCGCGCTGGACACCGCCGCCGCGCTGGACACCGCCGCCTCCGGGGACTCCGCCGCCTCTGCGGCCATGTCATCAGCGGACACCTCAGCAGCAGGCACACCGGCGGCAGCCGGCACGTCGGCGGCGGCCGGCACCGCGGCGGTATCGGGTTGCGCGGCCGCGGTGGCGTGGGCAACGGCGAGGTCGGCATTCGTCACGGTGTCGGCGTCGGTCACGGTGTCGGCCAGCATCGCTGTCACCATCTCGTCGTGTTCCATGCCGTCCAGGCGTCCGTCGAGCAGGTGGGTGAACAGGTCGGCCTGGATCTGGGTGAGCGTGGCGGGATGCCCGGCGGTCTTCACCGCGGCGGCCAGGTGCTCGATGCGTTCACAAGCCGCGACGGCGTCGTCGGTGCTCAACCCGGTGCCGGTGATGGTGGCGGTGCCGTCCTTGCCCAGGTAGCCGTGCACGCCGCGTTCCCGCACCGCACGCTTGTACCGGCGCGCCGCGTACCCCGGGTCCACCCCGATGAGCAACCGCAACAGCCGGGCTCGGATCTGCCCGCTGGTCAACCCAGCAACAGGTATCAGCGCACCACAGATATGCTCGATCTGCTGCGCGGTCAGCTCCGCGCAACCCAGCACATCGACGAACGTCCACGCCCGGCCCTGATCGATCCGCCCTGCCTCCAGTTCGGCGAACACCAGCGGCAACCGGTACACCAGCTCCTCGGCGACGCCGAGCTCCCGATCGGCCTTGGTGGTGGTCCAGGTCAGCGCCGCACCGATCTCCGCGCCCGCCCACTCCCCGATCACCGGCCCCCGCCACGACACCGGCGCGCCATCGCGGGCCTCCGCCGCGACCGCCCGACCCACCTGCACCATCGCCGCGAAGAACCGGGCCTGATCATGGGCCAACTGCCGGGCGGATGCGCGAAGGAGCTCCACCGCGTCACCGGCCACGGCCTGATCGAGATCGACCCCGGCCAGCACAGCAGCGAGCCCAGGGCCCGGAGGCATCGCCGCCAACCCGACCGGAACCCGGCACTGCTGCATGAATCGAACATACATTCGAACCCCGACACTTTCCGATGCCCCGCGCCACCGGACAGGACCATGAGCCCAGCGACAGCACGCGCCCGCGCCCGCGCCGCTCAGACTCCCGGACCCGCACCGGTGCGCAGCAGGACCACCGCGAGGCTCTCGCCCCCGAGCCTGAACTCCGGTGCCGTCCCGTTGAACTCCCACATCCCACGGATGATCTTACGCGGAACACCCAGACCCATGTGCTCGAGGTACCCGTAGTCCCGCATCACATCCTTGATCAGCTCGTTACGAGCAGCACACACACCCAGCTTCATCCCCTCCACAGTGACACCACCGGGTAACCGGCCCGGGCTCACGACCTCCAAGCGGTCGCTGAACAAGCTGAGCTCGACGTCGGTATACGCCAGGAGGTAGTCACGATGAATGAGTGCGTTCACCACGGCTTCCCGAATCGGTTCGGCCGGGAGACCGAACGTCTCGACTCGACGCGCCCCGTCGACCAGCTCGGCCGACCCCGGCATTGCGGCGGACGAATGACACAGCCATGTCGACAACGGCCCGGTACCGCTCCAGGAATCCGGCGAGGTGCTCGTCGCGCAGTGGGTTCTGCTTCAACGTGAAGTGCTGTGCGGTGCGGAGGTCGTACACCCACAGTTTCTCGGTCCAGATGTGTCCCTCGCGGGGGCGCTACGGCCGGTCGAAGAACAGCACGTTCGCCTTGACCCCGCCCGCGTAGAAGATGCCGGTGGGCAGCCGGAGCAGGGTGTGCACGTCGAAGTCGCGCAGTAACCGGCGTCGGATCGTCTCGCCGGCGCCACCCTCGAAGAGCACGTTGTCGGGGACGACGACGGCCGCGCGGCCACCCGGCTTGAGCAGCGACGCGATGTGCTGGACAAAGTTGAGCTGCTTGTTGGTGGTGATGACCCAGAAGTCGGTGCGCGTGTAGGCGATGTCCTCCCGCTCGGCGCGCCCGTCCTCCCCCACGACGGTGATCGACGAGCGCTTGCCGAACGGCGGGTTCGCGAGCACCACCGACGCCCGCTCGGTCGGTGTGGAGGAGAGGGCGTCGCGGACGTCGATCACCGGTGGGCTGTCAGCGCGACCGACCCCGTGCAGGTATATGTTCATGGTCGCGAGCCGGGCGGTCGCGTCGACCAGCTCGACGCCGCGCACCGAGCGGCCCTCGCTGAGGTTCCACCGCTGCTGCGGGGTCAGCTGCATTCCACTCGCTTGCGTCACGCTCGATGTGCTCGATCGCGGACAGCAGGAAGCCGCCGGTGCCGCACGCCGGGTCGACGACGGTGTCGCCCGCGGTCGGCCGGATCGCCTTCACCATTGCGTGGATCAGCGGGCGCGGGGTGAAGTACTGCCCGGCACCGAACTTGACGTCAGTGGCCGAGCGCTGCAGCAGCGCCTCGTACGCGTCACCGTTGACGTTGCCGCCGACCGACCAGGTCTCCGAGCCGATCAGGTCGACGATCAGCTTGCGCAGCAGTGCCGGCTCCTGCATGCGATTCTGCGCCTTGCGGAACACGACGCCGAGATTTGTCGGCTCCTTGTCCAGCTCGGTGAGGATGCGGCGGTACTCGTTCTCCAGCTTGTCGCCGTCGAGGTTGGCGAGGTGCTTCCAGGAGATATTGAGGTGCTCGGGGAGGACCGAGGTGCTCCGGAACGGATTGTCAGGAACTGGGTGCACGCCACGTGCACCTAGCGCAGCGCGCCGGCGGCGCGGGCGGTGGCCTCGTCGGCGTGCGCGACCGCCGCGGCAGCGATCAGCTCCCGCACCCGGGGCAGAAACCACGCCTCCAGTAGCTACGCGGCCTGTCCACGCAGCCCCGCGACCCACCCAGCCGACACCGCGAACCCACACCGGGCATTGACCACCTCCCGCGCGCACGCACCAACAAGAAGTACGCGCCGCCCAGCCACACCGCCCGGGCCTTGATCCCCGGCCCGTACTGCACCCACCCCGACCGCACACCGGGCGTCACCCCCACGAGCGTCACCCCCACGAGCGGGGTCCCCACGAGCGTGGTCCCGCAGCCCCGCAAGTCCTGGCCGCCACCCGGCGCTCGGTGACATGGGGGCGCGGCGGCCCGGGCGAGACCTCGAAGACCTGCCGGCGCGACACCGCGAAGACCGGCGCCCCGTCCAGGGCGTCCCCGCAGCCCCGGCACGCCGCCGACTCTCCCCCGACCGTCACATCCGGATCGTCCACCAACTCCAGCGTCGAACCCGGCGCCCCGTGCTGCTTGCCCCAGTCCTTCCCAGACCACCCCCGCGAAAAGCGTTCGGGCGCGGGCCGCTTCACGAACGGCGAGTCGACGGCGGGCGCCCGCTGATGGACGAGTCCCGCCCCAGCTGCGCGCGCAACACCGCCAGCAGACCCTCCAGCTCAGTGATCCGGGTCGACAACACCGCGTTCTCGGCGGCCAGAGCGACGTTACGGGCGGCCAGCGCGGCGATCTCGACGTCCCTCGCATCCACCGACGAGCAGACCTCCTCACCCGCCACCCCCGGACCACCCTCCATGATCACGACACTAGTGGATCACCCACGCGGACCCGCAACGACACACCCACCACCTGGGCTGAACAGCTACGACCAGCTAGCCCTACACTAGGTGACCCTTCATGCTCAGGCGCGCACAGGGAGGCAGCGCAATGCCAAGGGTCTATCCGACACGGACCGTGCTGGGATGGCGCATTCGCGAGCGCCGACTCACCTTTGAGGAGTTCGTCGAGCGACTGGAAGTGTTCGCCAGGGATAACCACGAGGTCGGCACGGTGAGCCTTCGCCACGTGCAGAGGCTGACCGCTGGGCTGTGTACGGCCGCCCAGTTGCGGCCAGCAACGGTGCGCTTGCTGGAGAAGTTCTTTGAGTCGTCTATTGATGAGTTGCTGGCTGCACCGGATGTTCCGGAGGACGAGGAGTCCCTGTTCGGGCTGGCAGGTGAGTTGCCCGTGCCAGAGCGTGATCTTCTGGCCGGTGCCGATCGGGCGCGTCACCTGTTGGATCGGACGATCGCGGAACGCAGCGTCACCCCGGCGCAGGTCGACAAAATCGACCATATGGTACGGCTGCACGCACAGGCGTGCGTGACCATGCCACCTACCGTGATGCTTCGTCGATTGATTGCCGACTTCGATGAATTTCGAGGGCTGGTCTCACGAGCTCAATCACCCACAACCCTTGTTCACCTCTATGCGTGCATCGCTCAGATCGCTGCCCTTATCGCGGACGAAATGATGGTCCTCGGGGACACGCACCGTGCCTGGGCCTGGCATCACTCGGCTATCGTAGCCACCGACGAGACCGGGCTATCCGAACTGGGGCTCCAGGTTCGTTCCCTGGGAATCTTGATTCCCTTGTACTCGGGTGATTCGCGTGAGGCGCTGAGTATGGCCTCCGAAGCGTGCGATGTAGGCCGCTCGGTCGTCAACAAGACGCTCCCTGCTTACGCGCTTGCGGTCACGTTGAAAGCTCTCATTCTGGCACAGCTCGGTTCTGTTGATGAGTGCAAGGCAGCCTTGGGCGAGTCCGGCGAATCATTCGCGCGGCTTGACCGTACGGACGAGGCTGATTCGGTCTTCGGCTTTTCGGAACGTCGCTGGCGCTTCTATCGGGCACGGACTTTCGCTGAACTGGGCGACTTCAGCGAGGCGTGGGAGACCCAAGACCGAGCCTTGGACTTGTATCCGACCGACGTGGTGGGCGATCCCACCCTCATTCGGCTGGATCGCGCACTCTGCTTGGTCCGGCAGAACGAGATCGACGCGGGATGTCAGTTGGCCACCGACACGTTCGCAAGTTTGCCACCCGAACATCACGCTTCTATTTTTTTTCGGATACGGCATGAAAGTTCTCGCCGCCGTCCCCAGGGAGTACGCCAATCGGCACGCTGTCAGCCTGTATCGAGCGGCGATGGCCGAGTCCCGCCAGGCCATTGCCGCCATGTGAGGGCCGCTAGCTTTCTGCCAGGTATCGTTCCAGATCCTCCACCTTTGTGGTCAGACCGTTGGTGACACCTGCCCTGATATCTGCCTTCAGTACGACGCTCACCCGATTGGTCTTCTGTGTCACGGCTTCCACGGCCTGCTTGACCACAGCCATGACCTCATCCCATTCCCCTTCGATGCTCGTGAACATTGCATCGGTGCGGTTAGGTAGACCGCTTGCGCGGACCACACGCACCGCATCAGCAACCAGTTCTCCGACATCTTCACCCACACCTAGGGGAGTAACAGAGAAAGCAACAATCATAACCGGGCCTTCCTAGGACAACAACTCGCTCAACATTATAGAGCATCTACGACCTCGGATCGTGATCGGCCAAGCGTAGCCGTTCAGCCCGGGTGATCGTGTAACTGCCTGGTCATGTTGGTGTGGGGTGAGTGCGGGTGGGAGCTACGGGCTGGTGGTGAACAGTTGGGTCGCGGAATTCGGCGAGCAGCTTCTTCGGGTCGTCTCCTTGGCTGCGCGACCGGTAGGTGATCTTGGCGGCGAAGTCCTGCCCCTTGCCGAACACCTCGCGGACCTGCTGGACGATGACGTCCGCGTGGTTGTCGTCCTTCGAAGATCAGCGTTTCGATACGGCCGAGCGGTGCGGGAAGATCTCGGTGAACAACCGGTCCCGGAACGTACGCAGCACGGTCCGGATCTGGTCCTCGGCGATCACCGTCCGCCCGATCTGGGTACCGGTGTAGGAGTAGTCCTCCTCCAACTCCTGCTAGCGCCTCGCCCGGGTCTTCCGATCCCGCACCGGCACCACCGTCCCGGCCTCGATCTTCTCGCCCTGCTCGGTGATCCGGGTCCGGATCCGGTACACCGAGAACGGCACGTTGACCCCATCAGCGACAGATCGCTCGTAGCTGTACTCGCTCACCAGGTTCTGGTCGAAGAACCTGAGCGTCTGCTTGGTGGGCGTCGCGGTGATCAGGTCGAAGGTCTCCGGTGGGGATGGCGGGGTTGTAGACGACGTCGACCGGCGCCGGCGGCTCCACCTCGACGCCCTCAACGTCGGCCTCGAGATCCGGATCCGGGACGTCCTCGCCGGCCAGCATGCGGAACAGCCGCTGAATCGTCGAGATCGCCACGTTCGTCGAGGAGTGCACCTGCCGCCCGGCCAGGCGCTGCACGTTGTAGAGATCCCCGAAGCGCCGGCCGTCGTCGGGTGCGGTGTAGTTGGTGAACTCGCACTCGGCCTGCTCGCCGAGGTTGTTGCGGTCGACCAGGAACAGCACCCGAGCCGCACCGGCGTACTTGATCAGCCGGTACGTCGCGGTGACCGCGGCGAACGTCTTGCCCGCGCCGGTGGCCGTCTGGACCAGCGCCCGAGGGTGCTGGCGGCCCAGCGACCGTTCGACGCCCAGCACCGACTCGATCTGGCTCGGCCGTAACAACGCGCAGTACAGCTCCGGAAGTGCCTGGATGCGGGCCAACAGTGTTGGCGTCTCCGGCTCGGCGTCGGCACGGGTCATCCAGTCGGCGAGCGTGCGCGGCCGGTGGAAGGTGAAGACCTCGCGCGAACGCGCTTCCGGATCGAGCCGGTTCGTGAAGCGGGGCTCCGCCCCGGTCGACTCGTAGCGGAACGGCAGCGGCTCGTCCCGGCGCCACGCCGCCATCCGGGCACGGCGCGGTAGACCTTCGGCGTACCGTCGGTTCTGGACGTCGATCATCGGATCAAGCCTCGCACGCTCATGGCCCGGCTCGATGGCGGACAAGCACCTCCTGCACCCCGGGGCTGCCGCCGATCTCCTCCGGAACGGGTGCGCCGGCAGCGAGCAGAGCCGCCACTACGCCGGGGTAGTCGCCGTGGGTCACCTCCTCGGGCGGGCGCATGCTGATGCCACCGAACGGATCCGTGCAGTGCTCGGAGCCGAAGATCGCTGAGTGGACCGGCGACCCGCCGTAGCCGTTGACCGAGGTCGGATCGGCGCCGCCGGCCAGCAGCGCGACGACCGCGTCCAGCCGCCCTCGATAGGCAGCGTTGTGCAACGGCGCCATCTCGGCCCATCCCGCCGCCCGGTCGACCTCGGCGCCCGCCGCGACCAGCCGGCTGATCCGATCGACGTCGTTGCGGATGGTGGCGTGTTCCAGCAGCTCTGGATCCAGCCGCCAGTTGTGCTCGGCGTGGGCGGTCTCCCCCCGCGAGACCGCACCCATCCACCGATCCTCGTCGGTGACGACACCGCTGTCGGCGCCACGTGTCGTCAGCAGCGCGGCCTGCTCCACGCAACCGTGGCGTACGGCGTGCCGGAGCGCGGTCAACCCCCGATCGTCGGCAGTGTCGATCCGCGCCCCCGCGTCGAGGATCTGCTCCACGATCCGAACCGGCTGTCCCCGGACAACGGCCCCGATAAGCAACCCACCACCACCTCCGAAGCACGGCGTCAGGTTGGGATCGACGCCATAGCGCAGGAACGCCTCGACCATCGGCGGGTTGTCGAAGTCGAGGGCGCGACGGATACAGTACGACACCCGGACCGGATGCGGCCCGGCCGCGAGCAGTAGCTCCACGCAGGCCGGATCCGGGAACTCGGCCGCATGATAGAGCGACTCGTTGCCCCACGGCCGGTCCGGCGCCAGCGCGTCGGCCGGATCCGGCGCCAGCAGGCCCTCGTCGGGATCGGCGCCCGCCTCGAGCAACATCCGGGTCAGCTCGGGATCGTTGAGGACGCCGGCGACGCCGTAGATCG
>JBOHEO010000026.1:0-37335 GCA_050701055.1 Pseudonocardia sp. | reverse complement strand
GCTACCTGCACACGGTGCGCGGGGTCGGGTTGCGCCTGGACAACCCGGACGGCTGAGGCGGCGTGCGACGCCAGCTCGTCGGCCTGGTGGCCGCCGCGATGTGCCTGCTCCTGATCGCGTTCCTCGCACCGCTGGTGGTGCTCTTGATCCGGGACGCCGGGAGTCGGGCGCTGGCTGAGGCGACGCAGCGCGCGCAGCTGCTGGCGGCGTCGGTGCCCGCGGCCGCCGGCGGTTCACTGCCCGGGGGGACGGAGAACGGCCTCGCGGGCTCGGTCATCTTCACCGACGGGCGGGTGCTCGGGGTACCCGTCGAGCAGGCCGTCGTGCGCGAGCTCGCCGGACAGTGCCGAACCGGGACGACCGCGGGTGACGGCGCCGTCGAGATCCTGGTGCCGGTGATCCGTGAGGGCGCCTGCGCCGGGGTGGTCCGGATGATGGTCACCACCGAGGCGCAGCGCGCGGGGCTGGCGCCGCTGCTCGTCCTGGTGTTCTCGCTCTCCGGCGGGCTGCTCCTGACCGGGGTGCTCCTGGCCGAACGGCTCGGTGCCGGCCTGCTTCGCTCGGTGACCGAGCTGGCCGGCACCGCTGACCGGGTGAGCGCCGGCGATCTCGCCGCCCGGGTCTCGCCGTCGGGTCCCCCTGAGATCCGCCGCATCGGCTCGGAGCTCAACCGGCTGGCAGTCCGGGTCGGTTACCTGGTGGCCGCCGAGCGGCGGCGGACCGCGGATCTGACCCACCGGCTGCGGACCCCGTTGACCGCGCTGCGCCTCGACATCGACGGGCTTGCCGACCGCGTCGCCGCCCGGCGGCTGGGTGACGACGTGGAGAATATGACCGCTGCGGTCAACGACGTCATCCACGCGTCGCGGCGCCTCGCTCCCGAGCCCGGATCCGAATCCGCCGATCTCGGCCGGGTGGTGCGGGAACGCGCGACGTTCTGGGGGCCGCTGGCCGAGGACACCGAGCGGCGGATCACCGTCCGGGTGGAGCGCGGGCCGCTGCCGGTCCGCGCCGGCGCCGCGGCGCTGGAGGCTGCCCTGGACGCGCTGTTGGGCAACGTGTTCGCCCATACCCCGTCCGGCGCCGGCCTCGTCGTGACGGCCGGGTCGGCCCCGCAGGGTGGGGCGATGCTGATCGTCGACGATGCCGGCCCGGGGTTCCCGGACGCGCGAGTCGTCGAGCGCGGCCGATCCGGCGCGGCGTCGACGGGGCTCGGCCTGGACATCGCGCGCCGCTGCGCCGAGGAGTCCGGTGGATCCATGCGGCTGAACCGCTCGCCGCTCGGGGGGGCGCGGGTCTGGCTCCACCTCGGCCCGTCCCCGAGATAGCGGCTCGGGCATCTTAGTCGAGACTTTGCCCGCTGAACACTACGCCTTAGGCGCTGGTCATGGTCTGCTCTTCGCAACCGCTCCCCACGGATGAGGTCACCTCATGAACAACGGTTTCCCCGACCCGACGTCGCTCCCACCGGTGGGAGCGGTGACCACGCCGCCGCGCCACCGGTCCGCGCGCCACGGTGGCGAGATCGTCCGGGCGCACCCGGCGGTGCCGGCCGCGCGACCCGACCTGCCCGGTCAGGTGGCCCGGGTCCACATGATGCGCGAACTGCTGGCCCTCGTGCATGCGCGCGCGTTCGCCTCCGGGCGGGCGTCGGTCAGCGCGCCGAGACGCACGGCGGCGCGGCCGCTGTACGTCCACACCGTCCCCGCTGCGCCATCGCTGGAGCCCGCCGCTGCGCTGTTCGAGCCCCCGTCCGGACGGTGGCCGGCAGCGCCCACAGACCCGTCCGCCCGCCCACCCCTCAGGCCCCCGGCCGGGCGGGCGGGCGGGCCCGAGTTGCGGCCTCGGATACTTGCCGGCTTCGTGTTCGTCCTGTTCGTGCTGTCGCTCACCGTGGCGACGGATCTCACCGGTGATCGCTGGGCCACCACGGCCGCACCGGCGGGACCACCGGCAGGAGTCGGATCCGCTGAGCTGCCGGTCGTCCAGCCACCTATCGTCCCCGCTCCCATCCTCGCACCCGTGTCGCCGATTCCGGTGGCCGAGCCGGCGCCCCGTCAGGCACCGCGCACCCGGCCGCCGGCGCCGCTGCCTCCCGAGTCCTCCGACACCCCCCGGAGCGAGCAGCAGGTACCGTCCGCATCCAGGGAGATTCCGCCGGAGTTCCAGGAGGCTGCCCGGCTGGCTGAGCGGTGGCAGCGCGAGATGCCCAGTTCCCCGTTCGGCCGGTAGAACTCATGCCCGAGAGGTACGTCATGGAATCGCACCCCGCTGAGGGTGGGCTCACCCGGCGCCACGTCGCCGAGCTCCTCGCCGACATGCCCGACGTCTGGCGCCGCGCGCTCGGCCAACACGCACCGGACGCGGCCGGGCGGTGCCTCGAATGCCGCGATGTGGCCGGCGCGGCTCGCTGGCCGTGTCTGCCGAACCGGATCGCTACTGAAGCCCGGCAGATCTCCGAAGCCGGACGCTGACGTCGGCCCGGCTACCCGCGCTGGTTCACAGCCCCAGCGACCGGCCGATGACCTCCTTCATGATCTCCGTGGTGCCGCCGTAGATACGGGTGATGCGGGCGTCGACATAGGCCCGGGCGATCGGATATTCGGTCATGTAGCCGTAGCCACCGTGCAGCTGGAGGCAGCGGTCGAGCACCCGGCCCTGTAGCTCGGTGCACCACCACTTGGCCTTCGACGCGTCGACGGCGGTGAGCTCGCCGGCGTTCAGCGCGCGCACGCAGTCGTCGAGGTAGTGCTCGGCGATGTCGACCTCGGTGGCGATCTCGGCGAGCACGAACTTCGAGTTCTGGAACGACCCGACGGGCCGGCCGAACGCCGTGCGTTCCCGGACGTAGGACAGCGTCTGCTCCAACGCGGTGCGCGCGGCAGCCGCAGCCGCGATCGCAATGGACAGCCGTTCCTGGGGCAGGTTCGTGACGAGCTGGGTGAAGCCCTGCCCCTCGTCGCCGAGCAGGTTGGTGACCGGCACGTGCACGTCGGTGAACGCCAGCTCGGCGGTGTCCTGGGCATGCTGGCCGATCTTGTCGAGGTTGCGGCCGCGCTCGAAACCGTCCATCCCGCGCTCCAGCACCAGCAGACTCATGCCCTTGTGCTTCTGGGTGGGGTCGGTCTTCACGGCCGTGATGACGAGGTCGGCGTTGATGCCGTTGGTGATGAAGGTCTTGGCGCCGTTGACGACGTAGTGGTCGCCCACGCGGCGGGCGGTGGTGGACATCGACGCGAGGTCCGAGCCGATGCCCGGTTCGGTCATCGCGATCGCGGTGATCAGCTCACCGGAGGCGATGCCGGGCAGCCAGCGCCGTTTCTGCTCGTCATCGCAGTAGGCGAGGAAGTAGGGCAGGCAGATGTCGTTGTGCAGGGTGAGTCCGAGCCCGGCCGCGGCCGCACCGACGCGCATGACCTCCTCACCGATCACCGCATTGAATCGGAAGTCGGGTACCCCGCCCCCGCCGAACTGCTCGGGGATGACCATGGCGAGGAACCCGGACTTCCCGGCGGTGGTGAACAGCCCGCGCGGGATGATGCCGACCTTCTCCCACTCCTCGTGGTGGGGCACCACCTCCGTGTCGAGGAACCTGCGGAACGACTCGCGGAACGCCTCGTGGTCGGCGTCATACAGCGTGCGGCGCATGCGGGCAACGGTAGTGCCATGCTGCTCGCGGACCAGCGGTCAGACGGTCATCACTTCAAGGCGTCGAGGAGTGCCTGGCGCTGCCGGTCGCCCAGGCCGGCGGCCCGGCGGGAAGCGTCGATCCCGGTCTGCTCGAGCAGCGCGGAGACTTTGGCCGGGCCGTAGCCGGGGAGGCTCTTGAGCAGGTCGACCACCTTGGTCTTGCCGATGATGGTGTCGGACTTCGCACGGCTGAGCACGGCGGGAATCGTCTCGTCGCCTCGGGCGATCGCGTCACGCAGCTCCTTGCGGGCGGTGCGGGCGGCCGCGGCCTTCTTCAGCGCGTCGGCGCGTTGTTCGGGAGTGAGCGTGGGCAGTGCCATGACGTCGTTCTCCTCTCCAAGCGCTCACCCCGGGCGGGTGGGCGCGCAGGTAATCTTCGCCCTCAAGACTGACAGAACCCGCATCCGGTGCGCGGTGACCCCCTCCAGAGGTGCATAACGGGATCAGCATGACTGGGCCAGCGGGGTCGGCGCTGCCGCTGCCGGTGGCGGTTTGCTGAGCGTGGTCCTCGTCGCCGACGAGCCACCGGACCGGGACTTCGTCGTCGGGGCCGCACTCGTGGTGGGAACGGGGGTGACCGGTGGGGCGACGACCTGGTTCCGGGTAAGCGCGTCGCGCACGACCGTGAGCATGTACGGGAAGTTCGGCCGCGCGGTGTTGAACCGGCCGCCGGAGGCCTTGGGGTCGGGCAGGTTCGGGTCGAACGCCACGCTTTCCAGCGCAGCGGTGCCCGCACCCCCGGCCAGCGACACGAGCGCCGGGAGCATTTCGCGCGGGATGTTGGTGAAGACGCTGTTCGTGGTGGCCTTGGCGACGCCCTGGAAATTGGTGAGCAGGTCGGTGGGGCTCTTCTGGTCCAGCACGTACTGGATGAGGCAGCGCTGCCGGCCCATGCGGACGTAGTCGGTGGAGCCGGTGCGTGAACGCGCGAAATCGAGCGCCTCCTCGCCGCTGAGTTGCTGGATGCCCCGCTCGAGGTAACCGTCGGGCCGGACCTGACGCCCGCTCGGGGTGATGCCGCCGATCGGGACCCGCTGAGGTCCGACGTCGACGCGCAGACCGCCCAGCGCGTCGATGATGGCGGCGAACCCCGCCATGTTGACCTCGATGTAGTAGTCGATCGGGAGGCCCAGCATGTGGGAGATCGACGAGTGCAGGAGGTTCAGCCCTGGGTCCCGGGTGGGGCCCGAGGGGGCAAGCTTGGGGAAGGAGTGGCCGTATGCGTACACCGCGTTGAGCAGGTAGTCGCCCGAGTTCGGGTCGCCCGAGTCGTGAAACCCCTTGGGGAACTTCCGCATCATCGCCGAACCCAGCGGGAACTGCGCGTAGCCGAGGTTGCGGGGCAGCCCGAACAAGGTCGTTCGGCCCGTGCGAGTGTCGACGCTGGCCACCATCATCGTGTCGGTGCGGGTGCCCGTGCGGTCCGGTCCGGCGTCGCTGCCGAGTAGCAAGATGTTGAGCCTGGGCTTCTCCAACGCTGCGGAACTGTCACCGCCGCTGGGGAACAGGGTGTCGAGCAGATTGCGCTGAGAGTTGGCGAGGGTGGCGCCCAACCCGAGTGGTGCTGTCACCACCATGCACAGCACGGCGACGGTGGTTGCTCCGATGACGCGACGGCAGTCCCCGAGGTGGGGCGGTCTGGAAAGGACGTAGGTGCGGATGATCACTGCGATCCAGGCCAGGGCGGTCGCCAGGCACCCGAGGATCACGGCGATCAGCACGCGCGTGGACAGCAGGTTCTCCAGGAACTCGCTGCGCGGCAAGGTCGCGGCGAGGACCACGATGGCGAGGATGCCGAGCAGGAATGTGCTCAGGATCACTGCACCTGTGCGCCTGCGGTGGATCAGCAGGTGACCGGAACCGGGGGCGACGGTCGCGGCCGCGGTGATGAGGAGGGCTCGGCCGAGTGTGCGTGGCGGGGTGGCGCCGAGTGTGCGTGGCGGAGTGGCCGAGACGGCCTCGACGCGCCGCAGCGGCCGGGTGAGGTCGTCGACTTGCCGAGGCTCCTGGGCGGGCAAACGAACGGTTGGTGAATCGATCAATGGATCGGAGCGTCGGGGAGGGGCGGGACGGCGGGGCGGTACCGTGGTGGGCCGCTGCGGCTCCGGGCACGTGAACAGGTCATCAGGGCGTGGACCCGTGGTGCGCGCCGTACCGTCGTCCATCGAGTCCTCTCCTGCTCCTTCGAAAGCTACGTCGTTCTGGACACCTGACGCCACGTGTGGGCTGGACGAATGAGACCGCGCGAAGCCTAGCGGCCCCACCTCGTCGCCCACGCCCTGACGGTCACAGGCGGTCGTAGTCCGCCGGGGATCCAGGTGGGTTGGGTGGAAGATCGGGAGGCCGTCGGTGATGACGACTTCCCCGTCGGTGTTGTGGATGAGGGTGTGGTGGTGTCCGCAGAGCAGGACGGGGTTGTCGATGGTGGTGCCGAGGTCGGTCCAGTGCACGATGTGGTGGGCGTGCGGATCTCGAGCGATGGTTTGCATCTGTGAACATGGCTCTGGTGGCAAGCAGCGGGATTGCGTGCTCGGCTGTGGATCCGAGGTCGCGAATGAGTAGGCGACGCAGCCCGAAACCTCCTCGCCACGCGACGTGCACCGCAACGACCAGAAGGCCGAAGGGCGATCATGGGCACGGCAGGCACTGTCGGCGGAACTCCTGGCCATCGTGCTGCGGCGATCATTCTCGCTGGCGGCAGCGGCACCCGTATCGGCGCCGGGCAGAACAAGGTCTACGTGCCGCTGGCCGGTTCCGCGGTGATCACCTGGTCGCTGCGCACGCTCGGCGGGCTGCCGGAGATCGAAGCGGTGATCCTGGTCGTCCGCCCACAGGACCGGGAGATCGCCCAGCAAGTGCTCGACCAGGAGGTGGCCGAAGCCGTCGAGATCGTCGACGGCGGGTCCACCCGCCAGGAGTCCGAGCTCTGCGGCCTGCGCCACCTGGCCGCCCGGATCAGCGACGGCAGCATCGACACCGTTCTCGTCCACGACGGGGCCCGCCCGCTGGTGGGCGTGGAGCTGGCACGAGCGGTGCTGCGCGCGGCCCGTAAGTGCGGCGGCGCGGTACCGGTCATCCCGCGCGACGACCTGGCCCTGGCGAATGCCGGCGGCGACCGCTTGATCGGGCCTGCGCCGGCGGGGCTCGTGGCCGTGCAGACCCCGCAGGGTTTCTGCGCGGCCCCGCTGCTCGCGGCCTGCGCGGAAGCCGAGCGTCAGGGTTTCACCGGTACCGACACCGCGTCCTGCGTCGAGCGGTTCAGCGAGGTGGCGACCCGTTGGGTTTCGGGAGATGAGCGCAACTTCAAGGTCACCTATCCGTATGACCTGATCCTCGCCGAGCAGCTGCTCGCCTGAGTGGCGCGTCGACGCGATCTGAGCAGGGTGAGGCCGGTCCCGCGGCAAGGGCCGGATACCTGCCGTGATCGACCGGGCTGATCAGTTGATCGTGAATGCGGGGACACCCGAGTGCGGTCCCACAACCTCCCCGGCCACAGCTCCGCCAACGGGATTCTCGGAGTGCTCCTCGCGTTCACGATCGGCGGACACCGTCCAGCAACAGGCTCATCGCGGCCGGCAGGTGATCCAGGCGGTCCACCGGTATGGCGAACGGCAGCCGGATCTCGCACACCCGCTCCGGGCCGGAGAGCCACACCGTGAGCCCGTGCCGGTCCAGGCCCGACGGCGCGATCTCGGTGGCCTCGGCGAGGAGCTCCGGCTCGAGCAGGCCGCAGATCTCGATGATGTCCGCGGTGCGGTTGCGGAGCAGTTCCTTCAGGATCGCCGTCTCGTGGTCGACGAGCGGGTCGGGGGCGGCAGCGGCGTAGGCGTCGGGGTCGATCTGGACGCCGTCGACGTTGATCGCGAGCACCTCGCCGCGGAGCATCAGGCATCCCGGCTCGAACGGCTGCGTCTGCGCAATGCGGGTGTTCGCCAACCGCGGCGCCGCGGCGATGTGCTCGGCCGGGCGGCGGACGATGGTGAGCAACCCGCACAGCTCGACGCGGGTGCGGACCCGGTCGGGTACCGGGAGCGGCCGGAGTGCGGCAGCGTGCACCACCATGGGTGCCGGGTCCAGCATCCCGGCGAGCAGCTCGGCCAGCGGTGACCGGCGCTCGACCGTCAACATCGGGCGCCCGGAGTCGTCGGTGGCATGCGCGGATACGGTTGTGACCACCCCGCCTGCGGCGATCTCGAGGGTCGGGCTGATCCACATCGCCGTGCGGGCCCGCTCGGCAGGGGAAGGCTGCATCACCGGTCAGCCCCGGGCCGCATCGACGAGCAGGTCACTCAGCCAGGTGGTGCCCAGCACATGCAGTCCGGTCAACCGCCGCGCGTGCTCCGGCGGAGCCAGCCGCGTCGAAGAGAGCAGCATGAGGCGAGGCTAGCCTAAGCGCTCAGTCGACGCCACGTCTTATTCGCGGCTCCGGGTGCCCAGCCGGGCCCCGAACCGAAACCCAGCGCGGCGGGCCTGCCGGGCGAGGTGCGGGTCAGCACACTCCATCTCAGCCGGCGACCCGCTTCAGCTCCGGGCCGATCTGGTCCAGCGCCCACGGGATGCTCAGCACGGTCGGCGACCGCAGCGCCGAGGCGGTGGGAAGATCCATCACAACGTACCGCCCGTCCCGCACCCCGCGCAGGTTGCCGAACAGCTCGAACTCCTCGACCTGGCGTTGCAGCTCGTCCGACGCGTACAGCATCACGACGATGTCGGCGTCGAGCAGGGAGATGTTCTCGAAGCTCAGTGCCCCGCCGGGGTTGCCGGGCGCGATCGCCGGCAGCTGCTCGACCGACGGCGGGATCTGCATCCCCAGCTCCTTCAGCAGCTTGACGGTGGGGTCCTTGTCCGTCTTCAGCGTGACGATCTGACCGGGTGCGAAGGCGTAGGAGAACGTGACGGTCCTGCCGACCAGGCCCGGGTTCGCATCCCGGACCGCCCGGATCGTCGCCTCGGTCTCGGCGACGATCTGCTTGCCGCGCTCCTCCAGCCCCAGGGCCCGTGCGTCCACGATGGCCTGTTCCTGCCAGGGCTGTTCGCCCCATGCCGTCTCGTAGCCGACGGTGGGCGCGATCCGGGACAGGCCGGGGTAGTCCGTCTCGAGTCCGAAGTCGTTGACGGCCAGGATGAGGTCCGGCTTGAGCGCGGCGACCTGCTCGATGTTCGCTCCGGCCGCCCCCTCTCCCTCCGCGCCAACCGGGACGTCGATGAGCGCGGTCCTGGCCGGATCGACCCGGCCCTCCAGATGGGGCGCCAGGCCGCTGGTGGTCTGCGTGTTGCGGGCGATGCCGACCGGGGTGATCCCGAGTGCGACTGTGATGTCCTCGTCGCCGATGGCGACCACCCGCTGCGGCCGTGCCGGAATCGTCGTCTCGCCGAACTTGTGCGTGATGGTGACGGGGAAGATCGCGTCGGCGCTGGGCGTGCCAGGCGCGGCTTCGGTCGGGGCCGGCGACCCACCGCAGGCGACGAGGATCGGCAACAGTACTCCGATCAGCGCTCCGAGCTTCCGAACGCGGGATCTGGCGATCGTCCGCGACAGGCTCGGTCGAGCCGAGCCGTGGGCAATGATCAGCTCAATCACCCGATCAGGTTATGCGCCCAGCCTTGCTTTTGGAAAGGTCAGGCTACGTATTCTACCCCGACGGCTGAGACCGAGCTGATCATCCGACCGGAATCCGGGCTCCGTGGCTCCGATACCGGCCGGACGACCAGCTCCGCCTGCCGAAAGCCCACTCGACGCGGGCCGCCATGGCGGATCGCGCTCGTCGATGCTCTCGCCGTCGCCGTACTTCGAGGCCGCATCACGGGCTCCGCCGGTGGGGTGAGCGGCACTTTCACACGTACCTAGCGTGCGAAAGTGCCGACCGACCCCGGAAATTCTGCGGTGCTGCACCGGGCTGCCGGAGTGAATGGGTGATCACGCCAGCACGTCGGCGATCGCGGTCACCGTCCGGTCCAGTCCGTAAGGAATGGACAGCGCTGAGGGGAAGCCCAGCGCCGGGCTCACCGCGTTGTCCAACAGGACGTAGGTGCCGTCCCTGACCGCGTTCAACTGCTGGAACAGCGGGCTCGACTCGAGGAAGGTCCGGTCGGCGGCGGTCGGGTACGAGATCAACATGATGTCGGCGTCCAGAACACCGAGGTTCTCCATGCTCACGGTGGCTCGCCCCGGAGTGTCGGCTTGCGGCAGGGCGGCAACCTCGGGCGAGATCTTCAGACCCAGCTGTTCGAGCAGCGCAACAGATGCATCTCCGCTGGTCATCGCCCGAACCTTCCCCTCGTAGGCGTAGCTGCGGCTGAAGGACCTGCCGGCAAAGGCCGGGTTGGCACGCGCTGCTCGCGTGATCTGGGCCTCGACGCCGGCGATGATCTTCTGAGCCTCGTCGTCGCGCCCCAGTGCCTTGCCGATGTGGGTGGTTCGCTGCTGCCAGGTATCGGTCTCGACTCCGTCGACGTAGGACACCGTGGGAGCGATCCAGGTGAGACGGGCGTAGTTGTCGGCCAGCACGAAATCGTCGGTGGCCAGGATCAGGTTCGGGCGCAGTCCGGCGATCTTCTCGAACGGGATCCCCTCCGTGGTGTCCAGGAGTTCCGGTGTCGGACCCGTCAGTGCCGACTCCACCCATGGTGCGATGCCGCTCGGGAACAGGAAATGTCTGGCCATGGCGATCGGTGTGACGCCGAGGGCCAGCGCGGTGTCCGTGTCGCGTTGGAAGCCCACGGTGATGACTCGCTGAGGACGTGCGGGGATGGTCGCGGTGCCCTCCTTGCCCACGAGGGTGAGCGGAAAGCCCGCCGACCCGCGGGCGGGTGGCGTCTGGGTGGTCGAGTCGGCGCAGCCTGCGAGCAGGGCGGCCAGCGACAGGCCCCCGATCAGGAACTCGCGCCGGGTGGCGTGGTCGTCGATGGGGGCTGGATGGCCGAGAAGGGCGATGGGCATGACGAGTTCTCCTCCGGGTCGGTCCGGCCAGGGCTGCGCAACAGGGGTCGCGGGGTCGACGGTCGCAGCCAGCAATCGGTACCAGCTGATCGAGCGCAAACGGCATCACGACGTCGGCATCCAGTAGGCCGAACTGCTCGCGGCTGATCTCGCCGAAGAACTCGGCGGCCTCGAACAGGCCGGCGAGCGCGGACGGGAACGTGAAGCCCAGGTCGACGAGGAACCGTCCGCGCGGATCCTGGTTGGGCCCGTACACGCCAAACGTGGTGCCGAAGTCGTAAGCGGCCACCGCTGATTTCCCCGCGAACTCCGGATGCGCCGCCACGACCTCGGCGAACTGCTTCTGGACCGCGGCCACGGCCTCCTCCGACAGATCCGTCCGTCCCAGCATGCAGCCGACCGACCGGGTGAGTTCAGGCCACGGAGTGCCGTACTCGGGGACGTCGGCGGGGTGCGCGACGGTGGGCGCGATCCGCGCCAGCGCAGGGTAGTCAGCCTCCAGGATGCCGCCCAGCGGGGCCAGGATGAGGCCCGGACGCAGTGCGGCGATCTTCTCGAACTCCAGCCCGTCGCCCAGCCCGAGCACCTCCGGCTGGGCGACGCCGGCGTGCCTGACGGTGAGCGGGAATTCGCCGGCGGACGCATCGGCGCCGGTTGACCCGGTGGAGCTCGGGCCGCACGCGGTGAGCAGGCTGATAGCGCCCACGCCGGTCAGGAACTGGCGTCGGGTGACTGCGGCGGCGATGAAGGCCTGACGGTGCGTGATGTCGATCGGGAGTCCTGTCACCCGGACAGGTTAAGTGGACAGCCTTCATTATGGAAGGCTATCTTTACTTATACGCAGAGGAGTCGGCCATGAGGTTGCACCGCATCGCCCGGGTGTTCGTCGCCACCGTCGCCGCGCTGCTCGTCGGCGCGTGCACGAGCGAGTCCGACCGGCCGGATGACGGCGGCGCGTCGGGAAGCCGCCCCATCACGCACGCGATGGGGACCACCACCGTCCCCACCGACCCGCAGCGCGTGGTGGTGCTCGACATCCAGGAGCTCGACGTGGCGCTGTCGCTCGGTGTGATTCCGGTCGGTGCGACCCGTACCACGGTCGCCGAGGCCCTGCCGTCGTTCCTGGCAGGCAAGGCCCCGGCGGCCAAGATTGTGACGGTCGGCACCATCGCCGAGCCCAACCTCGAGGCGATCGCGGCGCTCCAGCCGGATCTGATCCTCTCCAGCAAGTTCCGCCACGAGGACATCTACCCGCAGCTCTCCGCGATCGCCCCCACGGTGTTCGCCGAACGTACCGGCGACGCCTGGAAGGTCAGCTTCCTGCTGTCCCGAATCCCGGTACTTTTCGCCCGCGGTCACCACGGCGGCGCCCTCGCTGGGGTGACCGAGGGTCTGCCCACCCAACGCACCCACGCGCGAGACCAGCGCACAGCGGGTGCGGCGTGATGGCGGCCGGGGGTGAGCGGGTGGGTTAGGCTGGGCCATCGCCGGGCGGTGGCCCAGCAATATCAGTGTCTACGAGCTGGTGGTCGTCAGCGATCCGAAACCGCTACTCCTCACGGATTCACGCGCCGGTGTGGATGAAGGCGGCCCATAAATCTGGCCGATGCTCGCGGTCTCTGCGGTACTTACGAACTGCATCGTGCAGGTACTGGGCGGTGCGGCTGGGGTCCGGGTTCTCAGCGAGCGCGGTGAAGAACTCGTGTGCGATCCGCGT
The DNA here is from genome assembly GCA_050701055.1 of Pseudonocardia sp. GTDB lineage: Bacteria > Actinomycetota > Actinomycetes > Mycobacteriales > Pseudonocardiaceae > Pseudonocardia. The sequence goes on along the minus strand of JBOHEO010000026.1, from coordinate 24,988 downwards.
TGCTGGATAGTCCTGAACCGGCCATAGCGTGCCGACGACCTGGGGGAATCCGGCGAGCTGAAAAGCTGCGGCGAGGTGGATCGACTCGTCTGCCAGGGCACGCGTGCGACCAGTGGCGGTGGCGCAGGCGGAAAGATATGCGAACTCGGCTCCGGCCAGGTTCAAGGCCGAGATGTCTCGAACGGTGAGAGGTCGATCCTGATGATCGTGCAGCAGTAGCCGCCCAGCGGAAGGCTCTCTCTCGTCGCCTTCGGCATGGCAGGCGAAAAGCACCCAGCGAGCGGTTTCCAGGAGGTTTCCGACGGTTTGGTAATGTGCGTCTGGGCCTTCCAGCGCCACATACCCGCGCGTAAGACTCTTCACGATCCGCGCCAGGTGCTCCGCGCCAGGCAGATCGGCCTCGCCGGGGGTGGACGGCATACTGATGATCGCCGGTACGTGAGACTCCCTCCGGCGGACGGTGCTCTTCTTGACATTTTCGCGCGCGCGCAACAGCGCCCGAATCGTGGGCGTGTAGGAACTCACGACGTAATCGGAGACGCCGATTACCTTGGCATGTTCGTAGTCGGATGCCGCGTGTACCGGAACAAAGGAGAGCCAGTCGGTCGGGCACCACCACAACCGGGTTGACCGGTAAGCAGGATCAGTCTGGGGAGGAAGCTTGAGCCGGCCCAACACACGAGCCGCGACGTTCGTCCAGAGCCACCCGAGAATCTCTCTCGAGATGCGGTCGTCAGCGTCGTCCTCGGCCGCCGCCTCCACTACTTCCGGTGGCGAGTGGGTGACAGCGGGGAGGGGGACGACGTCGACTCCATCATCGTTGAGGCTCGGGTCGAGAATGATCGCGTCGCTTCGGAACTGGCTGACATTGAGGATGACGATGGGACCTTGCGCGGCGGCGGCGACCAATTCGCTTGCCAAGGGCCGAAGCAAGAACCGGTCGAATCCATCCAAAGACCGAATCTCGGCCAGCAGAAGTTGGTGCTCGTGCCAAACCGATTCACCCTCCGACAAGTCATGCGATCGACTCCGGCGGCTTCCCGAGTCCGCAAGGCTAATGAAGGCGGCCGTTCGGCGCTCGCCGTCGACATCGGTCATCTCCGCGAAGTCTGTTTGGTCGGTGGGTGCGCCGGGTGCACCGATGGTGGCCAGCGACTGCTGGCTACGCACGAATCGCTCAGCCAGCCTCGGATGCCGCTCGGCAAGCTGGGTGATGTCACTACGCAGATCGAACTCACGGCCAAGTAGTACACCCCGGCCCTGTTCCAACAGCTCGAGGGCTTGCTGGGGGTTCTTGAGGTGCAGGCAGCACGCGGCGGCGTCCATGGCGAGTCCGAAGCGAGCTCCGAGCAACCGTTCCTGATCCGGACGCGCAATGGTAGGCGGTACAGCCTCCGCAAGCAGCTCGATGGCCAACTCGTAGGCTGCAACCGCTTCGGACCAATGCTCGACGCTGGCCTCCAGGAAACCCCATTCCCGCGCGGCATCTGCGCGCCTACTTGGTGGCGCGTTCTCTGACCGAGCCACCTCACGAAACGCAGCGACAGCGCGCACACGATCCGACTCGGTACGCAGAAACTCGTAGCGACGTACGTACGCCACGCCCAAGTTGACCAGCTCGTTGATCCGCCGCCAACCACTCGCAGCACTGACTGCCCATCGGAGCAGCTCGATCGCCTCGTCGATGTCCGCCATCTGCCGACTGTCGCCGGGACTGTTCTTGTACCGCTCACTGAGGGCCTTAGCGAGCGTCGAGGAGCATCCGACGCGATCGCGATGATCGCCCCGCGCGAAGCCGACGGCGGCTCTCGCGGCGCCGACCGCCTCGTTGAGATCCTCAGTGTCGCCGGACGCTCGCCACTGCTCCAAACGTAGTTCGGCCAGCGTGGACAGGTACATCGGCTTGCGTGGATGGGTGTCCGGGCAGGCGCCGCTCGCCCGCTCGAGAAGTTGCACCGCCTCGTCGTGGGGTTCGTCCGTCTCCTTGGCCCAGGTCTTGAGGGTGACGCCGAGGTTGAACAGCAAGGTAAAATGCTCTGGGTCGTCCGTCGGGTTACGCGCTTCAGCCTGCCGCTGATACTCGACAGACTTCCTGAGATGCTCGATGGATTGGCTGTGGGCAAATTTCAGAGAATTGACCGTTCCGAGGCACCCCAAGTAGACGGCCTGATCATGGACCGAGCATCGCTCAAAGACTTTTTCCGCCTCGTCCAACACTGATCCGTCCCGGCTGTACTCGTAGTGGTGGAGCAGTAAAAGACCGAAAGTCGCCAGAAACTTTGGTGCAAAATCGGGATCGATATGGTCGACCGATACGGCGGCGGCCCGGCGACCCAGACGAATTGCTCGCACCCGACGGCCACTTCGCCGGATCCCACTCGGTAGGCGCAACCGGCAGCCCGGTGGTCGCTATGGGTGAATCCAAGCCGAGTTCACCCTCACCGCACGCCTGCCAGGCCTGACGCAGATAGGCGTGGTCGCGGACTGGATGGTCGCCCGCGACGGCCATGAAGAGGTGCACCAGAAGTGCCTGATTCCCGATCATCGGTAGGGTCATTCGCCCGGCTCCGACGGTGGCGGGCGGGACGAAGCGTCGAGGACGTGGATCAGCTCGTTGATTCGATCGCGCACGAGCTTGGTAGCCGGCTCGGTGGGTGGGTCCTCGAGGCTGCTCGCGGCGAACGGGCTCACCTGCTCCAGATCACAGAGCGCATCCCAGAACGCCCTCCCGTCGTCTGCGGCCTGTGCCGCGTCCAGGGCGTCGACCGCCGCCACGACCAGGCGCCAACGATCAGGTGAGAGCTCGAGTTCCCGGACGTAGTCCGCCGCGTCGAGCGCGTCCTGCCGGGCCGTTGCCGTGACAGGCGAGCCGTCCGAACTGTCGGTCTGCATCAGTGTTCCCATCCCCTCTCACTGCGTGTTCAGACCGCGCTGGCCGACACGGCGGCGCAGCTCGTCCATGTCGAGCACGCTCCACCGAGCGTCGGACGGTCAGGACGACCCCGTCGCGGCGCAGCTCGTACAGCGCGGGCGAGGCCGACTTCCGGGATCCGCCGACGAACTCGCCCAGCTCGATCTGTAAGAACAGGAGCGCCAGGGCGTCCGCGGAGTCGGGTCGGGAGGGTCGTGCCAGAGATCGGCATGACGCAGCCGGGCCGCGAGCACACGGTGCCGGTCGAGCGAGACCGCTGGACACTCGGTGAGGACGGCGTGGACGCCGGCCGCTGTGCAATGGACGACGTGCAGCTCGCCGACCGCGCGAACATCGGCGGCGCGCGGAGTTGAGGACAACGCGGCCATCTCGTCGACGACGTCGCCCGGACCCCGTACGGCGATCAGCGAGCTGTCGCCATCCGTTCGGTGCAGGGCTACCTTCGCCCGGCCCCGCTCAATCAATGAGACGTCCTGCTGGCGATCTCCCGCCCCGTAAAGTAGCTGGTTCGCCGCAAGGCTCTGCCACCCCCACTTGAGCAGGGCGGGCCACTCCTCGTCCGAGATCAGGTCGCGGAACCCGCGGCAGTCTTCGCGGTCGGCTTCGAGCGGGCCATGACTCACGAGCTCGTTTTCCCCCCGAGACGGCGCAACGTCAAAGAACGGTCGCTGGCAAAGAGTGCACCTGCCCTGGCGATCCTGACACGAAGCGGCTCGGCGTGTGCTGGTGCGACGCGTAGTTCACTCACGGGGGTGCGGGTTCGCGTCCCGCCAGATGCGGAGCCATGACCGACGAGACCGAAAGCTCCACGCGATGTCCGGCGGGGGTATCGGGACCCGGCAACCGGGCCAGAGCTGCCGTGAGCCAAGGAGGATCTGCACGATCGGTCGCCGGAAGCTCGTCCATCCTGGTGCCCCCTTCATGCCGCGCTTATCAAGATCGACGCTATTCTACCGATCGTCAGGGCCGGAAGCGGGTCATGTGACGCAGAGCTGGCGTCCGGCCGGACCCGGGGGTGATGTTGCGCGTATGTGCTCGTTCACGCGGGCGGACGAGCCCAAGGGTCCCACGCCCGGGGATTCGGCTGGCTGAAGGGGAGGGAAACTGATGTGGGCGTCGCGGGAACCGCAATGGCGTCGCTGCCAGAAGCCGTCAGCAACCCGGCGGTGGCTGCGGTGGGGTGATGATGGAAATTACGCCGAGTGATTCTAGTGGTAGATACCTTCACTCGAACAGGTCATGTGGATACCCTTCATTATGAAAGGCTATCTTCAGTTCCGCCGCAGAGGAGTCGACCGTGAGGTTGCACCGTACCGCCGTCGTGTCCGTCGCCACCGTTGCCGCGCTGCTCGTCGGCGCGTGCGCGGGCGCCACCAACCGGCCGGATGACGGCGGCGCGTCGGCAGGCCGCGCGATCGCCCACGCGATGGGCGCCACCACCGTCCCCGCCGACCCGCAGCGCGTGGTGGTGCTCGACACCCAGGAGCTCGACGCGGCGCTGTCGCTTGGCGTGGTGCCGGTCGGCGCGACCCGCACCACGGTCGCCGAGGCCCTACCGTCGTTCCTGGCCGGCAAGGCCCCAGCGGCGGAGATCGCGACGGTCGGCACCATCGCGGATCCCAACCTCGAGGCGATCGCCGCGCTCCAGCCGGATCTCATTCTGTCCAGCAAGCTCCGACATGAGGACATCTACCAGCAGCTCTCGGCGATCGCTCCCACGGTGCTCGCCGAACGCACCGGCGACGCATGGAAGGGCAACTTCCTGCTCTACGCCGACGCGCTCGGTCGCAAGCCCGCGGCCGAGCAGCAGCTCGCGGACTACGAAGCCAGGGCGGCGGGACTGGGCACGCGGGTCGGTGCCGCGGACATCTCGGTCAGCATCGTGCGCTTCACGTCCGAGGAGATTCGCCTCTACAGCCCGAAATCGTTCATCGGCACCGTACTGGCCGATGTCGGCTTCGCCCGACCCGAGGTTGTGGCCCGCTCCACCGAAACCTTCGTCAAGATCAGTCCCGAGCAGCTCGGCATGGCAGCGGGTGACGTGATCTTCACGACCGTCTTCGGGTCGGCGGACACGACTGCGAAAGCCACATCGCAGCAGGTGTGGAGCACGCTGCCGGCGGTGCAGGCCGGCAAGGTCTATGACGTGTCCGACGACGTGTGGATGTTGGCCATCGGCTCGACCGGGGCCAACCTGGTGCTCGACGACATCGAGCGGTTGTTGGCGGGGTAGGGCGGAGTTGAGGCCCGGGGGCGAGGGCCTCGCGGTGGTCCCTATGCGTGCTGGTGCGGGCCTGGGAGCTTGAGTGGCGTGCTGTCGCTCGGCTCACGGTTCTGTCCTTCCGGCGCAGGGTGCCGGAAAGTGTCGGGGTTCGAATGTATGTTCGAGTCATGCAGGAGGCGCAGCGGGTTCCGGTCGGGTTGGCGGTGATGCCGCCGGGGCCCGAGCTCGCTGCTGTGCTCGCCGGGGTCGATCTCGATCAGGCGGTGGCCGGTGACGCTGTGGAGCTTCTTCGCGCATCCGCCCGGCAGTTGGCACATGATCAGGCCCGGTTCTTCGCGGTGATGGTGCAGGTGGGTCGCGCGGTGGCGGCTGAGGCGCGCAGTTCGGTGCCGGCGTCGTGGCGTGGGCCGGTGATCGGGGAGTGGGCGGGTGCGGAGATCGGTGCGGTTCTGACCTGGACCACCGCGAAGGCTGATCGGGAGCTCGGTGTCGCCGAGGAGTTGGTGTGCCGGTTGCCGTTGGTGTTCGCCGAACTGGCGGCGGGGCGGATCGATCAGGGTCGGGCGTGGACGTTCGTCGACGTGCTGCGGGATGCGGAGCTGACCGAGGCGCAGATCGAGCACATCTGTGCAGCGCTGGTGCCGCTGGCGTCGGGGTTGACCAGCGGGCAGATCCGGGCTCGGCTGCTTAAGCTGATCATCGGGGTGGATCCGGGGTACGCGGCGCGCCGGTACCGCCGGACCGTGCGGGAGCGCGGCGTGCACGGCTACCTGGGCAAGGACGGCACGGCCACCATCACCGCGACCGGGTTGAGCACCGACGAGGCGGTCGCGGCGTGTGAGCGGATCGAGCACTTGGCCGGCGCGGTGAAGGCCGCCGGGCATCCGGGCACGCTCACTCAGATCCAGGCCGACCTGTTCACCCGCCTGCTCGACGGGCGCCTGGACGGCATGGGTCCCGGGGAGATGGTGGCGGCGATGTTGGCCGACGCCGTGGCGGATGCCGAGGCCGAGGCCGATGCCGAAACGAATGCCGTCGTCGTCGTTGCCCGCGTCGCCGCGGCCGCGCAACCCGATGCCGCCGCGGTGCCGGTCACCGCCGACGTGCCTGCTTTCGAGGTGCCTGCTGCTGAGGTGCCCGCCGTCGAGGTGTCCGCTGATGACGTGGCCGCAGAGGCGGCGGAGTCAGCGGAATCGGCGGAGTCCCCGGAATCGGTGGCGTCCAGCGAGACGACGGAGTCCAGCGAGACGGCGGAACTCACTGAGGTTGCGGAGTTGGCTGAGGCCTCCGCATCCACCGACGCTGCCAGATCCGCGGGGGATCTCGAGTCCGCGGCAGCGTCGGACGAGCCTGCCGCATCCGAGAACGGCGTGGCACCCGAGGTTCGAGCACCCCAGCCCCGGCGAGGCGGCGAGGTGCGGGTGGGTCTGGCCACGTTGATGCACCGGGACGAGTGGCCCGGGGAGGTTCCGGGTTGGGGCCCGGTGCTCGCCGATGTGGCTCGGGCGATGGCGGGACGCCAGCACCGCTCCGAATGGCGTTTCGCCGTGACCGATGCGGATGGATATCTGGTGCTCGCCGGGATCACCCGCCGCCGGCCCCGCGATGCCGGTGATGGCGCGCGTGAGTGCGACGGTGGTGTGGTTGAGATCCATGTCCCGGTTGCTCTGCTGGTCGAGTTGGCCGCCGCCTCCGAGCCATGCGGAGTGTGGGCGTCGGTCGTCGCTGATATCGCTGGTCAGTATGCCCGGCGCCACCGGTTGCAGCGGGTGTTGGACGCACGACCGAATGATCGGTTCGCGTGCGCGGTGCTGCGCCGCCACGTTCAGGTTCGTGACCGCACTTGTGTGGCTCCAGGGTGTCGGCGTCCGGCGCGGAGCTGCGATCAGGATCACACTCTTGATCATGAACTCGGTGGTCTCACGGTCGCGGGGAACACCGGACCGTTGTGTCGTCGCCATCACCGGATGAAGCACGAGGGCCGATGGCGGCTCGAGCAGCCTCGACCTGGACGTTTCTGTTGGACCAGCCCGTTGGGGCGGGTGTACCGCACCCGCGGGGAACCCATCGATCCACCCCTTCCCGAGCCTGCGCCCCGCGGCCCCGAGGAATCGACGGATCTCGACGAGCCGGATTCCAGGATCCGGTTCGAGGGATCACAACCGATCCTATGGCGGCCACCCCCGGCTCCACCCGCGCCACCACCGCCACCGTCGCGTCCACAGTGTCCAGAGGACGACAAGCCTCCCTTCTGATCAAGAAGCTCGGCCGCAGCCTCATCGTTGATCAGCTGGAGATCTTCGGTGCGACGGCGGAGGGCCGCTTCGGTCGGTTGATGGCTATGCAGGTCTGGTGGGCTCGTCACGTTTCGGGTGCACCGTCGACGCGGTGATCGACCTCGTGCACAACCGTGCTACCCCGAGGCCGTCCACCTGGCGCGATTCCGATGACCGGCGCGGCTCTCGGTCCGGCGCGGCCACGGATCAGATCAGGCCCGCGAGTTTGTACGCCACCAGGGATCCGGCCACCGCGACGTTCAGGCTGGTCCCCGTCCCGACCATCGGGATCTCGACGACCTGGTCGAGCATCGCGAGGGCGTCGGGCGGGATCCCGTCGCTCTCGTGCCCGAGGACGACGATCGTCCGCTGCCGGGCCGCGGGGAGGTCGCCCAGCCGGATCGCCTCGTCGGCCAGCTCCACCCCGAGCACCCGGCTGCCGGACGCGCGCTGCTGGGCGAGCCACCCGAGCGGGCTGGAGATCCGGTGTACGCAGCTGCGCCGGCGCAGCGTGTCGCCGCGGGCGAGGGCGTGGGCCACCCAGGGCTGCCGGGGCACCGCGAGACACGCTCCCACCGCGTCGCAGGTGCGCAGCAACGTGCCGAGGTTCGTTCCGTGCAACGGCCAGAGCGGCGCGATCACGAGATGATCCCAGCAGGAGTGGGGTCGCGGTCGGCGTTGGCGGCGAAGGTCGTGGGGGCTGCGGGCTCGTGGGGCGCTCGGGTTGGTCATCGCTGACCCGGGCGAATCCTCTCAGCCGGCTTCGGACGGTGAATGATCATCAGAAGGCGCTTCGCGGTGCACCCGGACCTTCGACGGCGGAATCGACAGCTCGATGATAACCCCAATCAGAGCCGAATCAGCCGCGGTCATTCGGAGCGTCGACGTCGGCGGGCGAGCCGACCAGTGCCGCGCGGAGGCGGTTGAGCTCGCGTAGGGCGCTGGTGGCCCGCGGGCGGTCCGCAGCGGCGAGGGCGACGGCCAGCGCGTCGAGCAGCAGCACCGTCATCGCGTGGCTGGAGTTCTCGCCGGGCAGGCCGCGCGGACAGGTCAGGACCAGGTCCACACCCGCGACGGTGGTGAGCACGTCGGTGAACAGCACCACCGGGACGCCGCGGCGCTGTGCGGTGTCCAGCAACACGGCGGCATGGTGGTGCAGGCGGGCGTAGGCAAGCAGCACCAGCGCGTCGCCGCGTCGCAGGGTGAGGGCCTGGTCGGCCGCCGCGACGCCGGTGGCCGTGATCGTCGCCACCGTGCGTCCGATCCGGCCCAGCAGCACGGCGCCGTAGTCGGCCACACCGGCCGACGGGCCGGTACCGGTGAGCACCACGCGGTCGGCGGCGCCGAGCAGTGCGACGGCGGCGGGGAACGGCGCGCGGAGCTCCTCGCGGGCGAGCTCGAGGGCCGCGCGGTGCACGTCGAGGACGTGGTCGAGCACCTCGGCGGGATCGGTCCCGTGACGCAGGGTCGCGGCGAGTCGCCGGTCGGGGGTCGGTGTCGCGGAGGTCTCGGCGCGCAACGCGCGTTTGAGGTCGGCCAAGCCGCGGTAGCCCAGGGCCTGCGCGGTTCGGACGACGGTGGCGTCGCTGGTGCCGAGCCGCTCAGCGATTTCGGCGGCGGAGTAGAACCCGAGCGCGGCGGCGTGCTCGGTGAAGAACCGAGCGACCTGTCGCTGCGCCGGGGCGAGGCCCGGTAGGCCCTCGAGGATGGTCTGCGCCGCGGTGTGGTTCATTCACTACCCGTCTGAATGGTAGTGCAGGCTACCATCGGGATTCGTGGTGAACATCGGCGTCGGCGGGCTTCGACGCTGAGGTGGACACATTCGCGCCACACGGGGCATGCCCACCGGTTCGGCCGGACGTGCCGTGAGCTTCACGGCCTGGCGACGCAGTGGGTTGAGTCCGAGGAGTCGAGGTTCCACGCATTGCTGCGTGAGCAGATCCGCAACGAGTTCACGGCGTCGCAGCAGTACACGGCGGTGGCGGTTCATCTCGATGGCCAGGTCCTCCCCCAGTTCCGGTTCCTCGAGGAGCAGGTGGAGGAGGTCTCGTCGATGTCCACGCTGCTCACGGTCGTGCAGCGCGCCGGCCAGGTCACGTTGCTCCGCGGCGTCGTCGACCGTGCGGGTCGCCGAGGTGCCGGTGATGTCGAACAGTCCGTGCGCGGAGCTGTCCGGGGTCGGGCCCTGGCCTGACCGCGTCGCGGTGCGCGGCGTCGGGTCCGTCGTCATCAGCGCTCCCAGCTCGACCCGTGCGAACCTGCGTGATCCCGCTGGTACCGACCGTTGCCCGGTTGATGCCGATCGTGGAATGGGATGGCGAGATCCGCGTGTAGGCCTGCACGGGTGAGTGGTCCAGCGGTCCGATGGCCGGCCTGGCCGGTAAGGTCCTCGGTGGTGTCGACCGGGGAGCGGGAGTGAATATCGCAGAGCTGATCGAGCGACTCACCGCGGTGGCCGCCGAGTTGCCCGCTGGGGTCGATAGCGACGTCGGGGTTCATCTGTGCCGTGGGCACGACGAGCCGGGGGAGATCACCACGACGGTCACGGTCGACTCCGACGGTACGCGGGTGTTGCTGCAGGGTCATCCGCATCTGGATGTCGGTGACACCGAGGTCCTGCCGGTGACTCTCGGGGTGGACGATGAGCTAGCCCGGCTGGTCGCCGGTGAGGGACTCGCACCGCCCCCACCGACGCATGCCATCATCGCCACCGGAGATGGCTGGGGTTACCGGATGCCGGTGGACGCGGACGGCGCGGCGATCGCGCCGGGATCGTTGGACGCGATTGCCCGCGGGTGCATGTGTGATCCGGGCCGGAACAACGACGGGCAGGGCCACGACAGCAACGGCGGACGGATCTTCATCTTCAACCACCAGTGCCCGGTGCACCGTCACACCCAGCTCGACGAGTAGGCGAACGCGAGAGTCCAACGGGCCGCGACCTGCTGATACTGGTGAAGCAGTCCGCCGAGTCGATCGCGTCGTCGGACGTTGTTGATTTCGGGTCGACTCGCGGCAGGACTCGGGTCGGCGACATCAGCATCCGGCACATCGACAGCGACGCACAGCGTGATCGCACTCGAGCTGAGGCGCACAACAAGGGAGACAGAGCGAGTGAGACACCTGGTCCCCGGACTCGCCGGAGACAACACCGGGGCACCAGCCCGGCGTCCTCGATCACTGGACCAGCTCCGACCCGACGTCCTTCGCGTGGAGCGACCGGTACCGCCGCAGTCCTACGCCAGGGTTCGGAGGGTTTCGGCTAGTTCGGTTACGGCGGGTAGGTCGGGCCATTGTTTTTGCAGTCGAGCATGCAGCCGGTTGAGGTGGCTCGTGAGCCGGGTGGAGGCAGTCGCCCGCGCCACTTCGGTTACCTGGATAGCGACTGCGCATGCCTGTTCTGGGTCTCCGGCTTGGGCGTACACGTCCGCCAAATGGCAGGTAAATATCGTCGCCCATTCTGAGTGGCGCGTGTCCGGGGGCAGTCCTGCCAGACCGACCACTAGCTCGGCTTCCGCTTTGTCGTTACGCGCGGAGTCCGCCCGTCCGATGTAGCGGTAAGTCAGCCCGCGTTGAAGTTTGAAGAACGCGGAGTCATACCAGTACGCCCATTGTGGGAGTCCGTCATGTTGGTCAGCGGCTCGCTCAGCCAGTTCAGCGGCCTCGGCGACTTTCCGGTCCGCGTGGTCTGTGTCGGCGGCCATGGCGTGGCCGCGCGCTTCTTGGTGGGCGCTGAACGCGCGTAGCCCGACAAACGCTCGTGTATCCCGTTGCGCCGCCTGGGATAGGCCGATCATGGGCCCTATCTGTCCGGCTTGCCACGCCATGTGGCCTTTAAACGACAGCGCGGTAGCGACCATGTTCACATCGCCGGCTTCGAGAGCCCACACTGTGGCGCGGTCAAACCACACGCGGGCCGGGTGAACCTGGCCGGTGTTCGCCAGTAGCCATCCGTAGAACTGCGCGTATGACGCGGCCACCTCACACACCCGCAAACGCACCGCTGAGCGTGCGCCGATCACGAACCGCTCCATCAGGCCGACGTGTTGGCGTACGGATGGCAACACCGCCGCCGACCCCACAGAGTCCTCCAGCCGGCGGGTGGCCGACAACACCGCAGCCAACGAGTCCACCCCGGCGCTGTCGATCCGGCGCGGGCACGAACTGGCATAATAGTCGAGTCGATCCATCTCGTCACCATCGAGTGCACCGGCCACAACCGGCTCATGACCCTGCGGGTCATGAGGGTCATGCCGCTCATGTGCGTCGCTCCACTGAGCATGCCGTGTGGGTAATCGCTGCCCGGCGGCCGGCGAGGCCGCATCAAGTCGCAGACTCTTTTCCTGCGACTTGATGTCCTTGTACGACCTGACCAATTCCCCGTCCGCCGCCAGGGCCGCGTCACACGCTTTCCAGAACGCCAACGACGGGAAATCTCGACCCGTCTCCGCACCCGCCAACGCGGTACGACTGTAAGTAATCCGCTCAGACAACCGAAGCTGCGTAAATCCATGATCCTCACGCAGCTCTTTCAACCGCTCACCAATCTTCCGGCGTGCCCCCGTGACAGTCGGCCTGCCACCAGACGCCACCGCACTCACCTCGCTACACCAGCCCTGCGACCGCGGACAGCGCACCCCCGAGCGGGCCCCACGGCAAGCCCGGATACGAGCCGGACTGCGCGGCACCGAGCGCTGCGCAACGGCACCTCGGAACACACACGGATGGCGGCTTCACCCAACTCGGCCGCGATCATCGTGTCATTCGACCACATCACGGCAACCAGCCTAAGCCAACCGGATTGAGAACCACGAAACAGCCTCACGGCGGGGCCGGGGTGTACCCCGTCCGCCGGCCCCGCCGTGGTCCAGAGGAGTGGATCATTGTGCGGGTACGGGCAGGATCCCCGGTCGGGTGGCACCAGCGACGGTGCTGATGCCACCGGGTCAGTACGGGGTGGAGGCCGTCAAATCGATGTCGTTGATCTTGATGTTTCCGGCGAGTCGGGCATGATCGCCAGTCGGATGCGAAAATGGCCAGATCTGGTTGGGTTCCGCACCCCAACTGGCGATCATGGCTCTGAACTGGTCCTGGCCAGCCGGCGCGGTCCGGCCGGACGCTGCGTCAGTGCGACATCCCGACTGCTTCTGCAACTCGTCGTCGCGGCTCCGCTCGACCGCCCGCCTCACCAGCGTCAGTGGCACGCCCTGCTCGGGGTCGATCTCGATGTCGATCGCCGTGCTGTCGCGGATCTCGCGGGAGTCGCTTCAGCCCGTTCAGGCAGTCGGGTTCTGACGCCTCGTCTTCGCAGAAGACGACGAGCGTACGTCGTTCCGGCTTGACCACTCGCGCAACGGAGGACGTCGCACTGTCCGCAGCCCGAGGGGCTGGGTCGCGAGCGGCTGACGACTGAAGTCCGTGACGAGGGGTTCCTCGAAGCGTCGCGTGATCGAGAGCGCGAGTGTGCGCGGGGTGAGGAGCTCCCGGGTTCCGGATAGCTTGCCGAGTCCCCGCTGCAACACGAGCTCGTTGCCGTCACGCTCGAACACTCGACGCCGCTTCCGCTCCGGGTAGTGGAACAGGCCCTCGTAGCGGACCGCCTGCCGGTCGACCTCGAGGTCGTACTCGAACCGCACGCCCGAGACGACGCACTCGACGGTGAACTCCGACGGCCGCTCCGGCCCATCGCCGAACGCGAACGGCTCGACGGGCATCTCGTCGTCCCACAGCTGCAGCGAGTTGCGCACCGCTGCACGCAACCAGGTCAGGGCGGTGATCACGTTCGACTTGCCGGACGCGTTCGGCCCGTAGATGACGGGAGGCGTCTTGGACGGACGCGGGTGGCGTCCTCCCCCCGAAACGACGCCACCCGCGTCCTGGCATGTGAGAAGTCGGGAATCACCGTTGGGGGTCTATCTGACCAGCTCTGACAGATTTTAGCAAGGCTCACCTTACTTGCAATGCGAAGTCTGTGACGTTCAGGCGTTCCGCGTGCCCGCCTGAACGGGAGTGCCTGCGCGGTGCCGTCGCCCGATCGGGACGACGAGCGGTGTGTTCGCCACCGGGTCGAGGACCACCTTGGCGTCGAGGTCGAACACCTCACTCAGCATCGATTCGGTGAGCACCTCGTGCGGTGTTCCCGATGCGACGATGGCCCCGTCCTTCATCGCCACCAGCCGCCCGGCGTACCGCGCGGCGAGGCTGAGGTCGTGCAGGACCATGACGACCGTCCGACCGGCTTCGTGGTGCAGTCGTTCGACCAGGTCGAGTACGTCGACCTGGTGGGCCAGATCGAGGAAGGTGGTGGGCTCGTCGAGCAACAGCACCTCGGTGCCCTGGGCGAGCGCCATCGAGATCCAGACCCGCTGCCGCTGGCCGCCGGACAGGGCGTCGATGGTTCGTTCGGCGAACTCGGTCATGCCGGTCCAGCCCAGCGCTTCGGCCACGGCGTCCTCGTCGTCGGAGGACCACTGCCGGTACCAGGCCTGGTGCGGGTGCCGGCCGCGGGCCACCAGGTCGGCCACGGTGAGTCCCTCCGGGGCGATCGGCGCCTGGGGGAGCACCCCGAGCACCTTCGCCACCTCGCGGGTCGGCATCTTGTCGATTCGCCTGCCGTCCAGCAGCACGTGCCCCTGTCTGGTCGGCATCAGCCGGCCCAACGCCCTCAGCAGGGTCGACTTGCCACAGCCGTTGGGGCCGATCACCGCGGTGATGGTGCCGTCGAGCACGGTGAGGTCCAGCCCGTCGACGACGACGTTGTCGCCGTAGGCCAGTTGCAGGTCGCGCGCCTCGAGCCGGGGCGGGATCATGCGGTCACTCCTCGGTTGCGGCGTGCCAGTAGATAGAGCAGGTACGGTGCGCCCAGGATCGCGGTGACGATGCCGACCGGGAGCTCGACGCCCAGCGCCGTGCGGGCGATCAGATCGGCGCCGACGGTGAGCAGTGCCCCGTACACCGCTGATGCGAGCAGCGGCGGCCGGGCACCACCGACGAGACGCTGGCAGATCTGCGGCACGACGAGCGCCACGAACACGATCGGCCCCGCGCTGGATGTGGCGACAGCGGCCAGACCGACAGCGACCAGGATGAGCGCCCCGCGGGCCCGGTTCAGGCGCAGCCCGAGTCCACGGGAGGTGTCGTCGCCGAACTGGAGGGCGCCGAGCCCGAAGGCCAGCAGCAGCGCCACCGGGACCAGCACGGCGAGTGCGCTCCCCACCGGCACGACGTGCTCCCAGCCCCGCGCGTTCAACGAGCCGGTGAACCACACGTAGGCGCGCGCGGCCTCGTACACCTCGGCGATGACCAGCAGCCAGGAGGTGATCGCCAACGCGACCGCACTGATTCCCACGCCGACCAGGACCAGCCGGTAACCCTCGATGCCGCGCCGGTAGGCCAGGCCGTAGACGAGTGCGGCCGCGCCGAGGCCACCGGCGAGCGCGGCGATGGGTAACCCGACCCCGGCGACCAGGCCGCCGACCGCGCCGGCGCTGCCACCGATCACGATCACGATCACGGCGGCGGCCGTGGCGCCCGCGGTCACCCCGAGGATGTCCGGGCTGGCCAGCGGATTGCGGGCGATCGTCTGGGTGATCGCCCCGGACAGGCCCAGTGCGGCACCGACGAGGATGCCGGTCAGCGTCCGCGGCAGGCGCAACTCCAGCACGATGAACTGCTGGGCGGCGTCGCCGCTGCCGACGAGCACGGCGAGCACCTCGGTGAGGGAGATCGGGAAGTCGCCGCGACCGATGTTGGCGGCGGCGGCGAGCACCACCAGGCCTGCCCCGACCAGGGTCACCGCGATCATCCTGGCGCGCCACACCCCGGAGAACCGGCCCACGCGCATCGGTGGCCGGCCGGCGACGCGGCCCGGTGGTCGTTCGAGGATGCCCGTCCTCGCCGGTCTGGTCACAGCTGCGCCAATCTCGTGCGGCGGACCAGCGCGATGAAGAACGGCGCCCCGACCAGGGCGAGCACGATCCCGACCTGGAGCTCACCCGGCCGCACCACCGCGCGGCCGAGCACGTCCGCGGTGAGCAGCAGGACGCCCCCGGCCAGGCCGGACGCCGGCAGCAACCAGCGGTGGTCGGGGCCGGTGAAGTACCGCGCGACATGCGGCACCACCAGGCCGAGGAAGGAGATCGGCCCGCACGCGGCCGTCGCCGCTCCGGCGAGCAGGGTGATCGCGATCAGCCCGGTCCACCGGGTGAGCTGGACGTGGTGGCCCAGGCTGCGGGCCACGTCCTCGCCCAACGCGAGGAGGTTCAGCCCCGGTGCGTTCGCGGCGGCGAGCAGCAGCCCGACGACCACGAACGGCGTGATCTGGACTGTGATGGAGGCGTCGCGCCCGGCGAGCGCGCCGACCATCCAGAACCGGTAGGCGTCCAGGGTCTGGGTGTCGGAGAGCACGAGCGCGGAGGTCAGTGCCTGGAGGAGGTAGGTCACCGCGATCCCGGCCAGTGCGAGCGTGACCGGCGTCGGGCCGCCGCGTCCGGCCGAGCCGAGCGCGAAGACGAGCACGCTGGCGCCGAATGCACCTGCGAAGGCGAACCACACGTACCCGAATGGGCTGGTCACGCCCAGCCCGTAGATGCCGATCACGACGAGGAACGCGGCTCCGGCGTTGACTCCGAGCAGGCCCGGCTCGGCCAGCGGGTTGCGGGTGTGACCCTGCATCAGTGCGCCGGCGACTCCGAGCGCCAGGCCGACGATGATTCCGAGGATGGTGCGGGGCATCCGCAGGGAGCGGACCACGATGTCGTCCTCGGTGCCGGTGGGGGAGAAGATCGCATCCCAGACCACGTCGATCGGGATGGGCTTCGCGCCGACGGCGAGGCTGGCCAGCGCCGCGAGGACGAGCAGTGCCAGCAACGCCACGACGACCAGGAGGCGTCGGTGACGGAGCGCGCCGAACGCGGTGCGCGGCGGTGGCACGTCCGGGTGCGCCCGAGCGGCCTCGACGGGCCCTGCGGTCACGGCACGTCACCTCATCACTCAGCCGTGGCGATCCTACGTTTGGTTAGGCTAACAAGAACCTCGCTCAAGTGACAGCGGGGCCCGACAGGGATGTCGCCGCCGCGGCGTAGCGGTGCGCGAGCAGCGCGGCGGCGTCGCGCAGCTCGGCCGGTCCGACGATCTCCAGGTCGACATCGAACATGCCCATCCACGCCGCGAGCCCACCCCACGACCACGCTCCGGCCACCACCCGGCACCGCTGCGGCCCGAGCTCCTCGACCACGCCCTGGTCGCGCACCCAGGCCACGACTCGCCCGGCCGGCGCGTGCAGGATGACCTCACCCCGGCACGGCCACTCGGGTGATCGGAACCGCTCGGCGATGTAGCTGGCGACATCGGGTGCCGGCAGCGTGCGCGGGGTGAAGCGAGGGCCGGTCGGGGTGCGCGGGGTCATCCGGTCGACGCGGAACGTGCGCCAGTCCACCCGCTCCAGATCCCACGCCACGAGATACCAGCGCCCACCCCAGGTGACCAGATGGTGCGGCTCCACCCGCCGCGGGCGCGGCTGCTCGGCGGCCTGGGGCTCGGCGGCCTGCGCGGTGGCGCTGCGCGCTCCGGTGGCGCTGCGCGCCGTGTCGCTGCGCGCTCCGCCGACGCTGCGCGCGTAGTCGAACCGCAGGATCTCACGCGCCCGCACGGCCGAGCCGAGTGCGAGGAGGTGCTCGACGTCCACCCGCGGCCGCTCCCGGGTGCCGGCCCGGTCGACCGGCGTGACCTGCAGCGCATCGACGCGCTGGCGCAGCCGGGCGGGCATGACCTGTCGCACGGTGGCGAGCGCGCGCATGGCCGCCTCCTCGATGCCGACGACGCTGGCCGTGGCCGTCTGGAGGGCGACGGCGACGGCCACGGCCTGCTCGTCGTCGAACAGCAACGGGGGCAGGTCGGCGCCGGCGTCGAGGCGGTAACCGCCGTCGGGGCCCCTGGTCGCCCGTACCGGGTAGCCGAGCGCCCGCAGGCGGTCGACGTCGCGGCGCACGGTGCGGGCGCTGACCTCGAGCCGGGCCGCGAGGCTGTCGCCGGGCCAGTCGCGGCGGGCCTGGAGCAGCGACAGGAGTGCGAGCAGCCGGGCCGAGGTCTCGAGCATGGAGCCAGAGTGGCACGAGTAGCGGACAGATTCTGACCTGAACGGCCGGAAGAGTCAGCGTTGCCGGCAGCTGCCAGCAGCACCATCGCTCAGGAGGACCAGTGATTCGTAGCCAGTCACTCGCCAAGGACTTCGTGGTGAGCCGATCGCACACCGTGCACGCGGTCCGGGGGATCAGCCTGCAGATCGATCCCGGCGAGCTGGTGGCCGTGCTCGGTCCGAACGGCGCCGGCAAGACCACCACGATGCGCATGCTCACCACATTGATCGCGCCGACCTCGGGCACCGCAACGGTGGCCGGGCACGACGTCGTCACCGAAGCCGCGCAGGTGCGCAGGCGGATCGGGTACGTCGGCCAGGGCAACGGGGCCGGTCACACCCAGCGCGTCCGCGACGAGCTGGTCAGCCAGGGCACCATCTACGGCCTGGATCGGCGGGCGGCACGGCAGCGGGCCGATGAGCTGATCGAGGCCCTCGACCTGACGGAGCTCGCCGCGCGCAAGGTCGGCGACCTCTCCGGCGGGCAGCGCCGTCGGCTGGACGTGGCGATGGGCCTGGTGCACGCGCCGTCGCTGCTGTTCCTCGACGAGCCGTCCACCGGGCTCGATCCGCAGAACCGGGCGAACCTGTGGGAGCACATCCTCAGCATGCGCGCGGCGCACGACATGACGATCGTGCTCACCACGCACTACCTGGACGAAGCCGACTCCATGGCCGAGCGGGTGGTGATCGTGGACCACGGGCAGGTCATCGCCGACGACACCGCGGAGGCGCTCAAGGCCGACCTCGCCGGCGACCGGCTCGTCCTGACCACCGCGAACGGTGATACGGCGAGGCGGCTCGCGCAGCTCGCCTCCCGCCTTCCCGACGCCCGCGATGTCGAGCTCGACGGCTCGGGTGTCGAGGTGCGGGTGGACGACGGGCCGGGAGCGCTGCCCGAGTTGCTGCGCGCGGCAGGGGACGCCGGCGTGCGCGTCGCCACCGCGCAGGTGCACCGGCCCACCCTCGACGACGTTTTCCTCAGCCTCACCGGCCGCAGCCTTCGCGAGACCGGCAGTGACATCCCCGCCGACATCCCGACGATCGAGACGTCCACCCGTCCGCTGAAGGAGACAGCATGAGCACGCTGGCCACCTCCCTCCCCGCGCCGCCGGCAACCGGGGCCGGCGCGTCCGGGCCGGGCCGGCGCAGCCTGTTCCGCGACACGGGCATCGTCATGGCACGGGAGCTGCGTCCCGTCCTGCGCGACCCGTTCTCGCTGGTCTTCGGCATGGTGCAGCCGCTGGTGTTCCTGGCGCTGTTCGGTCCGCTGCTCGCCGGCTCGCTCGGAGGTCAGGCCGGCGCCGCGTTCGACGGCGGCGTGTGGCAGTGGTTCGTGCCGGCGATCCTGGTGATGACCGCACTGTTCGGCACGTCGATCACGGGTTCGAACCTGCTCGTCGAATTCCAGACCGGCGCCCATGAGCGGATGCTCGTCACGCCGCTGTCGCGGCCGTCGCTGCTGATCGGGCGCTCACTCAAGGAGATGGTGCCACTCGTCGGGCAGGCCGTGGTGATCATCACGGTGATGCTCCCGTTCGGGTTCGAGCTCCACCCGGCCGGTGCGGTGCTGGGCCTGCTGCTGCTGGCGGTGTTCGGCGTCGGGCTCGGGTCGCTCAGCTATGCGCTCGCGATCGCCGTGTGCCGCCAGGAGTGGATGTTCTGGGTGGTGCAGCAGACGCTGCTGTTCCCGTTGATGATCCTCTCGGGCATACTGCTGCCGCTGGCGACCGGGCCGGGCTGGATGCAGGTCGCGGCGCGGTTCAACCCGCTGACCCACGTGGTCGACGCCGAGCGCGCGCTGTTCGCCGGCGAGATCCTCGCCCCGGTCGTGGCCTGGGGCTGGCTCGCCGCGCTCGGCACCGCGGCGGTCGGGCTCATCATCGGCATCCGGGCGATGCAACGCAGTGCCGACTGACCTGGCTGCACTCGATGACCACTAGTGAGCTGCACTCGATGATCAATAGGGAAAGGAAGAACGATGAATGAACGAGACGGATACCCGCACGGCGTCCCGTGCTGGGTGGACACCGCGCAGCCGGACCCGGAGGCCGCCGTGGCCTTCTACGGCGGACTGTTCGGATGGGAGTTCGCCGACCGCATGCCGGCCGACGCGCCCGGCCGGTACCACGTGGCTCAGCTCCAGGGCCGCGACGTGGCCGCGATCGGGTCCCAGCCCGAGGCCGCGTCCCCGGTATGGAATACCTACATCTGGGTGGACAGCGCCGACGACACCGCCGCCAGGGCGAAGGACGCCGGCGGTCGGATACTGGTGGAGCCGTTCGACGTCCTCGACGCCGGTCGCATGACGGTGCTGGCCGACCCGTCCGGCGCGGAGTTCTGCGTGTGGCAGGCCAAGGGGCACCGGGGTGCGCAGCTGGTGAACGGGCCCGGCACCTGGGTCTTCAGCGATCTGAACACCCCCGACCCCGACGGGGCCGTGGCCTTCTACGCCGCGGTGTTCGGTTGGGTGGCCGAGCCCGTCGACTTCGATGGGCACGCCGCCACGATGTGGCGCGTCCCGGGTTACGGGGAGACCCTCGAAGCGCTCGATCCCGGCCTGCGCCGCCGCCACGACGACGACGGGATACCTCCGGGCTTCTCGGACGCGGTCGGCTGGATGATGCCGGTCACCGATGCCGAGCCGGCGCACTGGAGCATCACCTTCACCGTCGAGGACCCGGACGCGATCGCCGGCCGGGCCGCGGACCTCGGGGGCACCATCGTCGTAGCGCCGCATGATGCCGGCGTCGTCCGGATGGCGGTCCTGCGTGATCCCCAGGGTGCGGTGTTCGCGGTGAGCCGGTACCAGCCCGGGGTAGCCGACTGTTCGTGAATCCACGGAGATCGCCCGGCAACATGGCGGCATACCCGCCGTGGGTGTCCGATGGATCGATGCATGCAGTCACCGTGGGCATCGGCCCACTCTCCGGTGGCGACGTCGTCGCCGTCGCCCGGCACGGGGCCACCGTCATCCTGTCCGCCGAGGCCGAGATCGAGATCTTCTACAGCCGCAAGGTGATCGAGGACCTCGCCAAGGACGTCGAGCCGCACTACGGGGTGTCCACCGGGTTCGGGGCGCTCGCGACGCGGCATATCCCGGCCGAGCGGCGGGGTGCCCTGCAGCGCAACCTGGTGCGCTCCCATGCGGCCGGGTCGGGACCGGAGGTGGAGCGGGAGGTGGTGCGCGCGCTGATGTTGCTGCGGCTCTCCACCCTCGCGACCGGGCGGACCGGGGTCCGCCTGGAGACCGCGCGGGCGTATGCCGAGGTGCTCACCGCGGGAATCACCCCGGTGGTGCGGGAGTACGGCTCCCTGGGTTGCTCAGGTGATCTCGCGCCGCTGGCGCACTGCGCGCTGGCGGTGATCGGTGAGGGTGAGGTGCGTGATGCCGGCGGTGTCCTGTGCCCGGCCGCGGACGCGCTGGCGCGGGCCGGGATCGAGCCGGTCGTCCTGCGCGAGAAGGAGGGCCTCGCCCTGATCAACGGCACCGACGGGATGCTCGGCACGCTCGTGCTGGCCTGCCACGACCTGCGCCGGTTGCTGCGCACCGCCGACGTCACCGCGGCGATGAGCGTGGAGGCGCTGCTGGGCACCGACGCGGTGTTCGCGCCGGACCTGATCGCGCTGCGTCCGCACCCCGGCCAGGCTGACTCGGCCGCGAATTTCCGCCTGTTGCTCGCCGGCTCGGCGATCATGACCAGCCACCGCATCCCGTCCTGCACCCGGGTGCAGGACGCGTACTCCCTGCGCTGCGCGCCCCAGGTGCACGGTGCGGCGCGCGACACGCTCGTCCACGCTGAGCTCGTCGCCTCCCGGGAGCTGGCCGCCGCCGTGGACAACCCGGTGGTGACGATCGACGGGCGGGTGCAGAGCAACGGCAACTTCCACGGCGCCCCGCTCGGCTACGTGCTGGACTTCCTCGCGATCGCAGTCGCCGACGTCGCCTCGATCGCCGAACGGCGCACCGACCGGTTCCTCGACGTGGTCCGCTCGGGCGGGTTGCCGGCTTTCCTGGCCGACGACCCGGGCGTCGACTCCGGGCACATGATCGCCCAGTACACCCAGGCGGCGATCGTGTCCGAGCTCAAACGGCTGGCTGCACCCGCGTCGGTGGACTCGATCCCGTCCAGCGCGATGCAGGAGGACCACGTCTCGATGGGCTGGTCGGCCGCCCGCAAGCTGCGCCGCGGGATCGACGGGCTCACCCGGGTGGTGGCGATCGAGCTGCTCACCGCCGCCCGCGGGCTCGACCTGCGCGGGCCGTTCACCCCCGCTCCCGCGACGGCCGCGGTCCGCGACGGGTTGCGTATCCACGTCGCCGGTCCGGGCCCCGACCGTCATCTCGCTCCTGAGATCGACCGCGCGGTGGTATACGTCGCTTCGGGTGGCGCGCTGGCCGCCGCCGAGTCGGTCGTCGGCCAGCTGAGCTGACCCGGGAGGAGCTCACCATGGAAGGCGCCCGGCCCGTTCGTGCCGCCCGCGGCACCACCCGCACCGCCCGGTCATGGCAGACCGAGGCCCCGCTGCGGATGCTGTGCAACAACCTCGACCCCGACGTCGCCGAGCGTCCCGACGATCTGGTCGTCTACGGCGGCACGGGCCGGGCCGCGCGCGACTGGCCGTCGTTCGACGCGATGGTGCGCACGCTCACCACGCTGGCCGACGACGAGACGATGCTCGTGCAGTCCGGGCGGCCGGTGGGGGTGCTGCGCACCCACGAGTGGGCGCCGCGGGTGCTGATCGCCAACTCCCACCTCGTCGGGGACTGGGCGACCTGGCCGGAGTTCCGCCGCCTCGAGCAGCTCGGCCTCACCATGTACGGGCAGATGACGGCCGGGTCGTGGATCTACATCGGTACCCAGGGGATCCTGCAGGGCACCTACGAGACGTTCGCGGCGCTGGCCGCGCAGCGCTTCGGCGGGACGCTGCGCGGCCGGCTCGTCGTCACCGCCGGGCTGGGCGGGATGGGCGGTGCGCAGCCGCTGGCGGTGACGATGAACGACGGTGTGGCGCTGGTGGTGGAGTGCGACCCGGCGCGGGTGCGCCGGCGGCTCGACGGCGGCTACCTGGACCGTTTCGCCGGCTCGCTGGACGAGGCGGTGCGGATCTGCGAGGAGTGCAGAGCGGCCGGTGAGGCGCTGTCGGTGGGGGTGGTCGGCAACGCCTGCGAGGTGCTGCCCGAGCTCCTGCGCCGCGGGGTCGCGGCCGACGTCGTCACCGATCAGACGTCCGCGCACGATCCGTTGTCGTACCTGCCGCGCGAGGTCGACCTCGCTGATTGGGGGGACTACGCGGCGAAGAAACCCGACGAGTTCACCCACCGCTCGCGGGAGTCGATGGCCTCCCACGTCGAGGCGATGGTCGGGTTCCTCGACACAGGTGCGGAGGTGTTCGACTACGGCAACTCGCTGCGCGCCGAGGCGAAGGCAGGCGGTTACGAGCGGGCGTTCGACTACCCGGGGTTCGTCCCCGCCTACATCCGCCCGCTGTTCTGCGCGGGCAAGGGCCCGTTCCGGTGGGTGGCACTCTCCGGTGACCCGCGCGACATCGCCGCGACCGACGCAGCGGTGCTCGAGCTCTTCCCGGAGAACGCCTCCTTGACCCGCTGGATCCGGCTCGCGGGGGAGCGGGTCCCGTTCCAGGGGCTGCCGGCCCGGATCTGCTGGCTCGGGCAGGGCGAACGCGACCGGGTGGGGATCCGGTTCAACGACATGGTCGCCTCCGGTGAGCTCTCGGCGCCCGTGGTGATCGGGCGCGACCACCTCGACACCGGGTCGGTCGCCTCGCCCTACCGGGAGACCGAGGCGATGGCCGACGGCTCCGACGCGATCGCCGACTGGCCGCTGCTCAACGCCCTGATCAACACCTCATCCGGGGCGAGCTGGGTGTCGATCCAGCACGGCGGCGGCGTCGGGATCGGACGGTCCCTGCACGCCGGGCAGGTCACGGTGGCCGACGGGACGGCACTGGCCGGCCAGAAGATCGAACGGGTGCTGACCAACGACCCGGCCACCGGGGTGATCCGGCACGTCGATGCCGGGTACGACAGCGCCCGCGAGGTGGCCGGGGCGCACGGATTGCGGATCCCGATGGCCGAGGGTCCGTGAGCGAGCTTGCGAGGCAACCGTCAGGTGCCGGGCGAGCTTGCGATACCGCACGGGGGTAGGCGGGGTCACGGGGGTAGGCGGGCGATCGGATCCGCAGTATGGCGTCCATGACGCAGCGGGCGGGCGATCGGATCCGCGGTACGGCTCCATGACACGGGCGGGCCGGTTCTGGACGGCGTGCGCCGCGCTTCCTGGCGGGATCGCTCGCGACGTCCTGTTCACGGTGGCGGACGGCCGGTTCGCCGCCGTCACGCCCGGGACGTTGCCCGGCGACGCGGCGCGGCTGCCCGGGATCGTCCTGCCCGGATTCGCCAACGTGCACAGCCATGCGTTCCACCGGGCGTTGCGCGGACGCACCCACGACCAGGGCGGTACGTTCTGGACCTGGCGTGATGCAATGTACGCCGTCGCGCAGCGCCTCGACCCGGACTCCTACCTGGCGCTGGCCCGCGCCGCGTACGCCGAGATGGCGCTGGCTGGGGTCGTTGCGGTCGGGGAGTTCCACTACCTGCACCACGGCCCGGACGGGCGCCGCTACACCGACCCGAACGCGATGGCGCACGCGCTGCACCAGGCCGCGGCGGATGCCGGGATCCGGCTGACGCTGCTCGACACCTGTTATCTCAGCGGCGGTCTGGGGCGCGCAGGTCACCTGCCTCTCGACCCGGTGCAGCGCCGGTTCTCCGACGGCGATGCCGACGCCTGGGCCACGCGGGTCGGGGACCTACGTGACAGCGGTGTCGATGCGCGCGTGGCTGGTGCTGCGCGCGTGGCTGGTGCTGCATGCTCAGCTGGTGCTGCGTGGTCTGCTGGTGCTGCGCGCGATGGTCTGCGGGTTGGCGTCGCCGTGCACTCGGTGCGGGCGGTCCCGCGAGCGGCGCTGGGCACTGTCGTCGCCGTCGCGGCCGGGCGACCGCTGCATGTGCATCTATCCGAGCAGGTGGCCGAGAACGACGTGTGCCTGGCTCACCACGGCCTCACGCCGACCGGGTTGCTCGCCGCCGAGGGTGTGCTCGGCCCGACCACGACCGCGGTCCACGCCACCCATCTGACCACGGCCGACGTGGCCCTGCTGGGCCGGACCGGGACCGGGGTGTGCCTCTGCCCGACCACCGAACGAGACCTGGCCGACGGCATCGGCCCGGCCCGGGCGCTGCACGATGCCAGGGTGCGGCTGTCGCTGGGCACCGACCAGCACGCCGTCGTCGACCTGTTCGAGGAGGCCAGGGCGTGCGAGATGCACGAGCGGTTGCGGTCCGGCTGGCGCGGCCGGTTCACCCCGGCCGAGCTGCTCGCCGCGGTGACCGGGCA
>JBOHEO010000025.1:0-37923 GCA_050701055.1 Pseudonocardia sp. | reverse complement strand
AGACCCTCGGCTTCAAAGTCACCTTGGAGCCCGCCGCCTGACATCGGTCAGCCCGTCCCCGACTCGGCACCGACATGACGCCGAGCCGGTGGTCCCGTTCGCCCGTCCCCGGCTATTTTCGGATTAGGCTTCCTGGGCGCCGCGCTGTTCCTCGGGCTGCACGCGTTAGCTACCCCCCGGGGTGCTGGTCAGCAGCAGCAACGGTGGCTTCGCGCTGGCCACCCCGGTCGGCCTGACGGTCGGGGCGCTGTTCATCGCCGCCTCGGCGCTGGACTTCCCGCCCGCCCGGGCGGTGGCGGTACTGCGGGTCGGGCGATGGCTGCGCATGTCGCTGTACGCGTTCGCCGCCGCATGGGGGTTCATCTCGCTGGCCGGCTACTCGCCGCTGGCCGACCCGACCATCGCCGAGCGGCTCAGCGGCCCGCTGGTCATCGTGGCGACGGCGGCTGTGGCGCTCTACAGCCTTGCCGCCGTCCGGTACTACCTGCTCTACCGGAGCCGACGGTCGGTGATGCTGCTGTCCATCCTCACCGCCGCCACCCTGCTCGCCGAGTCCATGATCGCGGTCACGCTGGGCCCGAACTGGCACCTCACCTGGTGGCTGTGGCACGTGCTGATGGCTCTGGCCTTCGGCTACGTCGGCTACAGCGCATACGCCGGCTATCAGCAGGAGGGTGTCACCACCGGTCTGTTCGACGGGGTGCGCACCGAGGAGACCGTGCAGGTCCTGCGGGCCGAGTACGGGGCCGCGCTGGAGGCGCTGGTCGAGGCGGTCCGGCGGCAGGAGGCGGGGGAGATCTCCGCGAGCGAGATGGGGTTGATCACCGCTCGGATGGCCAGCCGCTTCGGTCTCAGTGAGGGCCAGACCGCGGTACTCGGCCGGGCGGCGAGCGCGCTGCGCAGCGAGCGGGAGCAGGTCGGACGTCTCGACGTGCTCGTTGCGATCGGCCGCGAGTCGCGGGTGCGGCTCACCGAGCAGGTCCTGTTGCAGCGTGCGGTGCGCCGGGTGGCCACCGGTTTCAACGGCGATGGTGTGCGGGTCGGCCTGCTGGGCGGTGGCCACCTGCAGTTCCCCGACGATCTGGCGACCGATCCCCGCTGGGAGGTGTCCGCGGACATCGCCCGCCGTGCCGAGCGGCGCCTGGACGGCCTGGACCTGGTCGAGCTCGACGAGGACGTGCTGGCCTGCCCGCTGACCGTCAAGGACCAGCCGGCCGGGGTCCTGCTCACCCGCCGCACGGGCGGCTTCTCCGACCGGGATCGGGCGCTGTTCGCGTCGCTGGCGAGCCAGCTGTCCATGGGGATGGAGAACGCGCGGCTCTACCACCAGCTCGATGGGCTCTTCCACCAGCACATGTCACCCGACGTCGCCGCGGCCCTGCTCGCCGACCCGGAACTGGCGACGCTCAGCGGCGCGGAGATCGAAGTGACGGCCGTCTTCGCCGACCTCAGCGGCTTCACCAGCTTCTCCGAGCAGGCGCGCCCGGAGGAGATCGTCGTCATGCTCAACCGGTACTTCGAGGTGGCCACCGAGCAGATCCTGGCCGAGGGCGGCACCGTCGTGCAGTTCGTCGGCGACGCCCTGATGGCCCTGTTCAACGCGCCGGTGAGCCAGCCCGACCACCCGGTGCGCGCGGCTCGGGCCGCGCTGGCGATGCAGGCCAAGGTCGAGGAGGTGGCGGTGGCGACGCCCGGGTGGCCCCGGTTCCGGGTCGGCATCAACACCGGCCAGGCGCTCGTGGGCAACATCGGGAGCACTGCCCTGCGCAACTTCAACGCGATGGGCGATGCGGTCAACGTCGCGGCCCGGCTGGAGACCGTGGCCGAGCCGGGGCAGGTCGTGATCGGCGAGTCCACCCGCTGCGGGCTGCCCCCGGGCGCGCAGGTGGAGCCGTTGGGAGAGCTCACGGTCAAGAACCGCAACGAGCCGGTGGTCGCTCACCTGCTGCGCGGGTTGGGTCCGTGAGCGGGCTCACGACGTACCGTTGCCCGCGGCGGCACCTGTGTGTCGAAGTACCGGTTCGCGCCGGTAGGACGCCATCGGGGAACTTGCCGGGAACGAGCAGGGTCTGCGTCCATGACCGCTGCAGCCGTGCTCGCCGCCCCCCCACCGCTCCGGGCCGCGTGCCCCGGCCCGTGCGCCGGGTTGTGCAGCGAGCACGGCTTCGCCGCGGCCTACCGCGAGCACCGCGCCCGGCTGCTTGGCCGAGCGTGGTCGATGCTCGGTGACGCCGAGTTGGCCGAGGACGCCGTGCAGGAGGCCTTCGTCCGGGCGTGGCGGGCCTGCGCGTCGTTCGATCCGGCGTCCGGGCCACCCCTGGTCACCTGGCTGTACATGATCACTCGCAATGTGGTGATCGACATGACGCGGGCGCGGGCGGTGCGGCCACAGCTGTCGCGCACCGATCCGGTGGACGTCGTGGAGCAGGCCGTCCCCGGCAGCGCGATCGACAGCGCCCTGCTCCGGATGGTGCTGCTCGACGCCCTGGCCGGGGCCAGCGACGAGCACCGGGGCGTCGTGCTGCGGACGGTCGTGCACGATCGCTCCTACGCCGACGTCGCCGCCGAGCTCGATGTCCCGGTGGGCACCGTCAAGAGCCGGGTCTTCTACGCGCTGCGTGGGATGCGCGGGAGGCTCGAGCGGCCCGACCTCCTGCCGTGAGATGGCCGTGCTGATCTTCGTTGTGAAACCCCGCCCCCGTCGCGCTACCTGACGTCCAGCACCTCGTCGAGCTCGACCTCGACGAGCCACCGCGGATCGAGCAGGCCGGCCACCAGGAGCATGGTCGACGCCGGGCGCACCTCGCCGAAGTGCTCGCCGTGGGCCTGCGCCGCCGCGGCCGGACACCGCGACGAGCGCGCCGACGCGGGTCGCGCGGCTGAAGCCGATGGCGGGCTCATAAGGAGATCCGGACGAGACGAACCGGCGTTCGGGCATGTCCGCATCCTGCCGGAAAGTGGCGTATCGGGGAGACGATCACCGGCTCGACCGGTCCCGTGATCGTTGTGAGCGCTACCTCAGCGTCGTTCGGGTGACGCTGAGGTAGCACTCACAACGATCATCTCAGTGAGTGCAGGAGCGCTGACCGGTAGCGATCACGCAGCGGAGGAATCCGCTCGCCACCATCAATGACAAGCCGAAGGACTCGATGCCGTTCGCGGCCCGTTCCAGCCACTCCTGGTACTCGAGGTGGCGCGGGTCGTCGAAGCCTGGCGACGACATCCGACGACATCCACTGCCGATCACACCTCGCGGAGGGACGGGGCCGTCGACCACGGCGAAGGACCCGGCAGTGTCGATAGCTCGATCCGTCGCGGTATCGTCGCATCCTCCACGACGTCTCGGGAGGACCGGCAGTGAACGACCTGAGGTCCGTTCCGCTCGAGGAGAGTGCTCTCCTCACCGTGACACTGCGCCTTGCCCGGCTGGTCGAGCAGCAGGGGCGGCAACTACGCCGCATGCGCGACGACGAGCAGCGGGTCGGGCGGGGGGACGGCATTGTGGCGGCGGGCCTGCGCGACCTGGAGCGAACGGCGCACCGCATCGGCCGCGACGGGGAACGCCTGCGGCTGCTGTGCGGGGCGGACCCCGGCTCGTCCACCCTGTCGGTGACCCTGCCCGAGGTGCTCGGCGATGCGGTCGCCGCGACCGAGGAGCCGTCCCGGATCGCGGTCCGCGTGCCGCCGGTCGCCTCCGTCGGCGGCCGGGCGGCCGCCGAACTGCGCCACGTGCTCGCCGCACTGCTCGACCACGCGACGACGGGCTCCGGGCCGGGGCGCGACCTCACCGTGAGCTGCCGGCTGGGACCGGCCGGCCTCGCCGTCGACGTCGTCGTCGGCGGCGAGCCGTGGGATCTGCTGCCGCTGGGCTCAGGGCTGGCCGACGCGCTCGCGCGGCACACGGCCACCGGGATCGGCGTGGAGCGCCCGCTCGCCGGCCCGGGCGGCGTCCTCGCCACGGTCTACTGCCCGGCAGCGGCGATCATCGTTCCCGCCGAACCCAGGTTGCCGAACGGGGAGCTGCCGGTGATCGGCCGGAGGGAGGGGCCGGCCATGCAGGCGATCGGCCGGTCGGCCAGGCCTGCCGGCCCGATCGGCGGCGACGCGCTGTTCGGCCCCATCCGGGTACCCAGCGGGCCGGTCGACGACGGCATCGGCACACCCATCTTCGAGGCCGTTGCGTCGGCGTGGTTCCAGGAGGTCGTGCCCGCCGTCGATCCCACCACGGTGAACGGCCGGAATCCGGCCCGGAACGGCAACGGGACAGCCCTCGACTGGGAGTCCCCGGGCGACGAGGAGTGGCGCGCCGCGGCCGCCCGCGCGGCCCGTCCGGACACCGGCACGATGACGGCCGCCGGCCTGCCCCGGCGTCGCCCCGGTGATCAGCTGATCGCTCCGACCCTCGGCGGGTCCCGGCTGCCGCGGGTCGAGCCCGAGGGACGTATACCGGACAGGGTGCGCGACCGGCTCAACACCTACCAGCGTGGCCTACGGCAGGGGCGGCACCGGGCCGCGGAGCCCACCACACCGGAGTCCGACGGCTGGTGGGCCGAGCCCACCGCATAGGTCGTCAGCGGCCGGGAGCCGGACGGCGGTGGGGCGGCGGTGTGGCCGACGCGGCTCGCCCACCGGCGGGTCCGCGCCTCCAGGTGGCGCCCGGAGCCAACCTCGCGCAGCATCGTGCACGGCAGCGAGGAGGAGCCGTGAGTGCGAGGTCGCGGCAGGGGTGGCAGTTCGGCGAGCAGCTCGGTGCCACCTGCGGTGTCGAGGTACGGGTGGAATGGCTGGGCCGGTCGAGCGGCGGTTGGGCCGGCTGGATCGTCCAGTGGTGCGACGGCCCGACGGAGGTGCAGATGCGCGCGGCCGCCGCGGCCGTCGTGCCGCGGGTGGGTGGGTCGACCAGCACCGTCGACTACAGCCGCAACCTCACCACGGTGGGCGATGCGACCGCGTTGTTGATCTGGCTGGAGTGTCATCCGGACGGTGCGTCGCAGGTCAGCGCCGTCAGCCTGGTCGCCGCCCGGGACGAGGTGTCCTACCCGGAACGGGCCGACGTGCGCACCCTGCGCCGGGCCCGCGCCCTGCTCAGCCGGAGTCCCAGTGGGATCGTGGGGTACGAGGTGCTGCGCGAGCTCGCCCGGCATGCCCGCGGCGGGTGGGCGCAGGTGCCGGTGTGGCTCGACGAGGTGGCCTGCGCCAGAGTACCGGACGTGATCGACCTGGCCGGCGAGCGCGTCCGCCGGCGCCCCAGCTAGGCCTGCGGTGCTCGCCGTCCGCGGTACAGGGGGCAGGCGCAGCAGTCAGAAACGGCGGCGCAGGACGAGCATGGTCCGGGCCGGCACCCTGAGCCGGCTGCCCGCCGCGGGAGGGCGGCGCCGGGGGTGGGCCAGTAGCGGGTCGGCCGTGTCGATCACGACCTGCCACATCCGCCCGTAGGCCTCCTCGGGCAGGGTGAACGTGATCTGCTGATGGTGGGGGTTGACCAGCAGCAGGAACGAGTCGTCGACGATCTGCTCGCCGAGCTGGTCGCGCTCGGGGATGGCCTGACCGTTGAGGAAGATCGCGACGCTGCGGGCCAGGCCGCCGTTCCAGTCCTCGTCGCCCATCTGCTGCCCGTCCGGACGGAGCCAGGCGATGTCGTCGATATCGGAGCCGCGGACGGGGCGGCCCTCGAAGAACCGCCGGCGCCGGAACACCGGGTGCTCGGCGCGTAGCCGGGTGAGCGCGGCGGTGAACTGGGTGAGCACCTCATGCTCGCGCGCGTCCTCCCAGTCGACCCAGCTGATCTCGTCGTCCTGGCAGTAGACGTTGTTGTTGCCGCCCTGGGTGCGGCTGAGCTCGTCGCCATGGGAGATCATCGGCACACCCTGGGACAGCAGCAGCGTCGCCAGGAAGTTGCGTTTCTGCCGTTCGCGCAGGATCCGGATCCCGCTGTCCTCGGTCGGGCCTTCAGCACCGCAGTTCCACGACCGGTTGTGGCTCTCGCCGTCGCGGTTGTCCTCGCCGTTGGCGTCGTTGTGCTTCTCGTTGTAGGAGACGAGGTCGTTGAGGGTGAACCCGTCGTGGGCGGTGACGAAGTTGATCGACGCGATGGGCCGCCGGCCATCTGCCTCGTACAGGTCCGACGAGCCGGTGAAGCGGGATGCGAACTCGGCGAGGCTGGCGGGCTCGCCGCGCCAGAAATCGCGCACCGTGTCGCGGTACTTGCCGTTCCACTCCGTCCACAGCGAGGGGAATCCGCCGACCTGGTAGCCGCCGTCGCCGACGTCCCAGGGCTCGGCGATCAACTTGACCCGGCTCACCACCGGGTCCTGGTTGACCAGGTCGAAGAACGCCGCCAGCCGGTTCACCTCGTGGAACTCCCGGGCGAGGCTGGCCGCCAGGTCGAACCGGAACCCGTCGACGCGCATGTCGAGAACCCAGTACCGCAGCGAGTCCATGATCAGCCGCAGGGACTCGTGGTGGCGCACGTTGAGGCTGTTCCCGGTGCCGGTGGTGTCGTAGTAGTACTGCCGGTCGTCATCGACGAGGCGGTAGTAGGCGGGGTTGTCGATGCCGCGCAGGGACAGCGTGGGACCGAGATGGTTGCCCTCGGCGGTGTGGTTGTAGACGACGTCGAGGATCACCTCGATTCCGGCGCGGTGCAGCGTCCGGACCATCGCCTTGAACTCCTGGACCTGCTGGCCGCGGGCGCCGAAGCTGGCGTAGCCGTTGTGCGGGGCGAAGAAGCCGATCGTGTTGTAGCCCCAGTAGTTGCTCAGCCCCTTGTCGGCGAGCGTGGAGTCGTGCACGAACTGGTGCACCGGCATCAGCTCCACCGCGGTGACGCCGAGGTCCTGGAAATGCTTGATCATCACGGGGTGGGCGAGGCCCGAATAGCTGCCCTGGACATCGGACGGGATGCCCGGGTGGCGCATCGTCATGCCCTTGACGTGCGCCTCGTAGATCACCGACTCGTAGTACGGAACCCGTGGCGGGCGGTCATCGGCCCAATCGAAGAACGGATTGATCACCACCGAGTACATCGCGTACGGGGCGGAGTCGTCGTCGTTGTAGGACGTCGGGTCGTCGAAACGATAGCTGTACAACGCCTCGTTCCACTCGATGTTGCGATCGATGGCCTTGGCGTAGGGGTCGAGCAGCAACTTGTTCGGGTTGCACCGCAAGCCCGCCGCCGGCTCGTAGGGCCCGTGCACCCGGAAGCCGTAGCGGGTGCCGGGGCCGACGCGGGGCAGGTAGCCGTGCCACACCAGCCCGTCGCGCTCGGGTAACGCGAGGCGGGTCTCCTTGCCGTCGTCGGCGAGCAGGCAGAGCTCGATCTGGTGCGCCACCTCGGAGAAGATCGCGAAGTTGGTGCCGCCGCCGTCGTAGGATGCTCCGAGCGGATAGGGAGATCCCGGCCAGATGTGCACCCAACCCCCCGTCAACCTGGCGGACGCCGATCGCCCGGAGGCATTTCTACCGGGGTGGGCGGCAGGTCACCAGCCGAAGCCGGAGACGCTCGCCGAACGGGTACGCATGCGGGATCGGGCTCGGCGTCTATCGTTCCGGCGTGGCCGGCTCCGTGACAACCTGGTCGGTCATCGTCGTCCTGGTCCTCCTGCTGGTGCTTCCCGGGCTGCTCATCTCGGCATCCGTGCTTCGCCGCCGGTCCCGTGAGGACCCGGCATCCCTCACCGCCGAGCCGGAGGACCGACCGCTGCCGGCCGTGATCGCCAACCCGCTGCGTCTCGACCCGGGTAGCCGCGAGCGGATCACGGCGGTGTGCACGGACCTGGGGTGGCGCGAGCCCCTGTGGTTGGAGACGACCCTGGACGACCCCGGCACCGGGCAGGCGCAGGCCGCGGTGGAGCAGGGCGCGGACATCGTCATGGCGGGCGGCGGCGATGGCACCGTCCGGTCGGTCGCGCAGGCACTGGCCGGCACCGGGGTGGTGATGGCGCTGCTCCCGGCGGGTACCGGCAACCTCCTGGCCCGCACGCTCGGCACGCCGATGGACGTGCCGTCCGCCGTCCGCGTCGCGCTCACCGGGGACGACCGGCCGGTCGACGTGGGCTGGGTACGGGTGGACGGGGCGCAGGACGAACGGCTCTTCCTCGTGATGGCCGGCACCGGTTTCGACGCCACCGTCATGGAGGCCACTCCGGAGGCACTCAAGGTGCGGATGGGCACCCTGGCGTACGTGATCTCCGGGCTGCGCGCGATCCGCGGTCGGCGCATCCGGGTCTCGCTGACCTTCGACGACGGTGCCCCGCTGCGCCGCCGCACCCGTACCATCCTGGTGGGCAACTCCGGCACGTTGCTCGGCGGGTTGGTTCTCATGCCGAGGGCGACGGTCGACGACGGGCTGCTCGACGTCGTCTCCATCGCCCCCAACGGGATCGTCGGCTGGGTGGCGGTGGCGATCCGGATCATCACCCGGCGCCGCCGGGGCCACCAGCGGGTGGAGCACTGGCAGGCCCGCTCGATCGTCATCACCACCGCGTTGCCGCAGCCCTCCCAGCTGGACGGCGATCCGATCGGTGACACGAGGGAGTTGCGCATCCGGGTGCAGCAGGGCGCGCTGGTCGTCCGGGTTCCCGACGTTGAACCACCGGACCCGCCGCCGGTACTCGCGTGACGGCTCGCGGGTGCCCGTTGCGCACTCGCGGCCCGCTCGTTGCACCGTCGAGACCAGCGGGACGGAGCGGGGATGGCCGACAAGGCGAGAGGTGGACGGCGCAGGGCCGCCACCCGGCCTCCCCGCGCAGGGGCATCGGCGTTGCTGGGCGCGGCCTCGCTCGGCGGCGCGCTGGCGTTGACCGGGATCCTGGTGATCGGTACGCGCGTCGAGCCGTCCCCGATCCCGGCACCTGCCGCGGTGATCGCGGCAGTACCCCCGCCGAGCGTGCCGCCGGTGGTGCCGGTGAGCGGAGCCCCCGCTGCACCCCCTGGCCTGACCGAGGCGGGTCGACGGGATGTCGAGCTGGTCGGCACACCCAAGGCCGTCGCCTTCCTTGAGGCGATGCGGGCGGCCGGCATTCCGACGAGTCGCACCGGTGTCGCCGAGGTCCTGGTCGCCAGGGAGGCGTGCACGGAGCTTGCCACGGGCACCAGCGAGGCAGAGCTGGCCGGCCGCATCCCGCGTGGGTTGCCGACGGTCACCCGGGCGCAGGCCGGCGAGCTGGTGGACCTGGCGCAGAAGCACTACTGCTGAACGTGATCAGGGCGGGCAGAGGAGTCCCTGCTCTGGTACCTTTCCTTCCACCAGCAACGTGTCGACCACGCCGGTGACGCACGGGGTGCGCGGGTAGGCCCCGGTGCCGGCGCCCTGCCAGGACAGGAACCGGCTCGACGGCAGCGCTTCGGCCGTCCGCCTGGCTCCGTCGAGCGGGCCGCGAGGGTTGCGAGCCGTGCCGATCACCAGCACCGGCGGGACGCCGTCGGCCGGGTCGGGATCGGTCGGGCGCACGGTGGCCGGCCAGGGGGTGCAGGCCAGCAGGCGCAGCGCGAGCGTTCCACCGAAGAGCGGGTACGCCGTCCGCCACCGGGCGGCCAGCTCCCCCACCTCGCCCGGGCTCAGCCGCCGCCCGGAGTCGTTGCAGGTCGTGGCCAGCATCGCGTCGAAGCGACCGCCCGGCCCGATCACCGGGTCCGCCACGTCCAGCATCGCGACCGGATCACCACTGCGGGCCGCGGCGAGGGCGGTGGCCAGTGCCGGCCAACCCCGTGGCTCGGCGAGCGCGGCGATCAGCGCGGTGACGGTGGCGCCGGCGGTGAGCCGCCGCCCGTCCTCGGCTACCAGGGGTTGGGTGCTCAGCCGTTCCAGCAGGCCGGTCACCGATGCCCGGGGATCGGGGGCCAGCGGGCAGTCGGCCCGCGCGACACAGGCCACCGAGAACCCGTCGAACGCCGCCTCGAGGGCACCGGCCATGGCCTCGCTGCGGTCGGGCTCATCCCGGGTCGGGTCGAGTGGACCGTCGAGCACCACCCTGCCGACCGAC
Organism: Pseudonocardia sp.; assembly: GCA_050701055.1. Classification (GTDB taxonomy): domain Bacteria; phylum Actinomycetota; class Actinomycetes; order Mycobacteriales; family Pseudonocardiaceae; genus Pseudonocardia. Next base: position 27,940 of record JBOHEO010000025.1, on the reverse strand, counting down.
GTCGGGAACGCCGCCGACCAGCCGGCCAGGGCCGTCGCCCCGTCACCGACGCCGACGGCGGAGAGCCGGGTGACGCCGAGCCCGATGCGCAGCCGCTCGACGTCGGTGACGGTGCTCGCGGTGCGGTGACCACCGAGGTCGCCCGCGAGCAGGCGGTAGCACAGCTGTGCGACCTCCCGCGCCTGCTCCAGCAGGGCAGTGAGACCGGCCTCGTCGGCAGTGCCGGGATCGGCGTCGATGAGCGCGGCACGGACGTCGACGGGCGCGCATTCCAGGGCGTCGTCACCGGCGCCGCGGCGGTCCACCCCGACCAGGGTGAACCGCTGGAGCACGGCGAGCGGGACCTGGCCGGCCAACGTCACGGCGTGCCGGGTCGAGGGTTCAGTGGCGCTGTCGCCGACAGCCAGCAGCGGGGGCCGGTTCGCCGGGGCGTCGGCCAGCCCCACGCGGAGCACCCCGATCCGGGTGCCACCCAAGGTGGGCTGGTCAGGGTCGGCCGGCACGGCGATGTGCCCGCAATCGACGCGCAGCGTCCGGTCGGGAGGCAGCGGGAAGGGCAGCGTGGCCAGGGCGTCATCGGTGCAGTCGAAGAACCTGATGGCCGGGTTCTGGGCGTCGGGCTCGGGTAGTTCCGGCGGCGCCGGTGCCGGTGCCACGGTGGGCGAGGGCAGGGCGACGATGTCGTCGCCGCGGACCGCGACCGGGGGGCGCTGCGAGGGTCCGACCGTGCATCCCGCGAGGCCGAGCAGGGCCACCACGGCAACGAGCAGGGCGCGGCGGAGTGCTGCGGCCACGCGTGCGCTCCTCTCCCCGGCGGCTGATCGTCGCGGTCACCCTGCCCGAGGACCGGTGTGGGGACAGTGAGTGGGCACGACCGAGGCGGCGACGAGTATCATCTGGGGGAATGAAGATCTTGGTGACCGGCGCCACGGGCAACATCGGCCGGAAGCTCGTCGATCACCTGCTGGCCAAGGGCGCATCCGATGTTCGTGCCTTGACGAACGACCCGAACCGGGCAGCACTGCCGGCCGAGGTGGAGGTCGTCACGGGCTACCTTCGGAAGATCGAGACGGTGCCCGCCGCGCTTGACGGTGTCGATCGGATGTACCTGGCACCGACGCCGGACACGGTCGGCGAGGTGGTGGCGCTGGCCCGCCAGGCGGGTGTTCGACACATCGTCGACCTCTCCGGCGAACCGGCGAGCTGGTGGGGCAGCGTCGCCGAGGCGGTCGAGGTGTGCGGAATCGGGTGGACGCACCTGTGGCCATGGGACTTCATGGAGAACACCACATCGTGGGCGCAGCAGATCCGCGCCACCGGCGCGGTGCGCGAGCCCTACCCCAGATCGGCGAGCGCGCCCATCGCGATGGAGGACATCGCCACGGTGGCCGCGACGGTGCTCCTCGAGGACACCCACGCCGGCCATGCCTACACCCTGACCGGGCCCGAGACGCTGACCCGGGTCGAGTTGGTGCGGCAGCTCGGCGACGCGCTCGGTCGACACCTCACCTTCATCGAGGTATCCCGGGACGAGGCTGTCGACGTGTTCGCCGCCAGCATCGGTGGGAACGCCGGCTGGTATGTGGACAATGTCCTGGCCGGGTTCGATGAGCAACCCGTGACGGCGACCCGGACCGTCGAGGAGATCACCGGGCGCGCCGCGACCACGTTCGCGCAGTGGGCCCGCGACCACGCTGATCAGTTCCGGGGCTCCACGAACGCACGCTGATTCATGATCGACCATGCGTGGACGTGCGTTCGTGAGAATCTTGGTGCGAGTTGACTACCGCGGCGCGGCGAGCGTCGCGCCCCACTCGTGCGGGGGGACCTGCCGCTGGAACTGCGAGAACTCCCAGCGGTGGCCCTCCGGGTCCTCGGCGGTGTACTGGCGCAGCCCCCACGGTCGGTTCTCGGGCTCGGCCACGATGGCGGCGCCCCGGGATCGGGCGTGCGCGAGGTGGGCGTTGACGTCGTCGACCAGGACCACCAGCAACCCGCTCACCCCGCCGAGCGCCTTCGGCGTCGGATAGTCCGCCGACCCATTCGAGAGCTCGACGAACGCACCGCCCACCCGCATCTCGGCGTGCCGGACGACGCCGTTGTCGTCGGTCCAGCGCAGGTGCTCCTCCAGCCCGAAGGCGTCGGCCAGCCACGCGAGCGCCGCCTCGACATCCTCGTAGCGCAGCGAGGGCATGATCCGCGGGAAGCCGTCGGCCGGGTCATAGGAATGCTGGACGCTCATGGCTGTGAGGATTCCAGCACCTGGGCGTCGACGCGAGCCGGTAGATGTCGACGATGTGGACCTTCCGGCAGGTCAAGGGACGAGCGGTCATTCGCCGCGGCGGTCACGTCGCTGCCGCGCGGTCCGGATCAGCGCGATGGCCACCCGCATCGCCCACGGCAGCGACGCCGCCACCTCGACCGGGGCGTCGCGGCGGGCGGTGTCGTCAGCCCCCGGGTCCGGCGGGTTCGCTCCTGGCGACGGCTCCCCGGTCCGGAAGCCGGCTAGGCCGGCGACGAAGAACTCCGGGTCACCGCCCCGGTCCGGGTGGTGCTCGCGGACGAAGGCGCGGTACGCGGCCCGCTCCTGCTCGTCCACCTCGATCACGCCCCGATCTCGACCGGCGGGTCGGCGACCGCGGGATGTGCGGTCGCCGTGGCCGCTGCCTGCTCGGTGAGCGTTGGCGCGGGCGCGGTGCTAGTCATCGCCGGGCGGGCGGGCACCGTGGCGGGAATCGGGGTGGCGTTGCTCTGGGTCATGTCGTGCTCCTTGTCGACTGCTCATCATGCACGGCGTCCGCGCGGCTCCGGTTTTGGCTTCCGGCGGTGAGCCGTCGGCACCCATCACCCGCCATGTCGCCCGATCAGCGGCGACCTACCGCCCACGGCGGTACAGCAGCAGCAACTCGCCGTCCTCGTGCAGGGCTCCGACGAGCAGCATCGGGCGTGCGTAGGTCCCGCCCCGATTGCCGGAGATCCGCTGCGCGGAGCCGCCCACCAGCAGCGGTGCGACGGTCAGGCACAGCTCGTCGACGGCGTCGGCGGCCTGCAGTTCGCCGTGCAGCCACGGGCCGCCCTCGCACAGCACCCGGTGCAACCCGCGCCGGGCCAGCTCGCCGAGCACGAGGTCGGGGGTGAGCCGTTCCAGCGCGACGACGTCGGCGCCGGCGGCGGCGAGCTCGTCGCGGCGGTCCGCCGGGGTCGAGTCGAGCGTCAGGACCAGCGGTGGTACGTGGGTGTCGGTGAACAGCCGACTACCGGGGTTCAGCTGGGCCGATCCGGTGATGACGGCGATCGGTGGTGGGGTGTCGCGGCCGCGGGTGGACTTGCGCGCGCCGCGGTAGTCCTCGGCGCGCACCGTCCCGGCGCCGACGAGGACGACGTCGGCCAGCTCCCGGAGCATCCCGAAGACCCGGCGGTCGGCGTCGGTGCCGAGCCCCCCCGAGCGCCCGTCCAGAGTTGCCGCGCCGTCGATGCTGGCGACGAAGTTGACCCGGACGTACGGGACCCTCAGGTGCTCGGGGTAGGCGTAGTGCGCGGCGAGGGCGTCGCCGTCGAGATCGGGGAGGGCACCGGTGGCCGGCCAGAGGCTGTGCACAGGGCAATCCCAGCATGTCCGAAACTGTCGGTGCGCGCCGCCACAGTGTCACCATGGAACCGAGCCCGACGACGAAGGAGGTTGCGCCGTGGCAATGCCCATCGACACGCGCCCGCATCCGGTGTTCGACCACGACGGCCCGTGGACCGAGGAGGACTATCTCGCGCTCCCGGAGGACAAGCGGATCGAGCTGCTCGACGGGAGCCTGCTCGTGAGCCCGTACGCGAACAGCCGCCATCAGCGGTTCTCGTCGCGATTCTGGGCGGCTGTGGACGCCGTGCTACAGGCCGGGCTGGAGATCCTCGAGACCGTCAACGTCCGGCTCGCCTCGGGTCGGATGTTCATCCCGGACATCGTGGTGCTGACCAACCCGGGCGCGGAGGTGGTCGTCTACGATGCCGTCGACCTGCTGATGGTCATCGAGATCGTCAGCCGCGGCAACCCGCTGGTCGACCGCGTGCTCAAACCGCAGGCCTACGCCGAGGCCGGCATCCCCTACTACCTGCGGATCGAGCAGGAGGGCCCGTCAGCCGTGGCATACCGGCTCGTCGACGGGCGCTACGTCGAGTACGCCGCGGTGGCGGCGGGGGAGCGGCTGGTACTCACCGAGCCGTTCGCCCTGGACGTCGACCTGGCCGCCCTCGCCACCGTCACCCGTCCGGGTTGAGCACCGGCGCGGCTACCCTGCAGATCATGGCCACGCACGTACGCCAGACCTTCCGGGTGCCCGCCGCCCTCGATCTGGCCGCGATCGACCCGCGGGGCCGTCCGATCGGGCCGACCGGCAAGGCCGCTGCCGCCGGGGAGATGGTCGAGCTGCGCACCCGGCTCGACGATCTGCAGGAAGCCCTGTACGCCGAGGCCACCGGCGTCGCTTCCCATTCACCCGGGCGCGCGGTGCTGCTCGTGCTCCAGGGCATGGACACCTCCGGCAAGGGCGGGGTCATCCGGCACGTGGCCGGGTTGGTGAACCCGCAAGGCCTGCAGATCGCGTCGTTCAAGAAGCCCACCGAGGAGGAACGCGCGCACCATTTCCTGTGGCGGATCCGCAAGCAGGTGCCGGCACCCGGCCGGATCGGGGTCTTCGACCGCTCGCACTACGAGGACGTGCTCATCGCCCGCGTCGACGAGTTGGTGCCCGAGGCGGTCTGGCGTGAGCGCTATGCGGAGATCAACGTGTTCGAGTCGGAGCTCGCCGGGCAGGGGGTCACCATCGTCAAGTGCATGTTGCACATCTCGCCGACCGAGCAGGCGCAGCGGCTGCTCGCCCGGCTCGACGACCCGGGCAAGCTCTGGAAGTACAGTCCCGGCGACGTCGACTCCCGGGCGAAGTGGCCGGAGTACCAGGCGGCCTACACCGATGCCCTGCGCCGCTGCGACAGCGATGCCGCGCCCTGGTACGTCATCCCGTCCGACCGCAAGTGGTACCGCAACTGGGCCATCGCCGCCCTGCTCGCGGAGACGCTCACCGCGATGGACCCGCAGTTCCCACCTGCCCACGTCGATGTCGACGCCGAGCGGGCCCGCATCCAGGCAAGCGTGTTCGGATGAGGCGCATCCACGGTGGTTTCGTCGGGCTCGCCCTGGCCGCAGTGCTGCTGGCGGGGTGCGGCGGCGCGCCCGGCGCACCCGCTCCGGTGCCGCCCCCACCGGCACCGGCCGCGCCCACCTCCGTGCCTGCGGCCCCGGCCGATCCGGATGCCACGGCCTGCCTGCGGCACGCCGCCACCGTCGACGTGGTCCGCACCGAGATCCGGGCCTACGAGGCCGGACCGGTCGCGGTGATCCGCCCGGCGCTGGTCCTGCTGGCCGCGCGCCAGGCCTACGTGGTGCTGGGTGTGCAGGATCGCGAGCGCGCCCTGGCGGTGGCCGAGGCGATCAACGCCATCGACGATCTGGACGTGCAGGGCAAGGCGCTGGTGCCCCCCGGGGGTTCGGAGCTGGATCTGGTGCAGCTCGATCCGACGCGCATCCGCGCCGCGATGGACGCCCTCGACCGGATCTGCGCGGGCGGCTGAGCCGGGCTCCGGCGGCGGGACGCGTCAGTCCACCAGGCTGCGCCCGATGATCTCCTTCATGATCTCGTTGGTGCCGCCGTAGATCGCCTGGACCCGGGAGTCGACGAACGCCTTGGCGATCGGGTACTCCAGCATGTAGCCGTAGCCACCGTGCAACTGCACGCACCGGTCGACCACCCGCTTGAGCAGGTCGCTGGCCCACCACTTCGCCTTGGCCGCGTCGGGGACGGAGAGCCGGCCCGCCACGTGCTCGGTGAGGCAGCGGTCGACGAACACCCGGGTGATGGTCACCTCGGTGTCCATCTCGGCGAGCTCGAACCGGGTGTTCTGGAAGCCCGCGATCGACCGGCCGAAGGCCGTGCGGTCCTTCGTGTAGTCGATGGTGATCCGCAGTGCCTTGGCGGCTCCGGCGATGCTGCCCAAGGCAATCGACAGCCGCTCCTGGGCCAGGTTCTGCATGAGGTGGACGAAGCCCTGGCCCGGCTCGCCGAGCAGGTTGGCGGCCGGCACCCGGACATCGGTGAACGACAGCTCGGCGGTGTCCTGCGCCTTCATACCGATCTTGGACAGCCGCCGCCCGCGCTCGAAGCCCGGCATCCCGCGCTCGACGACGAGCAGGCTGAACCCGCGGCTGCCGGCGTCCGGATCGGTCTTCGCGAGCACGATGACGAGGTCGGCGAGGATGCCGTTGGTGATGAAGGTCTTGGACCCGTTGAGGATCCAGTCCGCGCCGGGTTCGGGACCGTCGTGGCGCGCGGTGGTCTGGATACCCTGCAGGTCGCTGCCGGCGCACGGCTCGGTCATCGCGATCGCGGTGATGATCTCCCCGGAGCAGAATCCCGGTAGCCAGCGGGCTTTCTGCTCATCGGTGGCCAGCCGCAGCAGGTAGGGCGCGACGACGTCGTTCTGCAGCGGGAATCCGATCCCGCTGGCTCCACCCGCCACGAGCTCCTCGATCAGCACCGCGTTGTAGCGGAAGTCCGCGACGCCGCCCCCGCCGTACTCCTCGGGCACATCGGTGCCGAGCAACCCGGCCCTGCCCGCCGCCAGCCACACCTCGCGGCTGACCTGACCGTCGATCTCCCACTGGGGGTGGAAGGGCACGATCTCCTTGGCGACGAAGGTGCGCGCGAGGTCGCGGAAGGCGTCGTGCTCGGCGTCGAAGATGTCCCGCTGCATAGAGGTAGTGTCACATACTGGTCAGTAACTTCGACAGGGCTCGAGCGGCCGGGGTCGTCGGGGTTGTACCCAGGCCCCGGCTAGGTTCACCGGGTCGTGTCGCCCTTGCTTGTAGCAAGCGATTTCCGGATATTCAGGTGTAGTTCCTTGAGGCGCTCCTCGCTGACCGGGCTGGGCGCGCCCATGAGGATGTCCTCGGCGTTCTGGTTCAGCGGGAACGCGATCGTCTCGCGGATGTTGGGCTCGTCCGCGAGCAACATGACGATGCGGTCGACGCCCGGCGCGACACCGGCGTGCGGAGGGGCTCCGTAGTGGAAGGCGCGGACCATGCCACCGAACTGCTCGTCGACCTGGTCCTTGCGGTATCCGGCGATCCGGAACGCCTCGTACATGACACCGCCCAGATCCCGCCTGTTGTGCAGCCATCCAGACAGGCGAACGTCGATGTCGACGTCCGTCCCGCGAAGCTCACCGCACGTATGGGACCGGTATCGATGCATCATCCGTCCAGATTTCGGGTCGGGCTCGTCGTCGTTTTTGGGGTTGGCTCCTGACCAGGGCGCTTCGTACCCTAGCGCGACAGCCCCGGGCATCGACCCGCATCGCGCAGCGCCTCTCGCGGTCGAAGGAGGCTGGCGCCTACCCGCCCGAGCCCCTGGACCTGACCTATGGACGGCGACTCGACCGGCTGCGAGGAACGTCAGTAACTTCGAACGGTTCAAGCGGGCCGTGCCGACATGTGCCAACCGCGCAGCAGGGCCGCGTCGGCGAGCCAGGCCAGCCCGTCCAGCGCCGGTGCGACGCTCGTTTCGGCGGGCACCACCCAGATGGGGTGCAGCGTGAAGCGCTGCTCCAGCTCCGCGATCTCGTCCAGCTCGTCGGGGTGCCGGACGGTGAAGGTGAACACCGCCCGATCGGAGTCGGCGAACGCGGCCAGGGCCGCCGGGCTGATCCGCCGTGCGGGGCTGAGCTGCGAGGCGGAGCGGGACAGCTGAGGTGACACCACGAACAGGCCGGTCACGGCGACCAGCGCCGGGTCGGGCGCACAGGTGCCAGTGGTTTCGAGTCTCCACCCACCGCCCGGCGCCGGCCAGACACCTCACCAGTGGCACGAGGTGGGCTTGCTGCAGCAGCGGTTCGTCCCCTGAGATCACCACCAGCTGCGCCGAGGACCCCAGTGCCCAGCTCGCCAGCTGGTCCACGCTGAACCGGCGGCTGCGCGACATCGGGTCGCGGCCCGATCGGTCCTCGGTGGACGCCGCCTCGCCGGTCGGGCGGGCCGGGGTGTCGCCGGCGAGCTGGATGAGCATGGCCACCTGACCCGCCGAGGGTCCGTGTCCCTGGAACGTGGGGCCCACACAGTCCGCCACCTGAAGCAGCGTCCTGCCCACGCCCGGATCGGGCAGGATCGTCCCCGGTGTCACCGGCTCGCCCCCAGGCCGGGACCGCGTCCGACGCACCGGTCAGCATCATCTTGTCCGGCCCGCCGCAGCGCGGTCCGCAGGCGACGCGCCTGCCGCGGCGTCAGCTGCAGCGGCCCAGCGGCGGAGACAGAGAGCACGACGCCGCTGGGCCCGTGGTGGATCAGCAGCCGCGCGGCACACCCCCAGGCGTCGCGGCACGGAACGACGCGGTTCGATCCCCGCCCCATGCGCCGCCACGCCGCCCGCACTCCGCGCGCGGCCGGGCCGCCACGCCACCCGGCGTCATCGGCATCGCTGGCACCGCGGGACGTGCTTGGCTCGTACTCAACGGTGGCTGCAACTCGCTTACGGTGGGTGCCGCTCATCGAGGTCGCCTGTTGTTGTCAGGCCCGGACCCTGCGCGGGTAGCGGCCAAGCCATGCTGCTTGTCAACGGCCGAGCTGGCAGCGGCGAGGCCCGGGGCCTTGGGGGGCGGCAGCCCGGACCCCGCCGCTAGCTCGGGTACGGCTGGTCAACGGGAAGACACGCCGATCACGGCATGTGCACCCGCCGGCACCTCCCAGCCGCTATAGTGTCGCCATCGGTACCTGAAGATATTTGTAACACGTTACAATGTGATGTGCAAGTCGCGAGGTCATCAAAGTGGATCGACCCGCTACCGCCACCGGCCAGGCCGGCGAGCAAGAACGGAGATGTCGAGTCGTGGTCGTGTCATCCAGCCCCACGGTCCTCAAGCGGTGGATAGCTCTCGAGCTGCGCAAGCTTCGGGAGGGTGCCGGCATCACCCGACAGCAGGTGGCCGACCGCCTGCACTGCGTGGTCTCGCACGTCACCCATATCGAGACCATGCGGAACCTGCCACGAGCACCTGAGCTCGAAGTGATGCTCGGCTTCTACGGTGTCGCCGACCGCATCGCGTTCTTCATCGACCTGCTCACCGCCGCCCGCAAGGGCAAGGACTGGTGGTCCGCCTACCGATCCGTCGTCCCCGCGAAGTTCGACCTGTTCCTCGGCCTGGAGAGCTCGACCACCCGGATCGACAGCTACGACGCGCTGGTCGTCCCCGGCCTGTTCCAGATCCCGGCCTACACCGAAGCGATCATCCGGCAGGGACGACCCGAGCTACCCCACGACGAGGTCACCGAGCGCGTCGAGCTGCGGTTGGCCCGCCAGCAGGTCCTGGACCGCGCCGACCCGCCCGTGCGGGTATGGACGGTGCTCGACGAGTCGGTGCTGCGCCGCCGCGTCGGCGGTGCGGCCGTGGCCGTCGAACAGCTCGCCCACCTCGTCGAGCTGTCCACCCGGCCGAACGTCGAGATCCAGGTGTTACCAGCGGCAACCGGCATCCACCCGGGGATCGACGGTACCTTCGCGATCCTGTCGTTCCCGCCCGATCTGGTGGGTGACCCGGGTGTAACGTATGTCGAGACCAGGATTCAGCCGATCTACTACGAGGAACCGCAGGAGATCACCGTGTACCGGGACGTGCTCACCCGATTGCAGGTGCAGGCGCTCACCCCGGACGAGTCCCGGTCCTTCATCCAGCACGCCGCAGAGGACCTACGACCATGAACCACCAGGATGTCCGCACCGCCCTGGCCCACACGCAGGCCTGGCGCAAGTCGACCTACTCCGACATGGCCAACAACTGCGTCGAGATCACCACCGAGCTGCCCGGCTGGGTCGGCGTCCGCGACAGCAAGCTCGGCCACGACAGTCCCGTCCTCGCCTTCACCCACCACGAATGGCAAGCCCTCGTGGACGGCATTCGCGACGGTGAGCTGAACGCCTGACAACCGCCGTACCCCGAGTCGGCCGGTCAGGGTGACAACTCGGTGCTTGCGATTCCAGGGTGTACCACTTCGGCCGTCCCAGGTGTAAGCGGCGACACTTCGGACTCGGTCCTTACCTCAGTGGGTGGTGACCGTGATGAGCTTCGGTCCGGCCTGCACCTCACACCCTCGACGGGCGTACGTCGGAGATGCCGTTCACGCCTACCGGCCCGACGAGCAGCAGCGCCACGCCACGTTCGGGCCGGTGCTGACCCACCTGATCCGCTGGGAGCTGATCACCCAGCAGTACGACCAGATGATCCGGTACGCCACCGCGCTGCGGCTCGGGACAGCGGAGTCCGAGCGAGTACTGCGCCGGTTCACCCGCGGCGGATCCAAGCACCCCACGTACACCGCGCTGGAAGAACTCGGCCGGGCCGTGCGCACGATCTTCGCCTGCGACTACCTCGCCAGCCCCGAGCTGCGCCGTGAGGTCCACGGCGGGCTGCAGGTGGTGGAGAAGAACTGGAACTCCGGCAATACCGTGATCTTCTACGGCAAGGACGGCGACCTCACCGGCCCGGACCGCGAGCACGCCGAGACCGATGGGCGATGACGAGCGGGTGGGCTGAGCCCGCTGTTCTGGACCCACATCAACCCCTACGGCCGGTTCCGGCTCGACATGGACACCCGCCTCGACCTCACCGCCCCGTAAGGGGATCGACGACCGGGACATCCACCTTCAGCTCGCCGCAGTGGGTTCCTCGACGTCCATACGGGCGACCAACCCGTCACGCAGCTCGTAGACGTGAAGGACGCGACTCTCTCCGACGATCTCGCCCGCCTGGGTTCGCGCGCCTTGGCGAACGTCGACAGCCACCCGGCCGTCCGACCGGGTACTGACCGTGACCGGCTCAACCCAAGAGTCCAATTCGGTCCACTGGCGTGTCCAATACGAACGGACTCCCGCGCGGCCGTGGACTCGGCCACCCTCCCAAGCGTTGGGCCAGTCGACATCGTCGATCATGGCAGCGAGGGCAGTGTCGATGTCGCGGGAGTTGAACGCGTCATAGAGCTCCCGCAAGCGCTGTTCTTCCATCGGGCCACCTTGCGCGGAGGGCGAGGTGGCGGTCAAGACATGATCGCGAGCAGCGAACGGAGGCTGAAGCGCGCGAGCGGGTGCAATCCGTCCCACACGAGGAACCGTGTACGACATCGACATGATCTTGCAGCTGGCCGATGTCCAGGGTTCGCCGGATCCGTCTGGGTACACCCTGCCTGCGCTCTGGTCTGGATCGTGGGGTTTGGTTCAGGTTGCGTGTGGAGCGATAGTCACGATGAGTTCAGCGCCAAGGGCGACAGCGATCCGTTCCAGCACCGGGATGGTCGGCACGGCACCACCGGCCTCCAGTCGGGACAGGGCTGGTTGGGTCATGCCGGCGCGGGCGGCCAACTCGGTCTGGGACAGGCCCAGTGCGAGTCTGCGCTCGCGAACGGCCTGTCCGATCAGGAACGCCCGCCGGGCCTCGTCGTACCCCTCGCGGTAGTCCGCGCTGCCACGGCGCTGGCGCGCGATCTCCTCGTAGGAACTGTGGTCGGTGCTCATCTCGTCTCCCATTCGCGTTCGTAGACCTCATACGCGCCGCTGTGGGTGGCTTCGCACGCTGCTTGTGCCCGTACGGCGCGTTCCACCTCGGCGGTCTCTGCGCTGCGGGTCTTGCGGAACACGGTTAGCAGCACCACCCGGCGAGCCGGCGCCAGCCAGTAGGTCACTCGGATCTGCTGGCGCAGCAGATGAAACCGCAGTTCCCGGACCTTCCCGTCGAGGTGACGGGAGTATGGCTCGCCCGGTGTCTCGGCCTGCTCGGCGAGCAGGCCGACGAGGAAATCGAGCCGACCGAAGTCGCGGTCGGTGAGGCTGTCCAGCCAGGACCGGACCTTTGGCTCGACCTCGACCTCGAACAGATCGGCCATGCATCCAACGGTATATGCATTTCACGCTATGGCAAGCAGACGCCCAGTCCCATAAGGGGATCCCTGAGCGGGTCGACGACCTGCGCGCCCGCGGGTCATGACCGCACTGTTGGAGCGGCGACGAGCTCGGCATTATCGGCAGGGTGTCACGTGCCCGAGCACGCACGCGGCTGGCGGGTCGAGGTCAAGCGTCTCGACGCGGAGGTGCTCGAACCCAGCTTCGGTAAGCAGGGCTGCCAGCTCGTTGGCGGCTGCCGCCGAAGTGGCGGCGGTGGCGCCGGGGCAGCGGGGCTGGGATACCAGAGCGTTGCGCCCGCCGGGCCGCAACAGCCGGGCGAGTTCGCGTAGCCGGGCGGTTGGGTCGGGCCACATACCGACTGTGTTGACTGCAAGCGCGGCGTTGAATGGCCCGTCGCTGATGGACAGGCTCTCGACCGGGGTGTGGATCAGGCGTACCCGTCCGGCCCGTATGGCGGCCATATTGCGGCGGCGGGCCTGGTGGATCATTACCTGCGAATGGTCGACGCCGACCACCAATCCCCGGATCGCTCGGGTGGCGAGGGCGGCGATGGCCACGCCCGGACCGCAGCCGAGTTCGATGACGCGGTCGGTCGGCTGGACGTCGAGAAGCTGCACCGCCCAGCGGTTGCGCGCCACGTTCGACGAGCGCCGGCCCATGATCCAGCCGGCGACGTGCCCTACGGCTCCGGTCGGCTGGTGGAATTGTGCGAGCCCCCCGTGATGAGCCCACCATTGCATGATGCGGCCCAGCACCCTCTGGTTGATGTCCATCAGGTGAGCCAAGCACTTCGAGTAGGCTTGAGGTCAATGTCTGTTACCGAGCGCACCCGGGCTTCGTCAGTCACGCCAACGTTGCTGTCAATCGGCGAGCTGTCCGAACGTACCGTCGTGCCGACGACCACGCTGCGGTACTACGACGAACTTGGATTGGTGCGGCCGGCGGCTCGGGCGGCGGGACGACGGCGTTATGCCGCATCGGTAGTCAGGGACGTCGGCCTGATCCTCTTCTTCCGCGAGATCGGATTCTCGCTGGCTGAGATCGGGCGTTACATTGCAGGCGAACGGCAATCCCGACGGGACATGATTGATCACAAGTTGGCCGAGCTGGCCGAGCAGCAGCACCGGATCGAGGTGGCCCGCACCGCACTCGAGCACGGTCGGCAATGCCCAGCCAGCGAGCCCATGAAATGCTCCCGATTCTGGTCGATCATCGAAGGCCAACTGCGCGGTCTCTCACTGGAAGAAAGCCACACGCGAGCGCACTGACAGACCCTTCACCCATGCGAACGCCAACCTACGCCGAGCTTCGCCTCGAAGGCCCTATCGATGACGCGCGCGAGTCCGCCCGATAGCCGAACGCCGTACGGCATCGCTCACCTGCCCGTGCGGCATGATCGCGTACGTACCCTGCGGGAGGGCGATCGACACGGTCGGGGAGGACCCCGCCGGCATGGCAGTGATCCAGTGCCGGGGGTGCGGGAGAACGTGTCAGTCGAACCAGACGATCTGGAGCAGGTCGACGAGGCGGTCGCGTTCGAGCACCATGTAGACCACGAAGCCGTCGCCGGAAGCCGCGGCGAAGGTGCGGGTGCGCATCGTGCTGTCGGGTTTGGTGCGGATGTAGGGGTCACCCGACCACGGGTCGAGTTCGAGAGCCGCATGTAGTTCGGCGAATCGTGCGGCGCCGTCGTGAGGCAGTTGGGCGATCTGCTCGTCGACCTCATTGCTGGAGCGGACGACGTACACCGGTCAGATGCCGCCAGCCTTCTGTCGGGTCACTGCGAGCGGCTCGTCCTCCGGGCTTGGCTGCCCGGTCAGCAACTGCGCGGCACGTCGTGCCACCCGGCGAAACACCTGCGGGTCGGCTTGCAGCGCCGCGACCCGACGCCAGTGCTCCAGCATCTGGAAGAGGCTGGTCAGGTCCAGACTCTCCCGCGCGGTAGTCAACGCGGTGCTGTATTCGGTGAGGAACTCGGCGCGGTCCTCGGGCAGCAGTGCCGCCGCGATCGCCTCCGGAGAGGCACCCTTGGCCAGCGGGTGCCGGCGCCCCGCGGGGGGCTCGTCCGCCGAGTACATCACGCTCACCCTCGCACCGTAGCGGTCGGCGATGGCCAGCAGACGGGCCGACACGACCCCGACGAGGATCCCACAGGGATCCCTTTACGATTCGGCCGCCCCGACTGCTTCGGTGACTGCGACGAGGTTCACATAGTCGCGTAGATGAGCGATCTGTCCGCCACGTACGGTCAGAACGACGATGTTCAGTAGCGCGAACGCGCGGCCCAACGGACCCCTTCCGATGGGGCTGGCTGCGTGAGGCCTACGAGCAGCCGCCGAGAGTGTGACCGACTGGGAACACCCAGCGAAACGTGCTCAGGCCGGGCTTCCTGCACCAGCATTCAGCTTCACATCGCACCTGAGCGTGCCCCGGGACTCGAGGAAACGGCCGATCAACGGTAGCAGCACGTAGAGCGACGACGCACCGAGAAGAAGACGTCCCATCCACGGAACGGTACGGCGGCCGGGCCTGCGTGTGGTGGTGATCCCGCACCTGATCGGGCGTCACGCCCACGTCGAGGCCCGACCCGAGACCCCACCCGCGCTGCCGGCGCCGACCGGGATCGACTACGCCCGCCTGATCGACCGCGCCCGCCAGCGGCGAGCGTGTCGCCGAAGTCGACGAACGCGGATCCGTTGTCGACGTAGATCCCGTCGGGGACCCCGCGCAACTGCCCGGCTGAGCCGTTCCCTACGCCGTGGCGAGCACCGCCAGGTGGCGCAGCGAGTTCTCCAGGTGCTCGACGCCGAACGGCGGGAACTCGATGATCTCGCGCACCTGCGGGGTCGCGCCCGACCAGTCGTACGTCAGCCGGACCTCAGTGCCGCCGTCCGTTGCCGGCGCGAGGTCGTAGCGCCAGATCCAGCCGCCGAAGCCGAGGCGCCCCTCGGCGTCCTCCTGCCCCGGCTCCCACGAGATCGCGCGGGGCGGATCGAGCTCCCGGACCTGGTTGGCCATCTCGTACCGGCCGTCCGGATGGTTGGCGTGGTACATGCCCATGCGGAACACCTGCCCGGACTTCGTCAGTCGCTCGCCGTCCAGCGGCTCACACACCCAGCCCGTGCCGTCGATCGCCGCGTGGCTGGCGGGATCGGCGAGCACCGCGAACACGGCGTCCGCCGGCGCCGGGACGGTGGTCGTGATGGAGAGGGCCTCGGTGGTCATGGGTTGTCCCTTCGGTCGCGTGCTTGTTGGGCAAGGGTGTTCCCGTCCCCGGGAGTAGAGACCCGTCCCGGCCTCGGAACTCATCGGCCGCGCGCACGTCAGCGCAGGCGCACGATCCGGACCATCCCATCGGGGGCGTTCAGCCGACCCGACGCGGGCCGCGGCACCGGGCAGAACATGGCGTAGGTGCCGAGCAAGACCTCACCGCGCAACGCGACGCCCTGACGGCGCTCGGCGTGGCGCCCGAGCGGATCTACGTCGACCACGGCCTGACTGGAGTCAATCGGGACCGGCTCGGGCTCCGTGAAGCCCTCGCCGCCTGCCGGGCCGGCGACACTTTGGTCGTCACGAAGCTCGACAGGCTCGCCCGCTCGCTGCCCGACGCCAGTGACATCGTCGACGAGCTCACCAGTGGCCAGGTGAAGCTCAACCTCGGCGGGTCGGTCCACGATCCGACCGACCCGGTCGGTCGCCTGCTGTTCGACGTCTTGGCCATGGTCGCCGAGTTCGAATCAGACTTGATCAAGATGAGGACCCGGGAGGGCATGAGGGTCGCCCGCGCCAAGGGTCGGCTGCGCGGCAAGAAGCCCAAGCTCAGCGCCCGGCGCCCCGGCCGAGTACGTCGAACGCGGCGCGCAAGGGTTTCTCGCATTGCGCGACGCCCTTGACCTGTCCTTCGACGATTTCATCAAGACCAGCTCGGACCCCCGCCACAAACCGGTGTGGACAGGTTCTGGGCGGCCTGTGTCGAGCGCGGTGACTTCTACCGCAAGTCCTATGCCGGGCTGTACTGCGTGGGCTACGAGCTGTTCTACCCACCCGACGAGCTGGTCGACGCGCGCTGCCCCGAGCACGGCACCGTGCCCGAGGTGGTGAAAGAGGACAACTGGTTCTTTCGGCTCGGTGCCTACCAACAACAGCTCCACGACCTGATCGCCGGCGACACGCTGCGCGTCGAACCCGCGTCCCGCAAGAACGAGGTCCTGTCGTTCATCAACAGCGGGCTGGAGGACTTCGGCTGCTCGCGGAGCAGGACCCGCGCCCGAGGTTGGGGCATACCGGTGCCGGGTGACCCCGATCAGGTCATCTACGTGTGGTTCGACGCGCTGACCAACTGCATCACCGCACCCGGTTACGGCACCGACGAGGAGAACTTCCGGTACTGGTGGGACGACGCCGACGAGCGCGTGCATGTCATCGGCAAAGGTATCATCTGATTCCACGCCGTCTACTGGCCCGCCATGCTGCTCTCCGCCGGGGTCCGGCTGCCCGACACCATTTTCGTGCACGAGTACCTGACCGCTGGTGGCCAGAAGTTCAGCAAGTCGGCCGGCAACGCCGAAGACCCCACCGACATCGCCGCCGCCCACGGCACCGACGCTGTGCGCTGGTGGATGGTGCGCGACGTCGCCCGCGCCGGGGACACCGACTACACCGTTGAACGCCTCGTCGCCCGTGTCAACGAGGACCTGGCCAACAACGTCGGCAACCTCGTCAATCGCACCGTCTCGATGGTTCAGCGCTACCGCCATGGCGTCATTCCCGGCCTTGCGGCGGACCACCCCGCTGCGGACGATCTGCGCGCCGCCCGATTCGACGCCGCCCCGGCCATCGACTGGGCGCTCGCGGAGTTCGGCTTTCGGCGTGCTGCCGAAGCTGTCCTGCGGATCGGTCACGAAGGCAACCGTTTCATCGAGGCCGTACACCCGTGGTACTGGCCAAGGCCGAACGCGACGACCATGCTGGCAGCGGTGCTCTTGACGCGGTGCTCGCCGAGCTGGTCGCCACCTGCCGCGACCTTGCCGAGCATCTCCAGCCGTTTCTGCTCACCCTCGCCGGCCGCATCGCCGAGCAATGCGGCAATGACGGCTCGACAGTAGCCGATCCCACGCCCGTGTTCCCCCGCCTCGAAGTCCTCAACAACTGACTCACATCTCGGTCCCGCCGAAGCTCACGATCAGTACGGTGCTGTAGCGGACGCCACCCCGCGCTGTACCCCTCGGGTAGGTCGGTGCCGAGCAGACCGGGCCTTGCCTGCGGTCAGCCACACGTCGCGGCTGACCTACCCGTCGATCTCCCACTGTTCGTGGAAGGACCGGAGACTATTGATCTTGTCTGGCCAGGTCAGCGGCATTGCTGGGGGCTGGACTTACGGTCACTCGGGCGAAGCGGCGGCGCCCGTGCTGGAGTACCCAAGTACCTTCGTCGAGGTTGGCGTGTTCGTCCGCGATGGCCCTGCCGTCCACTCGGACTCCGCCTCCCTTGATTCCCCTACGCGCGTCGCCGAGGGAGGATGCGAAACCGAGGTCGACCAAGATCCGTGGGACGTAGTGCTCAGCGGTGGCGTGGTGGCGCATTTCCGACGGCAGGTCTCTGCGGACGAAGACTCGGTCGAACTCACCTTCGGCGGCGTAGGCAGCGTCCTCGTCGTAGAATATGGTGACCATTTGGCGGGCGAGGCAACGCTTGAGTTGGACGCCCTGAAGACTTTCGATCATTGCGTCTTTTTCTTCCGGCCTGAGGTCGAGTGCAAGTCGCACGTAGTCTGGCGTGATTTCGTCCGGGATGGACATCACCTTGCCGAAGATCTCCTTGGGGTCTTCGGCGATCCCGATGTAGTTTCCGAGGCTCTGGCTCATCTTCTTTCTGCCATCGGTACCCACCAGCAGGGGCGCGCATACGTGCGCTTGCGGTTGCTGTTGGGCACGCTGTTGCAACACGCGCGCGAGCATGAAGTTGAAGTACTGATCTGTGCCGCCAAGCTCGATATCAGCCCGAATAACAACCGAGTCCTGCCCCTGAAGTAAAGGATACATAAGTTCAATGAGCGAAATCGGTTCATGTGCACCAAACCGTTTGCTGAAGTCGTCGCGCTCCAGTAGCTGAGCAACTGTTGCTTGCGCTGCGAGCTCTATAATGCCGGCCATGCCGAGGCTGCCGGGCCATTCTGAGTTGCGTCGAACCTCCAGATTGTCGGGCGACAAGATCTCTAGCAGGCTGGCCATGCACGAATCGACGTATCGATTAACTTGTTCATCGGTGAGTCGAACCCGTGTAGCTGACCGCCCGGACGGGTCGCCTACCTGTGCGGTGAAATCGCCGATCACCAACACCGCCGTATGACCAAGCTCTTGGAACCGGCGCAGGCGCCGCAGCGGTACCGACCAGCCCCAGGTCACTGCTGGGGCAGTGGGATCCACACCGAACTTGACTCGCAACGGCCGCCCCTGCCGAAGCTTCCCCAGCAGCGCGTCGTCCGGGGCGGTAGTGAAGCCGTCCTCCAGCAGATAGGTAGCTTGTGCTTCCGGAGCATCGGCGACGCCGGGAGGGACTGGGGGCACGGCGTAAGACATGTGTCCTGCTCTTCTGGCCTGGAAGGAAGGGGGACTGTCATCCTAGCGGTGGTGTTGGTTCTCGCGGGAGCCGGGAAGCTCCTGCTCCCCTGCTCCCTGCTCCCTCCGCGCGGCTTGCTGTCGCCCTCGCCCCACCTGTAGGCACTTTTCAGCGGGCGAGAATCATTGTGTGGTTGCTCGCGGGGGCTGAGATCGTGCTGGGCGGACTTCTCGTCGCGAGCACGGGACCGCTGTTGACGGCGTGCCTTTGCGTCGCTTCACCAGTATTCGTCGGCTTCGCAAGAATCAATGCGCAGGCGCGTGATAGGCATGTGAGCTTTGGCTGCTTCGGGTTCATCGCCCGCCATCATGGCAACGTGCTGCGTGCGACATTCCCACCTCGGTTCAATCTGGGTTTAGCCGCCGCCACGGGTACAGCCGCAGTGGTTACCAGTTTCAGAGATGTTGTACCGGGTGCTATAGAGTTGGCCGCCGGAGGGATGCTCGGCGCCGCTATGGTGGGTTGGCGAGTCTGCGGCGCCTCCACCGCGCGGCGCTCGCGATCCGCCGCCGCCTGCTTGCGCCGCGCTCTAACCGTCGTGCGTACGAACGGAACGCACCGCCCCGGGCAGGAACCGGCCGCAGCCGACTGGTCGGCAGCGAACCCTCCAGGGCACACTGTCGATGTGACCCCCTCGACCGATCCCCTGGAACGTTCTGTCTACGGCATGAGCCAGGCCGCGCGTCTCCTCGGCGTGCGCGCCGACGCGCTCCGCCGGTGGATCGACGGGTACGAACGAGCCGGTGTCACCTACGCCCCGGTCATCCGCGAGGAGCGCAGTGGCGCCGACATCCTCACCTGGGGTGAGTTCGTCGAAGCCGGCTACCTGCGGGAGTACCGGGCCAAGCAGGTCAACCTCCAGTACCTGCGACCCGTCATCGCGATTCTCCGCGAGGAACTTGACGTGCGGTACCCGCTGGCCACCCTCAAGCCGTATACGTCGGGGCGAAGCCTCGCGCTCAAGGTGCAGAAGCAGGTTGGGCTCGATCCCTCCCTCAACATCGTCGTCCTCGGCCGGGATGGGTCGCTGCAGCTGACCGATACCGCGCAGGCGTTCCTCGAGAAGGTCGACTTCGACGACGGCGGCACCCAGGACGCCCACCGTTTCTACCCGCTCGGCCGCTCGGTCCCCATCGTTCTCGACCCCGATCACGGGTTCGGCGAGCCCACCCTGCCTACCGGTGCCCGTACCGAGGCAGTGGCCGAACTCGTCGCGGCTGGCGAATCCCGTGACCGGGTCGCCACCGTGTACGAGATCAGCGTCGACGCCGCCGTGCGCTACGAGAACAACCATAGCCAGCACCGGGCCGCCTGACCGGCGACGTGCCCGCAACGCCACAGCCATCCCGCGGGTGGCGGCGCGGATGGCCGGCTGCGGCGGACCACAGGTCTCACGCGCCTGCTATGAGGCCCGGAGTCCGCTGACCCACCCGGCGATCTCCCACTGTCGTGGAAGGAGACGTTTTCGCCGATCACCTTCGGCTATCGTCGCGCCGCGTGGACCTGTTGGCGGCGCTGGCGAACCTGCGGGACAAGGTCGGCGGCGGTGTCGCGGACCTGCGCCGGATGCCCCGCGACCCGGTGGCCGACGTGCCGACCGGCACATTGCACCGGTACCGGCCGCTGCCCGGGGTGTCGCCGGTCGACGGGCCGCCGGTGCTGCTCGTCCCCCCGCTGGGGGCCCCGGACTTCGCCTACGACCTGCGCCGCGGTTGCTCGCTCGTGCAGCACCTGCTGCGGGGCGGCCGGCGGGTCTACCTCGTGGACTACGGGCCGATCTCCTTCGCCGACCGCCGGCTCGGCATGGAGCACTGGGTGGACGACGTCGTGCCGGTGTCGGTGCGGGCGGCCCGCGTTGATGCCCAGGCTGACGAGGTCCATCTGGTCGGGTGGTCGCTGGCCGGGATCTTCTGCCTGCTCGCCGTCGCGGCGGGCGTCGAGTCCGCCGACCCGCTGCCGGTGCGCACCCTCACCGCGATCAGCAGCCCGGTCGATATCGCCGCGGTGCCGCTGGTCGCCCCGCTGCGCCCGCTCGCGGCTGTGACCGGGGGGCGCGGGCTGTCGGCGATCTACCAGATGATCGGCAGCTTCCCGGCACCGCTGGTGAGCGCGGCGTTCCAGCTCACCGCGGTGGACAAGCTCATCACGAAGCCGCTCACCCTGCTGTCCCGCCTCGACGACCGCGACTGCCTCGCCCAGATCGAGGCCGTCGACCACCTCATGCGCAACATGCACGGCTACCCGGGGCGGGTCTTCGGCCAGATCTACCACCTCCTGCTGCGCAGCAACGACCTCGCGGACGGGACGCTCGCGCTGGCCGGGCGGACGATCCCGCTCGCCGCGGTGAACGTGCCGGTGCTGGTGGTGGCAGGCCGGGGCGACGTGATCGCGCCGCTCGGGGCCGTGCAGCGGGTGGTCGGGCTGCTCACCGGCGCGCCCGAGGTCCATTTCGAGACCGCGCCGGGCGGGCATCTGGGGGTGCTCACCGGCCGGCAGGCACGGGAGACGACGTGGAGGTACCTGGACGCGATGCTCGACGTCCACTCGTAGCCGGCGGGCGAGGCGCGAGTGGCTTCCTGCGCAGGGGCGGGGGACGTCCGGTGGCCGTGACATATGCCTCAGGCGCGTGGCAGTCGGTGGCCGGCCTGGGCAGGCCCGGCGACTCGGACTAGCGTCGCTCACATGAGTGTGCGTGCGCCGACCGTGTCCCCGGCCACCCACGCCGAGGCGGTTGCCGATCTGGTGGGCCGATACCGGACACTGCCTCCCGGCACCGGGGTGCGTCTGGGCAAACGCACGTCGAACCTGTTCCGTTTCGGTCAGACACCTGGCGTCACCAGGCTGGACGCGGCGGGGCTCGCCAGCGTCATCTCCGTCGACCCGACCACCCGCACCGCCGAGGTGCAGGGCATGACCACCTACGGCGACCTGGTGGACGCCACGCTCGCGCGCGGCCTCATGCCCCTCGTCGTGCCGCAGCTCAAGACCATCACCCTCGGTGGCGCGGTCACGGGCCTTGGCATCGAGTCCAGCTCGTTCCGGCACGGCCTGCCGCACGAGTCAGTGCGCGAGATGGACGTGCTCACCCCGGACGGCGAGGTAGTCACGGTCACCCCGGACGGCGAGCACGCCGATCTCTTCCATGGCTTTCCCAATTCCTACGGCACCCTCGGGTACGCGCTGCGATTGGTGATCGATCTGCAGCCGGTCGCGCCGTACGTGCGGTTGACCCACCGTCGCTACCCGGACGCGCGGGCGTGCGCCGCGGCGATCCGGGAGCTCGGCGACCCGACCCGCGGGCCCGACTTTCTGGACGGCACCGTCTTCCATGCCCGGGAGCAGTACCTCACGCTCGGCGAGTTCGTCGACGAGCTCCCACCGGGGGTCACGCCGAGCGACTACACCGGCCAACAGATGTACTACCGGTCCGTCCAGCAGCGCGCCGTGGACCACCTCACGATCCGGGACTACCTCTGGCGCTGGGACACCGACTGGTTCTGGTGCTCGGGGGCGTTCGGGCTGCACCACCGGCTGGTCCGCCGGCTCTGGCCGCGCCGGTTCCGCCGCTCGGACGTCTACCGGCGCCTCGTCGCGCTGGACCACCGCTACCGCTTCAGCGACCGGGTGCGCGGCCTCGCGGGCGCCCCGCGTGAGGAACTGGTGATCCAGGACGTCGAGATCTCGGTCGATCGGCTGGCGGAGTTCCTCACCGTGTTCCATCACGACATCGGCATCACCCCGGTGTGGCTGTGTCCGCTGCGGCTGCGGGATGAGCGGAGCTGGCCGCTGTACCCGATGCGCCCGGGTGAGCTGTACGTCAACGTCGGCTTCTGGTCCGCGGTGCCGCAGGTGCCCGGGCACCCCGAGGCGCACAACCGCCGGGTGGAGGAGCTGGTAGCCCAGCTGGGCGGGCACAAGTCGCTGTACTCCACGGTGCATTACGACGAAGCTGAATTCTGGCAGCACTACAACGGGCCCGCCTACCGTGCGCTCAAGGGTCGGTACGACCCGAACGGTCGACTGCCCGATCTGTACTCGAAGGTCATCGGTTCAGAAGGTCGGTGAACGGATGCGGGTCGCGGAGATCATCGCAAGCGTGATCGGACCGGACGTGCCGGTGCGGCTGCTCGGCTACGACGGGAGCAAGGCCGGCCCGGACACCGCCGAGGTGGTGGTGCGGATCGTCTCGCCCCGGGCGCTGGCCCGCCTTGCCACCGCACCCGACTCGCTCGGCCTGGCGCGCGCCTACATCGAGGGTGAGATCGAGATCGAGGGTGACCTGCACGCCCTCCTCGACGCGATCGTCGACCTGACGCGGCACGGGCTCAGCCGCGCCGAACAGGTGCGGATCGCCCGGCAGGTGCTGCCGGTGTGGCTGCGGTACCGGCGCCCACCGCCCGCGTTGGAGTACCGCCCGCCGGGCCTGTTGCACTCCAGGGCCCGCGACCGGCGTGCCATCGCCCATCACTACGACGTCTCCAACACCTTCTACGCGTGGGTGCTGGGGTCATCGATGGCCTACACGTGCGCGGTCTATACCACCGGAGCCCGGTCGCCGGAGGACGCGCAGGCTCAGCTGGCGCAGGCGCAGGCGGCCAAGCACGAACTGGTGGCGGCCAAACTCGGGTTGACGAGCGGGATGCGGCTGCTCGACGTCGGCTGTGGCTGGGGCGGCATGGTCATGCATGCGGCAGCCGAGCACGGCGTGCGGGCCCTCGGGGTCACGCTCTCGCGCAACCAGGCCGAGTGGGCCCAGGCCGAGATCGTCCGCCGGGGCCTGCACGGGCTCGCCGAGGTACGGCATCTCGACTACCGCGACGCCCCCGACGAGCAGTTCGACGCGATCAGCTCGATCGGGCTCACCGAGCACATCGGAGCAGCCCAGCTTCGGTCCTACTTCGCGTCGCTGGCGTCCCGGCTGCGCCCCGGGGGGCGGCTGCTCAACCACTGCATCACCCAGCCCCACACCCCGACCGCCCGGCGGGTGAACCCGTTCGTCGCCCGCTACGTCTTCCCCGACGGCGAGCTGCATCCCATCGGTCCCCTGGTCGCGACGATGAACGACGCGGGGTTCGAGGTGCGGCACGACGAGAACCTGCGCGAGCACTACGCGCTCACGCTGGCCGGCTGGGGGGCGAACCTCGACGAGCACTGGGACTCCGCGGTCGCCGAGGTGGGGTTGGGGCGGGCTCGGGTGTGGCGGTTGTACATGGCGGCGTCCCGGGTGGCCTTCGAGCGCAACAACCTTCAGTTGCATCAGGTGCTGGGGGTGCGGTCGGATGGGGGTGGGTGCTCGGGTTTCCCGCTGCGGGGATGGTGACGTCGGGACCGGCTGCCGTTCGGGGACGGTGATGTACTTCGCCGGTGATCGATGAGCGATTGACGGCGCATCTGCGGTCCTGGCTGGGCCATTGGCCCGGTGATGGGCCGGGTTTGACGGTCGTCGGGTCGCGAGGCCGGGTCGAACCGGGTTGGGATGGTGCGGTGCATCCGGTGATCGCGGTGGTCACTCCGGATTCGGGTGTGCTGTCGGTGCCTCCGGCTGCGGCGGCGCGGGTGTCGGCGCTGGTCGTGAACGGGGGCGACCTGGAGGGTGTGCCGGACGCTGCTGGCCTGCCGGGGACGTGGTTCTGCGGGGTGTTCCGGTGGAGCACCGCTCCCCAGGACGCGTCGACTTTGCCTGACGCCGGGCAGTGGCTGGCCGCGGCGGACCCCTCGGTGCCGACATGGTTGCGCCCGTTCGGTGGTGATGTGCTCATCGCGGTCGATGCGGATACCGGCGAGCATCTGGCCGGGGTGGGGATCAAGCGGCACGATAGGTACGGTCATGAGCTTGCTGTCGTCACCGCGGAGGCGGCCCGCGGGCGTGGTCTGGCCCGGCGGCTCGTCGCGCAGGCCGCGCGGCGGGTGCTCGACGACGGTGCGGTGCCGACGTATTTGCACATGCGAGACAACGTCGGCTCGGCGCGGGTGGCGGAGGCGGTCGGTTTCCCGGACCGGGGCTGGTCGATCATGGGCATCGCGGAAGGCTGACGCCGTGGGCCGGGCGTTGACATCGCCTGATGGGCTGATCAGCGCCTTGTGCGGCTGCCGCTCCCGACATCCTGTGCGGATGGACATCGAGGTGCGCCCACTCATTGAGGCCGATCTTTGGCGGAAGGGGCGGCTCGCGACATCCCTGAGTCAGCCGAGGACGATGCCGCACGCCGCTAGCTGCTCGTCGAGCGTCCTGACCGCCGGCGTGCCCTGCCACGGCGCCATCCCGGCGCGGGCGGCGCGTAGCTCGGCCGTCAGCCGTGGGGAGGTGTCAGCCAGGCCTGCCGCGTCACCGAGCACCCGCGCGGCCTCGCCGATCTCCCGGTCCGCCACGAGCGCGGCGCCCAGATACACCAATGCGAACGCATAAATGCCCCAATGCGACCGATCGTTGTGCGCGAGAGCGTTGCTCGCCGACTCGACGGCACCCTTCGGACGGTTCAGTGTCGTCAGGTCGACACTCAGCCGGCTGTCAAGCCAGCCCTCGTGTACCCAGTAGGCGGGCGACGCGGGGGCAGACCCGCTGTCGCCCGCAACAAGTTCCTTCGCACGCATATGCGCGGCCAGACACAGCCCGTGGTCGCCGTCCAAGGCGTACGCGTCGGCGGCCCGCTGCTCTGCCAGGGCCTTCAGGCGCGGGTCGTCGGTCCGCGCCGCCAGGCTCCGCGCGGCGGCGGCCGTGTCCATCGCCGTGTGCGCCTCACCGGACAGCCGGGCCACTTGGCTCATGTTGGCAGCCGCGTAGGCGGCGCAGCCCGGGCTGCGGGCATCGTGACCCGCCTTGCGGGCCAACCGAAAGTAGCGCGCCGCACCGTCGGGATCGCCCTGATCGAGGAGGTAACCACCGATTGCCGATGCCATGTCGCTCTCCAGAGCCAACAAGGATCGGGACAATCCGCCCTCCGGGCACCCTCCCGCTCGCAGACGCTGCACCACGCCGTGCTGCGCCACGACCGTCGGCAAGACCTCAGCAGGCCCCAATGCGTCCTCTTGCCGCTTGCAGTGGGCGAGGGTGACCGCGAGGTTTCTGATGACCTGGGCATCCACTCGATGAGGAGAGTCGAGTGCCTGCGCCACCCGCACGCACTCGTCCCCATCCAGACCGGACAGGCCGACGGTCGCGAAAGTCAACCCGGCCACCCGCATCGCGTCGCGACGACCCATTCGTCGTACCAGTTTCGTGATCACCTGCATCAGCTCCTCAGCCAGTTCGTTACGCACACCGGCCAGACCCGCGGCGTGCGATAGGGGGGTGGCTTTCAGGGCGTCGACCTCGACCTGGGCTGCGGCCCGCTGTGCCGCACGGCGCCCCACCAGCGCGTGGGTGCCATACTCCAGCTCCGCCGCCGCCAGTGCGCGGTGCGCGGTGATGAGAGCACCCTGGGCGCCGCACACCTCGTCGGCGACCGCCCATTGCTCTGCGGTCATCCCGCGTGCGCCGGACTCGATCCGCGACATCATGGTGCGGGTCCTGCCGAGGGTCTCGCCGAGGATGCGCTGGGTGACCCCGGCCGCCTGCCGGTACTTGCCGAGCCGATCACCCAGCTCGCGGCGCAAGGCGTTCACCCTCGCTCGCTCAGCCTCAATATCGACGTCCTCTGTGGTCACGGCCACACCTTACCGAGGGTGTGACAGGGAGGGATCACAGCCGGGACACCCCTTTTCCTCTGGGAACAACGGCTCTGTCCTAATGATCAGCGGGTCGTCCGGGGTCAGCACACCCGCAGCGTCACGTGGGCGGCCTCGACGGCCCGGGCCACGTAGCTGCGGCCGAACAGCACCACGTGCACCAGCAGCGGGAAGAGCTGGTGCAGTGGCATCCGCTCGGGCCAGCCATCGGCCAGCGGTGTTGCCTCGGTGTAGGCGGAGCGCAGGATGTCGAGGTGTGGGCAGCCGAAGAAGGCGAGCATCGCGAGGTCGGTCTCGCGGTGCCCGCCGTGCGCGGCCGGGTCGGTGATCCAGCACGGGCCGGGGCGTCACAGCCGCTCCTGAACCCAGTCGAGCAAGCCCGGCATCGCCGCCTCCACCATGTCGAGCACCTCGGCGAACCCGCCGTCGCCGCCGTAGTAGGGATCGGGGACCTCGGCCCCCGGCGGTGCGTCCGGGTCGAACGAGCGCAGCAGCCGCACCCGGTCGCGCTCGGGCACCAGCAGCTGTATGGCGCGGCGGTGGCTGTTGTCCAGCGCGACGAGCAGATCCGCGGACAGCAGCTCCGCATCGACGTGCCGCGCAACGTGCTCGTGGCCGTAGCCGCGTTCGCGCGGCAGGGTCGCCGCACGCTGGTCGGCCGGGCCGCCGACGTGCCAGGGCTCGGTTCCTGCGCTGGTCACCAGGACCCGGTCGGCGAGTCCGGCGCCCGTGATCTCGTGAGCGAAGACCTTCTCGGCGATCGGGGAGCGACAGATGTTGCCGGTCCAGACGAGGCTGACATGAAGCACCGGGGAGGGAGCTGTCATGGGGTCAGTCTGACCGATCCCGACGGGGACCGGTTCCGGCGCGGTCCACCGGTCGGCCCATCGGTGGCCGGACCGTATGGTCGCTGCATGCGGGCAGTTCGGGAGGATTTCTGGTGCGGTCCGGACCATCGGGAGGACCCTGACGGTGACCCGGCGGACCTGCGCCATCACGGCGACGTCGACGCCGCCCCCGGCCTCGTCGACTTCGCGGTGAACGTGCAGGGCGCCGCGTCGCCGGGCTGGTTGCGGGCCCGGCTGGTTGCCGTCATCGACGATCTCGGGCGCTATCCCGCCGCCGCCCACGACGGCCGGGCGCGGGCGGCCGTCGCGGCCCGGCACGGACGCGGGACCGACGAGGTGCTCGTGCTGGCCGGAAGCGCGGAGGGATTCGCGCTGCTCCCGGGGCTGCGCCCGCGCCTGGCCGCGGTGGTGCACCCGGGGTTCACCGAACCGGAGGTCGCGCTGCGCACCGCGGGCGTGCCGGTGGTCCGGGTGCTCACCGACGAGGCCGACGGGCATCGCGTGCATCCCCCCGCGGTGCCCACCGGCGCGGACCTGGTGGTGATCGGCAACCCCACCAACCCGACCGGCGTGCTGCACCCGGCGGCAACGGTGCGCGCGCTGGCCCGGCCGGGCCGGGTGCTGGTGGTCGACGAGGCGTTCGCCGATGCGCTGCCCGGGGAACCGGAGTCCCTCGCCGCCGACACCGGCGTGCCCGGCCTGCTCGTGTTCCGCAGCCTCACCAAGACCTGGGCGCTGGCGGGCCTGCGCGCCGGCTACGCGCTCGGGGCATCCGACCTGCTCGCTCGGCTCGCCCGGCCGCGGCCGCCGTGGCCGGTGTCCACG
>JBOHEO010000024.1:0-38138 GCA_050701055.1 Pseudonocardia sp. | reverse complement strand
CCCCGGACGATCCGGTGACCCCCCTGCCCACCCGCCGGATCGCCGGGCGAACCGCGGCCGGGCTGCGACTGGCCCCGACCGACCCGGACACCACCGTCGGACGCGTCGACGTGTGGGCCGACCCGGCGACCGGGCTCCCGCTGCGGGTGGAGGTCGGCGCCCGGGGTGAACCCGCCGGCACCGTCGCACTGCTGGCGACCGAGCTGCGCGAGGTGACCGAGCGCTCCCCCGACCCCACCGAGCTCGTCCCGACCGTCCCCCCGGGTGCCGGGTTCGTCACAGCCGGCGCCGCGGACATCAGCGGGGCGTTGCGGGTACTGGACGCACCGCCACCACCGCGGCGGCTGGCCGGGCGGGATCGGGTGCCGCTGTCCGGCACCGCCGACGCGGACCTGCCGGGCGTCGGGCTCTACGGCGTGGGACTGGCCGGGTTCGCGCTCGTCCCGGTGAGCCGCGGGATCGCCGAGCGCGGGATCGACGGATCGGCCGTCGCCGGTGGCGTCCCGGTGGATGTGCCGTCCGGCCGGGCGGTGCGGCTGGCGACTCCACTGCTGTCGGTCGTCGTCCGGGTCGGGAACCGGGGCGGAGGCGCGCTGCTCGTCGGAACGGTGACCCCCGAGGTGCTGGAGCGGGCCGCGGTCGACCTGGCGCAGGCGCGGAGGCGGCCGTGACCACGGTGATCGAGACCATCGGGGCGACCAAGCGGTACGGCGGCGTGACCGCCGTGCGCGACATGAACCTGCGGGTGCCGGCCGGGGCGCGGTTCGGGCTGCTCGGACCGAACGGGTCGGGCAAGACCACGCTGGCCCGGATGCTGCTCGGGCTCGTCCACCCCACGGTCGGGGCGGTGGAACTGCTGGGGCGGTCGATGCCGCGGCACGCCGCGCAGGTGCTTCCCCGGGTCGGGGCGCTGGTGGAGGGCCCTGCCGCGTGGCCGCACCTGTCGGGACGGACCAACCTCGCGCTGCTCGACGCCGCCGGCCTGGGCGGGCGCCGCCGCGACCGCCGGGCCCGCGTCGACGAGGCGCTGGAGCGGGTCGGCCTGGCCGGGGTGGACCGCCGCCCGGTGCGGGCCTACTCACTGGGCATGCGGCAACGACTCGGGATCGCCGCGGCCGTGTTGCGCGGCCCGGAGCTGCTCCTTCTCGACGAGCCGACGAACGGCCTGGACCCGCGCGGGATCGGCGAGATCCGGTCATTGCTGGTGGAGCTCAACGCGGCCGGTACCACCGTCGTGCTGTCCAGCCACCTGCTCACCGAGGTCGAGGCGCTGTGCACGCGGGTCGGGGTGATGGACGCCGGGCGGTTGGTGCTCGACCAGGACCTCGCCGCGCTGCGGGCCCCGACCGGCCGGGTGCTGGTGCGCACACCCCACCCGGACGCAGTGGTCGGGCTGCTCGATGGCCGGGTGCTGCACCGGCGGGGCGACGCTCTCGTGGTGCGCCATGACGACCCGGGCGCGCTCAACGCCCGGCTGGTCGGTGCCGGGATCCGGGTGACCGAGCTGGTGGCGCAACACCGAACCCTGGAGCAGGTGATGCTGGAGCTGACCGGCGACGGGACCGACCGGCTTGACGGTAGGTCCCGGCACCTGGACCGGCCCCCGCCGGGCGGACCGCGGTGATCGCGGTCGAGCTGGCGCTGCTGCTGCGCCGGCGCCGGGTGTGGCTGTGCTGGACGCTGCTGTGCGCGCTGCCGGCGCTGGTCGCGGTCATGCTGGCGAGCACCGGGCTGGCCCCGCCGCCCGGACGCGGGGGCGCGTTCCTGTCCGCGGTGGTGAGCAACGGGCAGCTCTTCCCGGCGGCCGCACTGGCCCTGGTGCTGCCGGTGTTCCTGCCGATCACGGTGGCGGTCGTGGCCGGCGATGCGGTGGCCGGGGAGGCGAGCACCGGCATGCTGCGCTACCTGCTGGCGCGCCCGGTCGGGCGGCTGCACCTGCTGGTCGCGAAGCTGGTGGCGGTGGCGGCGTTCGTGCTGCTCGCGGTGCTGCTGGTGACCGTCACGAGCTATGTCGTGGGGGTGGCCGCGTTCGGCTTCGGTCCGGACGCCGTGCTGGGCGGCGTCGGCGGGGTCACGTCCTTGTCGGGGGCGGTGCTCAGCCCGCTGGAGCTGGCCGGGCGCACGGCCGCGACGGTGGGGTATCTCGCGCTCTGCATGCTGGCGCTGGGTGCGGTCGGGCTGTTCTTCTCCACACTCACCGACTCCCCACTGGCTGCCGCGCTCGGCGTGCTCGCCGCCGTCGTCACCAGCGCGGCCCTGCAACCGCTGGACGCCGCCGCATCGATCGAGGAGTTCCTGCCCACCGCGCACTGGCTCGCCTGGATCGACCTCTACCGCGACCCCGTCCTGTGGACCGACATTCGCGCCGGGGCGACCGTGCAGGCCGGGTACGTGCTCGTCGCGTTCGGCGCGGCGTGGGCGAACTTCGCGACCAAGGACGTCACCAGCTGAGGGCTACGCTCACCCGCGTGGCGATGTTGGAGTTCGACGAGGCTGCGGCCCGACACATCGAACGCACCTACGCCACCCCCGACGTCGTGGCGCAGCGGGCCGAGGTGCTCGCCCTGCTCGACCCCCGGCCGGGAGAGCGGGCGCTCGACGTCGGCTACCTCGTGGCGTCGATCGCCGACCTGGTGGGCGCCACCGGCACCGTGCACGGGGTGGATCCCAGCGCGGCGATGAACTCCCTCGCCGCCGCCCGCAACGTCGACCGGCCCTGGGTAGAGATCGACCAGGGCGACGCGCTCGCCCTCCCCTATCCCGACGGGTTCTTCGACGTCGCTGTCTCCACGCAGGTCTACGAGTACGTCGCCGACGTGGCTGCCGCGCTGGCCGAGCTGCGGCGGGTGCTGCGACCGGGCGGTCGGGTCCTGGTCCTGGACACCGACTGGGACTCCGTCATCTGGCACGTCGCCGATCGCGAGCGGCATGCGCGCGTGCTGGCCGCGGGGGAGGAGCACCTGGT
Source organism: Pseudonocardia sp. (assembly GCA_050701055.1). GTDB lineage: Bacteria > Actinomycetota > Actinomycetes > Mycobacteriales > Pseudonocardiaceae > Pseudonocardia. The sequence continues at coordinate 35,173 of JBOHEO010000024.1, read as the reverse complement.
GCACCCACGCCTCCCGCGCACGCTGGCCGGGCTGGCGCGGCGTGCGGGGTTCCGCGTCACCGGCCGGCAGGGGCTGACCGCTGCCGACGCCGACGCCTGGCTCACCGATCCGCGGGCCCGGGCGGCCGACGGCGACTACTTCTTCAGCATGAACCGGTACTGCGTGCTCGCGACGGCGGAGGGCGGCCGAGCATGATCACCGACTCGGTACGTAGACCGCGGTGGCCTGCGCTCAGCCCGCCCCGGCGGCCCGAAGCGCCGCGCAGTCCCCGGTGGCCGAGATCGGCTCGGCGGAGATCGCCCGCAGCACCAGCCCGGTGACGACGGGGTCGGTCGGCAGGGCGGAGTGCTCGATCCGGGCCCCCGCGCAGACCGACTGGACCGCCACGTTCACCGCACCGTCCAGCCGCGCCGTCTCGGGCGGGACGACGGTCTGGTCGTCGACGGTCCACACCGAGAGCCACGGCAGCGCGGAGCCGACGCGGGCACGGTCCAGCTCGGCGAGCTCGGCGCTGCCGGGGGCGAGCTGGCGACATGCGGTGGGGCAGGCGTCCGGGGTCGTCGCGGCCGCGACCGCGGCCAGGGTGGTGCCGTCCAGCGGTGCGCCGAGAGTGACGATGCGCCGGGCCTTCGCCGCACCGTCCTCCCGCGCGACCCACAACCCCGCGACGACCCCACCCGCCGAGTAACCGATCACGTCCACCGACGGCGCCCCACCGGCCGACGCCCGGGATGCGGCCGCGTCGAGCAACCCGACCTGTGCCGACAGGTCACCGGTGCCGTCGTCGGCCAGGCTCAACACCTCGACGTCGCGTCCAGTGGCCTCGATCCGTTCGGCGAGCACGAGCAGGCCACCCCGGTTGCCGCCGTAGCCCGGAACGAGCAGCACCGGGCCGGGCCGGGCCTGCTCCGGCCGGGTGACCGGGTCGACGTCGGGCACGGCACCACCGAGCACCCGAATGCCCACGACGACACCCGCGGCAAGCACGAGCACCGCCACCAGCCCGACGAGCAGCAGCCGCCGCGGGCTCATCGGCACGACCCCGACTCATGATCGCCATGAGCGCACGCTGACGTGGGTCGGGACCTGTCTGAGCGTGCGCTCACGCGAATCACGGAACCGACGCGCAGGAACGGCCCGGCTCGCGGCGTCACGTGGGGACTCCGGTGAGGAGAGTGCGGATGACCCCGTCCGCCAGCAGACGGCCGCGGGGGGTGAGGACCACCCGACCGGCGGCCAGGTCCGGGCCCGACAGCAGCCCGTCGGCCGTAGCCCCGGCGACGGCCGCTCGGCCGGCGGGGTCGAGCATGTCCAGCGGCAGGCCGGACGCCAGCCGCAGCCGCAGCATGATCCGCTCGGTGTAGCGCTCGCCGTCGGTCAGCTCCTCCCGCCCGGCCTCGGGTGACCGGCCGGCACCGAGCAGGGCGGCGTAGCGGGCCGGATGCTTGACGTTCCACCATCGCCGGCCGTCGAGGTGTGAGTGTGCTCCCGGCCCGACGCCCCACCAGTCGCCGTCGAGCCAGTAGCCGAGGTTGTGCCGGCAGGTCCCGGCCGCCGAGGACGCCCAGTTCGACACCTCATACCAGCACAGACCGGCCTCGGACAGCGTGCGATCGATCATCGCGTAACGAGCGGCGGCCACGTCGTCGTCCGGCGCGGGGAGCTCACCACGAGCGACCTTGCGGGCCATCGCCGTGCCGTCCTCGACGATCAGCGCATAGGCCGACACGTGGTCGACGCCCGCGTCGAGCACGGCGTCGAGCGAAGCACGCAGGTCGGCCTCGGTCTCCCCCGGGCTGGCGTAGATCAGATCCAGGTTGACGTGCACGAACCCGGCGTCGCGGGCCTCCCGGGCGGCTGCGACGGCGCGCCCGGGGGTGTGCCGGCGGTCCAGCACGCGCAGCACATGCGCGGCGGCGGACTGCATCCCCAGCGACACCCGGGTGAACCCGGCCTCGACGATGCCCGCGAAGAACTCCGGCGACGTCGACTCCGGGTTGGCCTCGGTGGTCACCTCGGCGCCGGCGACGAGCCCGAACGTCGACCGGACCGCCGCGAGCACCTCACCCAGCCGCCCCGCTCCGAGCAGCGACGGCGTGCCGCCGCCGACGAACACGGTGTCGACGCGGCGCGGTCCGACGACGTGGCGCGCGAGATCCAGTTCCCGGCGCACCGCGTCCAACCAGCCGTCGGGGGACGCGCCGGAACCGTCGAGCTCGGACGGGGTGAACGTGTTGAAGTCGCAGTAGCCGCACCGGGCCGCGCAGAACGGCACGTGCACGTAGATGCCGAAGGGCGGCGGGGAGGACACGAAATCTCAGTGTGCCACGAGTCGCTGTCGCTAGGCCGACCGGATAATTCGCTACTCATGTCCTCGCTGTCAGAACCGGGGGTAGAGGCGCCGGCGGCGATCATTTCGTGGTGCCGACCGCTGCACGATCCGCCCGCCCTCGACGGCGAGGATCTGGTCGGCGGAGCGAACGGTGGAGAGCCGGTGGCGACCCGCGATGAGGGCCTTTATGATCATCATTTCCCCTTCCGTGAGCCGTTCTGCACGTTCGACCGAACGAGGGTCAGACCTGCCGCGCGCGTCATGGTCGGCTCCGACCACGGTCGCATGAGGCTCACGGTCGCCGGAGCCAGCGTGCAGCTCGACTCGGTCCCCATCGTCACCGGCGCCGACCTCGTCGTCGCTGACGGACGGCTCGCCGGTCTGGTCGGGCCGAACGGCTGCGGCAAGTCGACACCGCTCGCAGCGTCTACCGAGCCCTGCGACCGGTAGCTGGAGCGGTCCGCGTCGAAGACGAGGACGTGTGGCGGCTCACGGCCAGGCAGTCGGCCCAGCGCACGGCGGTAGCAAGAGCACCCTGATCGCGCTGCTGCTGGGGATGCAGCACCCGCAGTCAGGGCGCGTCAGCGTCGACGGCACACCGATCGGGCCGCACAACGCCGCGTCGTTACGCGGCTCGATCACCACCGTCGGGCAGTCGGCACCTTTTCGACACCGACGTCGAGTTCAACCTCACGCTCGGCGCCGAGTACTCCGCCGGCTTCATCGAGAGGGCACTGTCCATCGCCGACCCGGCGAACCTCGTGTGCCCACGCTGGCGATCGGGGTGCCCGCCGGGGGGGTTGCTCGGCCGGATCCTGACCAGCGGCGTGGCCGCCACGCTGGCCGAGAGCTGGGTCCGCAGCTGGAGCTCGGTGGGGGCCGGCGGGGGGTGTCGTCGCAGCCGCGGTGACGCGCCGGGCCTTCGCGGTGGCGATGCCGCAGGTGGCGTTGCCGCAGGTGGGGCTCCTGGGCAGCGCAGTCGCGGTGGAGCGCGCCTTCACGATCCCAGGGCTGGGCGGCACCGCGCTGCAGGCCGTGCTCGCCCAGGACATCCCGGTGCTGCAGGCCTGCGTGACCATCCTGGTGCTGCTCGGCCTGGTCATCGCTTGCCGGGGCCGGACCGCGCGACGGCACGTGCTGCCACCGTCCTCGGACCGGTGCTGCGCCACACCCTGGTCCCCGGGTGCCGCACGCAGCCCTGGGGATCGCCGCGCTGAGCTTCCTCGGGCTCGGTGCCGCACCGGACTCGCCGGAGTGGGGGGCGCTGCTGGCTCGCTGGCCTACATCGGGCGGGCACCGTGGACGATCGCCGCTCCCGCACTGAGGCTGGCCCTGCTGGGGTTGATCGTCAGGTTGGTGCGGGGGCGGGAAAGCGGGCGTCGTGACGGGGCCTACTCGCAGCTGACTGCGATCGCGAGCGCGCGGCACAACTCGGCCATTCGCTCCGGTGCCAGAAGCCCTACGCAGCGGACGAACCTGCCCTTGCTCAGCAACGTCAGGTTGTCCAGCGCGGCGACGCAGTCCCGGTCGATCCCCTCCTGAACCCCGAGTCGCACAGCGGTGGGAATGTCGCGGATGGTCGTTGTCAGGGGCGCGACCAGGACGGCGCTCAGTGCCCGGCCGGCGAAGTCGCGATGCATGACGACTGCGGGCCGCAGCTTGTCCATCTCTGCCAGCCAGATCTCCCCGCGCCGCGGGCTCCTACCAGTCAAGATCGGCTTCCCCGAGGCCCTCGACGCTCAGCTCGGCCAACGCGGCGTCCTCCGAGCCGGGCGGCTGCACCCCGTACCCGGCGGCGAGCTCGGCATCGATCCTTGACTCCCGGCGCCTGGCGATGAACTCGTGCACCGCAGCGCGAAGCACCTCCGCGCGAGAGCGGAACTCGTGGCGTTCGACGAGCTCGTCCAGCTTGCTGAGGCCGTCATTGTCAAGCTGGAACGCGACCTGAGTGACGTCGGACATGGCGTCATAATACATACTCCGGTAGCGCCGGGGTGCACGCGAAGTCGCAGACCGCACAGTGCCGTCGAGCTCGAAAAGGTTCAGAACGCCTCCGAGCCCGACCGAACTGGTCAAGGCTTGGGAAACGGACACGGACGGTTGCACCCGGCCGATCAAGCACGTGTCCGTGAGACACCCCCTTGAACGATACTTGCAATAATGTGGCAACACGGGAACGATCGACCACTAGCTGCTGCGCTTGGCCAGGGAGACGACGTGACACCAGTGAAGATCGAGACTGGGCCGCGGAGCGGCACCGTACGTCCCGAGTTCGCGCCGATCGTCAGGGGCGTGGCCTTCGTCCCCGAGCGAGTCCCCCGAGAGGAGGCAACCGCCGCCCGCAAGCTCCTCGACCGGGACGGTGCGGTGATCCTCACCGGCTGGCCGGTGGAACGGGACAGCGCCGTCTGCGCCGCGCTGGCCGCGCAAATCCGAGCAGACACCCCTCTCGCGGCCGGTGAGATCCTGCTCGTCGACAACTACCGTTGCCTACATGGAGTACGATCCTACGAGGGCAGCCGCACCTCCTACGTAGCGCGGTGCCAGTCCCAGGATGCGCGGTGACGAGGGTTGACGAGTACGACGTCCGCTCACAGCGCACCACCGTGCTGCCGGCCAGTACGGCGATCCTGCCTGCCGAACCGGTGAGTCAGGGACCGGAGGTCATCGAATCGCCACCAACAGTCGGCGGTCCATGACCTGGGTCAAGGTGGCGACCTCGGCGAACCTGGCTGCTCGCAGTGCCTGCTCCCAGTCGCGCAGCGTCGTCCCCGCACCGTGGCACCTGGATCCGAAGCGGCGGTCGCGCTCGACGAAGAGCTCGCGCAGCTCCGGTTCCGCTGCCAGCGCATCCCACCAGGTGTAGAAGTCCTCGAACTCCGCGTCGCCGGTCGTCTGCGCTTGGAGCTTCTGCCGGAGGTCCGTGGTGAGCTCGGCCAGCCGCGGGTCGGCAGGATCGGCGAGTAGCGTGTCGAAGTTGGCGAACACGCCGCCGGGTCGCAGCACACCCGCCAACCCAGCGGTCACGTGCGGCAGGTGCTCGGCGTCGAGCCAGTGCAACGCCGTGGCGGACACGACGGCGTCGAAGGATCCCGGCTCCAGTCCGTCCGGCCAGTCGGGTAAGCGCAGGTCGGCCTCCACCCACCGGACCCGGTCGCGCAGCGTGCGCCGACCCAGCTCGAGCATCACCGGGTCGAGGTCCAGGCCGACCACCTCGGCGTCGGGGAACCGGGCGAGCGTGCGGTCGGCGAGCGACCCCGGCCCGCACGCCAGATCCAGCAGCCGACCCGGGGCCGCGCCGAGGCGTTCGAGGACATCGAGCATGAGGGAGAAAGTATGCTCCCGGTCGGGCACGTAACCGGCCTGCTGACGGTCCCAACGGCGCAACCACGACGCCGCGTCCAGTCCGACATGCGCGGTGTTGCTCATGGTTTCTCCTCTCGCTCCCGCTCACCGGCGGGCTCTCCTGACTGAAGCGGGCTGAAGATCAGTTGGACGATGTCGTGGTCCACCAGCCGCCGGACGCCCACCTTGTAGACCGGCTCGAGCACCTCCGGGGTGAGCACGTCGGCGGTGGCTCCGCTGGCGGCGATCGAGCCGCGATCCAGCAGCACGAGCTCGTCGCAGTAGCGGGCGGCGAGGTTGAGGTCGTGCAGCACCACGATCGTCGCGACCCCGAGGGTGCGGACGAGCACGAGGATCTCGTGCTGGTAGCGGATGTCGAGGTGGTTGGTGGGTTCGTCGAGCAGGAGGTGATCAGCCTCCTGGGCGAGGGTGCGGGCGATGAGCACCCGCTGCTTCTCCCCGCCCGACAGCGCCCCGAAGTGCCGGTCGGCGAGCTCGCGGGCGCCGACGCGGCGCAGCGCGGCCGCCGACGCCCGGTGGTCCCCCGCTGTGTACCCCTGGAACGCGGAACGGAACGGCGAGCGGCCGAGCAACACCATGTCGGCCACCGTGAGGGGCAGCTCCGGTGGAGCCTCCTGGGCGACGACCGCGAGCCGCCGCGCCACCTCTGCGGTGCCGAGCGCGGAAACATCGACGCCGTCCACGGTAACCAGGCCGGCCCGCGGAGTCAGCGCGGCGTACAGAACGCGCAGCAGCGTGGTCTTGCCGCTGCCGTTCGGGCCGATCAGCCCCACGATCTTGCCGGGTGCGGCATCGAGGCTCACCCCGTCCAGGACCAGGCGGCGGTCGTAGCCGAACGAGATGTCCCGGGCGGAGATCACGCCGGACCCCCGAACATCTCGGCGAGCAGGCCAACGATGGCCACAGCTTTCCAGGGGCAGCGCACGGAGGTCTCCATTCGTCGGCGGATCACGGCAACCGGGCGAGCCCGTCGACGATCGTCTCGAGCCCGTCGACGGTGAGCGGCCCGCCGACGAGGTAGGCGAAGTTGATCGGGATGACCCGGCCCTCGCGGACCGCGGTCAGCTGGTCGAGCGACACCCGACCGCGCAGGGCCTGCACGTCGTCGGCGTCGGTCTTGATGTTGGTCTCGGAGCCGCCGCAGGTGAGCAGGATGACGTCGGGATCGCGGGCGAGCAGCTCCTCCGTGCTCGCCTCGGTGCGCCGACGCCGCCGCCCATGGTCGAGATCGTCGATCAGCCCGAGGTCCGGAGCTCCGGGCGGTGCGGACGCGACCGTCGAGTCGGCTCGGGTCACCGGTTCACCATCCGCAGAAAGATCAAGCAGACGCTTCCGATCACGGCGGCGATGTCATAGGCCATCGTCATGTGCGCCTCCGAGCCGCTCGACCGATCGCGTCACGCCTGAACGGCGATGAACACGAAGAGGTACGACCGACGTGACGCACCACCTGTTCGTGTCATACCCGATTACTTATCTCAATGCAAGGGAATGGCAACAGCACGCTGGGTAGAGGTACCGATCGCCGGCGTGCTCCTCCGCACCGCCTGCAGCGTGTGGGGTCGTCTCGGCACGAGCACATCACGACGATCTTCACCAAGCTCGACCTACCGGACACCCCCGCCGACCACCGCAGGGTGCTCGCGGTGCTCACCCAGCTCAGGACCTGACGCCGGATACGGTCCCGGGCATGAACGCCGCACTCGTCCACCTCAACGTCGCCACCGGCGTTGCGACGATCACCCTGGACTCCCCCGCCAACCGCAACGCGCTGTCCGCTCAGCTGCGCGGCGAGCTCATCGCGCACCTCGACGCCGCGCTCGCCGACGATGCCGTGCGGGTCGTAGTGCTCACCCATGCCGGGCGGGTGTTCTGCGCCGGGATGGACCTCAAGGAGTCGCGCGGGGCGGGCGCGCAGGCCGTCAACGAGTTCCCGCGAATCCTCGAAACGCTATGGACCTCGCACAAACCGGTGATCGCGCGGCTGGGCGGCCCGGCACGGGCGGGCGGGGTGGGGATCGTGGCCGCCTGCGACATCGCCGTTGCCGCCGAGGATGCGACGTTCGCGTTCAGTGAGGTGCGCATCGGCGTGGTCCCGGCGATCATCTCGGTGACGGTGCTGCCCCGGTTGCTCCCCCACGCCGCGCACGAGCTCTTCCTCACCGGCGAGACGTTCGACGCCCACCGGGCCGCGCGAATCGGGCTGATCAACAGCGCGGTGCCGGCGGACGAACTGGACACCGAGGTCGCGCATTACGTCGAGATGCTGCGGCTCGGCGCCCCCGGAGCGCTCGCGGCGACGAAGCAGATGCTGCGCGACGAGCGACCCACGGCGATGGGGGCACAGTTCGCCGAGATGCTCGACCTGTCGGCGCGACACTTCGCGGGCGCGGAGGGCCGGGAAGGGATGCGGGCCTTCGCCGAGAAGCGCCCACCTGCCTGGGCGGTCGACCCTCCTTGATCGCCCTTGTCTTATATAAGCTATGGTCGGTAAAGTGGTCGGGTGCACGCGTTCGACGTGCTCGGCGATCCGGTGCGCCGCCGGATCCTCGAGCTCCTCGCCGATGGTGAGATGACCTCCGGCGCGGTGTGCGAGGTCATCCGGGAGGAGTTCGGGATCTCCCAGCCGGCCGTGTCGCAGCATCTCAGGGTGTTGCGCGACAACGGCTTCGCGACGGTTCGACCCGAGGGCACCCGGCGCCTCTACGCGGTGGAGCACGGGCCGCTGCGCGACATCGACGCGTGGCTCGACCGCTTTCGACGCAACTGGGCACCACCCCTGGAAGCGCTGGCAACGGAGCTGGCCCGGGGTAAACGGGAGAGGAGAACTCCATGATCGATGTCACCCATCAGATCAACGCCGTACGGCGGGGACGTCAGCTGGATCGAGCTCCGGCTGTCGGCCGACCCGAAGGGTGGCACGCGGTTCGAGCTGGAGCACACCGCTCACGTCGACGACGAGCGGTGGGCCGAGTTCGGGCCGGGAGCGGTCGGGGTCGGCTGGGATCTGGCGCTGATGGGGCTGGCCATCCACCTGTCGTCCGGACGGGCCGTCGACCCGCAGGAGAGCGCGGCGTGGACCGCGTCCGACGACGGCACCCGGTTCATGTCGCTGAGCAGCCAGCGGTGGTGCGAGGCGAATATTGCCGCCGGCGCGGACAGGGCCGACGCACAGGCCGCGGCAGATCGGACGACGGCCGCCTACACCGCCTCTGATGGGACGGCCGAGTCCTGACGACCGGGCCGGGTGCCGCAACCATCGGGTATCGCTGCCGATGCTCCCGACGGTGACCGCCTCATGATCGCAGTCTCACTGCGAGGATCAGCACCCTCGGTCCGGGCGGTGCTTGCTGGCGGCCCACCGCACAGTGACGTCGACGGCACGGTCGAGTGCGGCAGCCGTCACCCAGCACAGCGGGAGCACCACGAGCACGGCCAGCACCACCTGGATCGGGAACTGGAGCTGGGTGACCCAGAGCTCCACGGCATCCCACCAGTTGGCCAGCGCACGCAACACGCTTCGCACAGTAGACGGCGCCTGATGTGACTAGGTTCCCTGACATGTTCGCCGTCTACGCCGCAGCGCCCAACCCCGATGCTCCACTCGACTCACTCACCGTGGGCGACCGCCCAGAGCCCGCGGCCCCCGAGGGGTGGGTCGCGGTCACGGTCACCGCGGCCAGCCTCAACATGCACGATCTCTGGACGTTGCGCGGCGTCGGCATCAAGCCCGACCGGTTCCCGATGATTCTCGGTTGCGACGGCGCCGGCACCCTCGCCGACGGCACCGACGTGGTCCTGCACTCGGTGATCGGCGACCCGTCGTGGGCCGGCGACGAGACCCTCGACCCCCGGCGAACCCTGCTCACCGAGAAGCACCAGGGCACCTTCGCCGAGAAGGTGATCGTCCCGGCACGCAACGCGGTCCCCAAGCCCGACGGTCTCCGCGCGGCGCAGGCCGCCGTGATGGGTACGGCCTGGCTCACCGCCTACCGGATGCTCTTCGTCAAGTCCGGGTTGCGCCCCGGCCAGACGATGCTCGTCCAGGGCGCCTCCGGCGGGGTGTCCACGGCGCTGGTCCAGCTCGGCCGCGCAGCCGGCATGCACGTGTGGGTGACGGGACGCACGGCGGAAAAGCGGGCCCTCGCCGAGAAGCTCGGTGCCCACGCGGTGTTCCCGTCCGGTGAGCGGCTGCCGGGCAAGGTCGACGGGGTCTTCGAGACCGTCGGCGAAGCCACGTGGTCGCACTCGATGCGGGCACTCAAACCCGGTGGGACCATCGTGGTGTCCGGCTCGACCAGCGGGCCGAATCCGGGCGCTGACCTGCAGCGTTTGTTCTTCCTCCAGCTGCGGGTCGTCGGCTCGACGATGGGCACACGCGACGAGCTCGCCGAGCTTCTGTCCTTTGTGGCCACCTCCGGGATCCACCCCGAGATCGGGCTCACGCTGCCGATGGAGCGCGCCGAGGAGGGCTTCCGGGCCATGCTCGACGGCGATACGGCGGGTAAGATCGTGTTTACTCGCTGAGGTCAGCCTCAGCGAACCGCAGGTATTGTTTGCCAACCTTCAGCCATTCGGCCACTTTGTGGGTACAGTCAGCAAACGTGTCTGAGCCATCAGGTCGGATGGCGCCGGGAACGGTCTACATCCCGGCGCCGCGAGTGAGAGGTCTGGTCGAGCTGCTCGACCGGGTCGACCGTGCGCTTGCGGCTGCGTTGTCGCCGATCACCTCGGCGGAGGGGGTGAGCCGGGACGGCTGGCGCGTGCTCCTCATGTTGGCGCGTGGCGGTGGCCGCAGCATGGGGGAGATCGCCTCGCACACCACGCTTCCCGCCCCCACTGCCACCCGGGTGGTGGACCGTCTGGTGGCCGGTCAGTTCGCGTACCGGCGCCACGACCCGGTGGATCGCCGTCGGGTGCTGGTCCACCTCGCCGGCGGCGGCCGTGCCGTGATCGAGAGGGTCTGCGGTCGGGTGGAGCGCCAGGTCGGTGCCGCCCTTGGATCCGCGCACACCCCCGAACGTGCCCAGCTCGCCGAGCTCCTCGAGTCCCTGGCCACCCGGGTCGTCGGCCCGAACTGACCGTATCCCCGCCATCCGCGGGACCCACCAGGTTCATTCCGGTCCCTGACGGGAACCTTGCCGTCACGCTGTCGACGCAGCGCCCACCCCGGTGACGCTACTTCTTGACCTTGCCGGCCTCCCCGCTGGAGTCCGTGGACAGCGCCGCGACGAAGGCTTCCTGCGGTACCTCGACCCGTCCGATCGTCTTCATCCGCTTCTTGCCCTCCTTCTGCTTCTCCAGCAGCTTGCGCTTGCGGGTGATGTCGCCGCCGTAGCACTTGGCGAGCACATCCTTGCGCATCGCCCGGATGTTCTCCCGGGCGATGATCCGCGCGCCGATCGCGGCCTGGATCGGCACCTCGAACTGCTGGCGCGGGATGAGCTCGCGCAGCTTCGACACCATCGAGGTGCCGTAGGCATAGGCGGCGTCCCTGTGCCGGATCGCGGAGAACGCGTCGACGGGTTCACCCTGCAGCAGGATATCGACCTTGACCAGGTCGGCGACCTGCTCGCCGATCTCCTCGTAGTCCAGCGAGGCGTAGCCGCGGGTGCGGGACTTCAGGTTGTCGAAGAAGTCGAAGATGATCTCGGCGAGCGGCATGGTGTAGCGCAGTTCGACGCGGGTCTCGGACAGGTAGTCCATCCCGCCCAGGATGCCGCGCCGGTTCTGGCACAGCTCCATGATCGTGCCGATGAACTCCGACGGCGCGAGGATCGTGACCTTGACGATCGGCTCGTGGATCTCGGCGACCCGGCCGGTGGGCCAGTCCGAGGGGTTGGTGACGGTCAGCTCGTTGGCCCCGTTCTTGTCGGGTCCGTCGAGCACCACCCGGTAGACGACGTTGGGCGCGGTGGAGATGAGGTCGAGTCCGGCCTCACGCTCCAACCGGTCCCGGGTGATCTCCAGGTGCAGCAGGCCGAGGAACCCGCAGCGGAAACCGAAGCCCAGCGCGGCGGACGTCTCCGGCTCGTAGGTGAGCGCGGCGTCGTTGAGCTGGAGCTTGTCGAGGGCCTCGCGCAGCTCGGGGTATTCCGAGCCGTCCACCGGGTAGAGCCCGGAGTAGACCATCGGGCGCGGTTCGCGGTAGCCGGTGAGCGGCTCGGAGGCGCCGTGGCGCTGGGCGGTGACGGTGTCGCCGACCTTGGACTGCCGGACGTCCTTCACCCCGGTGATCAGATAACCGACCTCGCCGACGCCCAGGCCCACGCTCGGTTTCGGATCGGGCGAGACGATGCCCACCTCGAGCAGCTCATGGGTGGCGCCGGTGGACATCATCTTGATCCGTTCGCGCGGGGTGATCCGCCCGTCGACGACCCGGATGTAGGTGATCACGCCGCGGTAGGTGTCGTAGACGGAGTCGAAGATCATCGCCCGGGCCGGGCCGTCCGCGTCACCGACGGGCGCGGGCACCACGCGGACCACCTCGTCGAGCAGCTCCAGAACGCCGCTGCCGGTCTTGGCACTCACCCGCAGCACGTCGTCGGGCTCGCACCCGATGATGTGCGCGATCTCCTTGGCATAGCGATCGGGATCGGCGGCCGGAAGGTCGATCTTGTTGAGCACCGGGATGATCGTCAGGTCCTTCTCCAGCGCCAGGTACAGGTTCGCCAGCGTCTGCGCCTCGATGCCCTGCGCGGCGTCGACGAGCAGCACCGCACCCTCGCAGGCCTCCAGCGCCCGGGAGACCTCGTAGGTGAAGTCGACGTGGCCGGGGGTGTCGATGAGGTGCAGGACGTGCTCGGTCTCCCCCACCTTCCAGGGCAGCCGCACGTTCTGCGCCTTGATCGTGATCCCACGCTCGCGCTCGATGTCCATCCGGTCGAGGTACTGCGCGCGCATCAGGCGCTCGTCGACGACGCCGGTGAGCTGGAGCATGCGGTCGGCCAGCGTCGACTTCCCGTGGTCGATGTGGGCGATGATGCAGAAGTTCCGGATCAGCTCCGGAGGGGTGAACGTCTGGTCGGCGAACGAGGTCACTCGGTGTCCATGGAAATGCGCGGTCCATTCAGCTGCGGGTGACACCATCGTCCCACGTCCGCGCGCGATGCCTCACGGCGCCGCGGCCGATCACGCCCGACGGTTGGACGCGCTGGCGATCGGCGACGACACTGCTCTGACGCTGGGCATGAACCCCGCCCGGTTCCGCGTTCAGGTGTTCGTGGTGACCGCCACCAGCATCGGCGCGGTCGTCGCGGTCAGCGACCAGATCGGGTTCGTCGGCCTCGTCGTTCCCCATCTCGACGCCGAGAGCGAAGCCGCGCTCGAAACCGCGCTCGAAACCGCGACGAGATCGGCGAGCCGCGGACGCACGACCAGGTCACGAGGTCGACGCGCCGAAACGATCGTGGTAGACGTGACTCATGAGCAAGCCCCTGACGGACGCCCACGAATGGGACGAGCGCTACCGGACCTCGGAGCTGATCTGGAAAGCCGCACCCAACCAGTCACCACACCGACAACCTCACCCAGGGAGTCGGCGGACCGCAGAGTGCGGACGTCCTCTTCACCGCGGAAGACGTTCTCGCTGATCTGGCGGAGTTTCCGGACCTCGTTGCCTGCACCGCGCAGCGGGTGGAGCGCGTGGTCGACGGGCAGCAGCGGCCGGCCCTCGATGTGGTGGTCGACATGAGACGCGGCGTCACCTCGGCATGACTCTCACACCGGTTCGGCGACTGCATGATGTTCCGGGTTCGAACCCGGAACTGAGCCCAGCCGCCCGGTGGTAGTCGCCGCGCCCCAGATCGCACGCGCGTCGGCACTACCCGGTGCCCGCCGGTTCGTGGAACGTCATGGTCTCGTTCGTCGCAGGACGCGGGGGCGTGTCCAGAACCAGCACCGGCTGGGGCCAGGTGATGCGCCCCTTCGGGGGCAGGTGGCCGACCGGTCGAGCTCCGATCGCGCGGTAGAACCCTTCCGAGGGTGGGTGCGACACGAGGTGGGCCGGCCATGCGCGGAGTACGTGTCTTCGCTGCCCTCGGCGCGGTGTCGTTGCTGCTGGCGCGGGGCCTGTGGCGAGTCCACGGGCTCCGGCACGTTCCCGCTCGCCGTCTCGAACTGCGACCGGCAGGTCAGCATCGAGAAGAGACCCGAACGGATCGTCACCAACGGCCCGGACGCCCTGAACCTCGTTGCGGCAGCGGGTGGAGCTGAGCTGGTGGTCGCCCGGGCCAGCGAGTTCGGTCAGGAGCTGCGCGGTCCGGCCCGCGAGGCAGCGCAGGCCGACGTTCTTGATGCGCAGCATGATCTGTCCACGGAGGTGGTCATCAACACCGGTGCGCAACTGTTGGTGAGCAACCCGGACTACCTGGCGGATCCCAGAGTGGTCGACCAGCTCTCCCAGGCCGGCATCGCGACCTTGTTCGGGTCCGGCTACTGCGAGGGTCAGCGCGCCGACTTCGAGGACGTCTACGCGGACATCGAGCTCCTCGGACGCCTGTTCGGCACCGAGGACCGCGCCGCGAGCTCGGTCGCCGACCTCCGGAATCGGGTGGCGGCATTCCAGTCCGGGCGCGGAGATCGGCCCCGACGGACCGCGGTCCACGCGCAGATCTACGAGAACGTAACCTACGCCGCGGGTGCCAGGTCGATGGAACAGACTCAGCTGGAGATCCTCGGTCTGGCCAACATATTCGCCGACTCAGAGGACGAGTTCATCGAACCCAGTCTCGAGGAGCTCATCGCGCGCGATCCCGAAGCGCTGATCCTGCAATACGGCTTCACCGTCGGTGACGGACCACCCAAGACCTTCGAGCAGGCTCGGCAGGAGTTCCTCGCCCTGCCCGGGGTCACCGGCATCCGGGCGGTCCGGGACGGGGCTGTGGTGGGGGTCCCCTTCTACGAGACCGCGGCCGATCCGCTGGCGGTGGACGGCTTAGCCACGATCGAGGAGGCACTGCGCGCAGCGCGTCCGCAGGGCTGACGTCGGCGTCCCGGGCGACGGTCAACGGATCGCGGTCAACAGCCGACGGTCCATGACCTGGGTCAACGTCGTGACCTCGGCGAAGCCGGCCGCGCGCAGCGCCCTCTCCCAGTCGCCCAGCGTCGTCCCCGCGTCATGGCACCGGAACCCGAAGCGACGGTCGCGCTCGGCGAACAGCTCGCCCAGCTCAGGTTCCGCCTCCAATGCCTCCCGAGATACGCGAAGTTGATCACAAGGACCTGGTTGCCACCACGGTGGTCGTAGCCGAAGGAGACGTCCCGGGCGGAGATCATGCGCAACCGCCGGTGATAGGTCCCAGTTCTCGGGTCACGGCAACCGGGCCAGCCCGCCGGCGAGCATCTCGAGCCCGTCGACGGTGAGCGGCCCGCCGACGAGATACGCGAAGTTGATCGCGATGACCCGGTTCTCCCGGACCGCGGTCAGCTGGTCCAGCGGCACCCGCTCGCGCAGAGCCTGCACCGCGTCGGCCTCGGTCTTGATCTCGGTCTCGGAGCCGCCGAAGGTGAGCAGGACGACGTCGGGATCGCGGGCGAGCAGCTCCTCGGTGCTCACGTCGGTCAGCCGCTCATTCACCTCGGCGAACGCGTTGGTGAGACCGAGGGTCCCCATCACGGTGTCGCTCATCGACGGTCCGCCGTAGACCCTGAGCCGGTCCTCCCCGATGTACAGGTTGACCGCGGTGCGCCCGCCCGTGGCCGTGAACCGCCGCTCGACGGCGCCGACCCGGGAGCGCAGGTCGGCCACGGCCGGATCGGAGACAGCCCTGGTGTCGAAGATCGACCCGTAGGTCTCGATCGTGCCGTAGACGTCGTCGAAGGTGACCTCGTCGTCGCAGCGCCACGACGAGAAGACCAGGTCGATCCCAGCCGCCTCGAGGTCCTCCGGCGAGATTTCGAGCCCTGCGTAGCTGACTACGAGGTTGACCTGCTGGCCGATGATCGCCTCGCGCGACGGTTCGCCGTTGACGGTGAGCTGCGGGACGTCCGCGAGCTCGGCCTCGTAGCGGCCCAGCGGCGCACCGCCCTCGGCGAACCGGGCGACGATCCGGTCGGCACCGCCGGCGGCGGCCACCGCCGTGGCAGAATCGGCCGCCAGCGTGAGGACCCGTTCCGGAGGCTGCTCGATGGCGACCTGGCGCCCGCAGCTCAGCACGGTCAGCGGGAACCCGCTGCTCACGCCGGGCGACGCCGGGCCGCCGCCCCCTCCGCAGGAGGTGAGCACCACGACACCCACCATCGCCATCGCTGCCCGGCCGCGGCGCACGCCGTCTCCGCTCACGACGCATCCGTGGACCTGCACCGCAACACGTGCGTGGTCCGAGGGCCGACGTGTGCCCGAACCCCGTGCAGGCAGCGGTAGTTGTCCAGGACGAGGATCTCACCGGCGGCGAGGGCGGTGTCGGCGCGCACCTGGGCGGCTGCGGTCGCGAGCACGTCGGCGTAGGCGTCGATCATCCTCTGATGCTCGTTCCACTGGGTCTCGCGCGGGACCGGCTGGGTGTATTCGGCAACGCGGACGATCATGCGCCCACCGCGGGTCCACTCCACCATCCGGCACACCCGCGGCGTTGGGTGCACATCGGCGATGGGAACCTTCGACGTGACGTCGACATCCACGGTCGTCAGGAACTCGTACAGTTCGGGCGCATCGCTTCGCATCCGCTCGATGAGCTGGTAGCCGTCGACGACGACCGACTCGCCGCCCGTCCGGGCCGGGGCGGCACCGAGGATCTGCACGTAGTCCGGGTCCGGGATGCGCAGCCGTACCGGCCGGCCCTGGATCTCGACGACGATGTGTGCGCCGTCCCGATGCAGCATCAGCGCCTCGGCGTTCTCGGTCGTCCGCTCCCGGACCCGCTCCAGCTCCCGCAGGCGCGTGCCGAGCACGGCTGCGGCGGCGTTCACCGCGCTGTCCGGTTCCACCGGCCAACCGGTGAGGATCACCGCCCCGTCCCGTTCGAGGAGCTTGCGCGCGGCGGCGATCTCGGTTCGGGTAACCCGCTCCGGCACGAAGTCCACACCCTCGACCATCGCCTGCAGTTCGAGACGCACTGCAGCGTCCTGGTGCTCGACCTTCTCCATGGTTTCTCCTCTGCTCGGTTGTCGGTCTCGTCAACCGAGACCATTGAGCTGCCCGGCAAGCATCTCCAGCCCGCCCACCGAGACGGCACTGGACGTGGACAGGGCGGCCGGATTGGCGATGACGTCGCGGTTGCGGATGGCGCTGATGTCTCCGAAGCCCGGCTGGGCAACGAGCCGCGCGGTGAAGCTCTCGGCAGTTCCCACGTTGTTCTCGAAGAGGAGCACGAAGACCTCGGGATCCCGGGCGATCACCTCCTCGAAGGACGGCTCGAACAAGCGCTCGCGGGCGTCGCCGAACACGTTGGTCAGCCCAAGGGCCTTCATCTGATGGTGAACCACGCTCAACCCGCCGTAGCTGCGGAACAGCTCGCTGCCACCCTCGTAGATGACGGCCGCCGCGCGCCTCGGCGGGCGGGTCTGGAACTGTTCCTCCCCGCGGTGACGCGTCTGCGGAGGTCCGCGACCGTCGCCGTGGCGGCGTCCTGCGTTCCGAGGATGCGGCCGTAGAGTTCGATATCGGCGAAGACCTCGTCGAAGGTGCCAGATGCAGAGACCTTGCCGTCGGCTCCGCGGCAGCGCCCGCTGGTGACGAGCTGCTTGATTCCGACGGCTGCCAGCGCAGCCGCGTCCTCGGCACCGTTGGAAACCACGAGATCGGCCTGCTGGGCGATGATCTCCTCGATCGAGGGGATGTCCGTATTCGTCGTCAGCTGCGGCACACCCTGCAGCGCAGCCTGGTCCGCGCCCCCGGCGGCGGCCACGAGCGTTGGGGCCCCGGCATCGATCGGGAGCACCTGCTCCGGGCGTGAGTCGAAGGTGACGTCGTGGCCGCAGTTCTGGACCGTCATCGGAAAGCCCTCGGCAGCAGGGCCCCGGAGGTCTCCGGGGTGCCGCACGCGGCGATCGCGCCGACAGCGACCACCGAGACGAGGGCGAGGGCACGGCGCATACCGAGTCTCCTTGTTCGTACCGGTGGACGTGCTTCCGTCTATGTCGTCGCGCCGTGGAAGCGGCGGACCAGGATGACCAGCAACGGGGCACCGACCACGGCCGTGACGATGCCAAGGGGCAGCTCCCGCGGAGCGAACGCGATGCGGGCGAACACGTCGGCCCAGACCAGGAAGACCGCGCCGATCAAGGCGGCAACAGGGTAGACACCCCGGTGCGCCGCGCCCACGCAGAGCCGCGCCACATGCGGCACGACCAAGCCCACGAACCCGATCCCACCCGACACCGCGACCACCGCCCCCACACACAGCGACACCACCACCAAGGTCTGGACGCGGAACCGCACCGGATTCACCCCGAGCGTGCGGGCAGTGTCATCGCCGATCACCAGCCCATCGAAGCGCCGCCCCCACAGCACCATCGCGACCAGGGTGAACCCGACCACCAGCCCCGCGACACCCACCGACGACCACCGAGCCAAGCTCAGCGAGCCCAGCAGCCAGAACAACACCGCGCGGGCACCCTCCGGGGTATCCGAAGCGAAGATCAGGAAGCTGGTCGCCGCGGACAGGACGTAGCCGATGGTCACCCCGGCCAGCAACAGCCGGACCGAGGTGATCTGCCCACCCACCCTGGCCAACAGGAACAACGCCGCCGTCGCCGCCATCGCGCCGACGAACGCACTCGCGGTCAACGAGCTCGCGCCGGCCGCCGCACCGAACCCGAACAGGATCGTCGCGGCCGCCCCAGTGGACGCCCCCGAAGTCACCCCCAAGATGTAGGGGTCGGCGAGCACGTTGCGCACCATCGCCTGCAACGCCACCCCGCACAGAGCCAAGCCCGCGCCAACGACCGCCCCGAGCAACACCCGAGGCATCCGCACCAGCCACACAATGCTGTCGTCGGCCCCCGACCAGGTCACCGCCTGCGGCCGTCCGAACAGGTGATAGGTGATGATCTCGGTGACGGTGCCCGGGGAGATGCTTACCGGACCCAGCCCCACCGCCAGTGGCAGAGTCGCGACGAGGAGCAGGCTCAGGCCGCCAACCCAGACCAGCGTGTGCCGACGCCGCCGCCCATGATCCAGGTCGTCGACCGGATCACCGGCGGGCGGACCCACCGCCGTCGGCACGATCGTCGAGTCAGCTCGGGTCACCGGCTCACGTCCTCGCCATGCTCACTTGTGCGCCTCCGAGTGCAACGATCAGGCAAAGCCCAGGGCGAAACGGACACGGACGGTTGCACCAGGTCGATAGATCACCTGATTGAACAGTAGCTGCATCGATGTGGCAATACGGGAAGTATCGACACCGATCCAACACTCCTGGCCGGAGAGACGACGATGAAGATCGAGACGCGGACGGGTGACCCGGATGATCCCTCCTGCCGGGCCGCATGGAGCCGCGTCGACATCGCACTGCGGGTGGTTGGGTGCCGGTGGCTCAGCAGATGGGCTGGTGTGCAGGCCGCCGTTCCCCCCTTCACCCCCGGCATCGGAGCGCCGGCGGCTCGGCGCGTCGGGCTGCCGCGTCACCTGTACCAGAACGCCGACGCGCTGGAGCTGCATCATGCTTGAGCTGAGAAGGCGCGCGCCCAGCCGCCACGGTTCGACCATGCACAACAACCCGAGTGGTTTCGGCGTTCTCGCCGTCGCAGGTATGCCGCTCCTCACCGCCTGTGGCGGTAACGGCAGTAGCACAGGCGCGAGCCCGGGCGGCGGTTTCCCGATGACCGTGGTCAGCTGCGGCCAACAGATCACATTTGAAAAACCTCCCGAACGAGTGGTCCTTGTCGGTGACGACTCGGCCCCGCTACTGGGAGCGGTTGGCGGGTTGGAGAAGGTCATCGGCATGGCGTCTGAGCCGCCGCTCGAAATCTATGACGCGGCGTTAAGGTCCGCCGTTGAGAAGATTCCGCGGGTCGGTGCGGGCGCACTCCCTGGCGGACAAGCGGACGTTTCCCTCGAAGACGTCTTGGCCCCAGCAGCCCGACTTGGTCGTCGGAGCATCCGCCAAGTCGGGGATCACACGGGACACTCTTGCACCGTTCGGCATTCCCCAGATCGTGCTGCCATCGTTCTGCACCGAGGTAGGTGCGCCTTCGGCGGAGCTACGCAATCCGAATTTTGCGGATGTGTAGAGGCTTATTCAGAACTATCTTGTCGATCTTGAAAAGATGCTCCTGCCCTGCTGAAATGCGGGCAGCTTGTCGAGTTCTGAATAAGAGGCTTATGCAGAACTCCTGGTGGGCGCCACATCGCCGCAGGTCAGTGACAGTCCGAGTAGATCAACTCCGGACTTTTGCATAAGCCTCTAAGCCTCGTACTCTCAGGTCGAGTTCTTTGGGCGGCTGTTCGACGCTGAAGACAAGGCTGCCGCGGCAATAATCGAACTGCGGGAGCGAGTTGGCTGGGTTGAGAATTCTGCGCAGGGCACATCCCGAGGCAGTGCGGCGGTCCTGTATCCAACTAGCGATGGGGCTCCGGGTGCCTACGGCACCGGAAGTGTCTCGAACGCGCAGCTGGAAGCCCTAGGGCTGAGCAATATATTTAGTGATGTTGCGAATCGATACTTCGAGCCGAGCCTCGACCGTTCCTGGTGATCATGAACTGCTCGTGCTCGCCCTCAGCCCGGTCGGCGAACTCCGACAGGCGCGCCTTGAGGTCGGACAGCGAGGTGGTTTCCATTCGGGCATTGTAGACCGATATTCACGTCACGAGGAGACCTATCGAGAACGGAGCCCACGCACGGCGGCTCCGACGACGAACGCCACCCCGCCACGCCTGGTGGTCGATGCCACCACCGGCGTTCTCGGCCACCCGGCGACCGTCACCGGGCTACGACGGCGTTTGGCACCGCCGAAGCCAGCGCCTGGTCGAAATATCCGCTGAGCCCCGAGGGTGCGAACGCCCGAGAACCCTGGCGGCCAGGTGGCGCTTCGGGGACTGCACGCTTGGTTGCAATCACCGCTCAGACCTTGGAACCTAGGCGCGTGAGCCGCACGCGGCAACTCAACGTAACCCTGCCGACCGAGTTGGTCAGGTGTCGAAGCAGGCGGCTGCCGGGGAGAACTCGACGCTCCTCGTTCGTCCGGTCGGCGCTCGATCAGCGCATCGACGGCGGCTCCCCCCACAGCGGCGCCTTGGGCCGGCGCTCCGGCCGATTGTGCTTGTCGGCGACATCCGAAGGTCGGTCGCCTTCTACAGTCGGCTCGGTTTCGAGATCAAGTATGCGAGCACGGACGGTGAGTTCGTCGAGTTGACCTCGAAAGCCGGGATGATTGCCTTGCGTCACGAACCTCGCCTGCCTGATTCGGTGCGGTCCCGGGTGATCCTGACGCGTCGGCGACAAACGCTGCTGTGGACGGGCTCGCTCATGGTCATGCTCGCCGCGGCGATCATCATGGCGGTCGGACAGGGACCGGTCGGCATTCCGCCATGGACGGTGGCGAGAATCATCGGCCAGCACGCGCTCGGTGTTCCCGCCGACACAGCATGGACCATCCAGCAGGACAACCTCGTCTGGCTGGTCCGCGAGGCGCGCGTGCTGCTGGCCGTGGTGGTGGGTGCTGCGCTCGCGGCGACCGGGGTGGCGATCCAGCCCGTTGGTCCGTAACGTGCTGGCCGACCCGTTCTTGCTCGGAACCGCGTCGGGTGCGTCAACCGGCGCAGCGGCCTCGATCCTGTTCGGTGTCGGCGCCGCGGCAGTCATAGGCGCGCAGAGACCGAGCACGCTCCCGTCCCGCTCCCTGGCGAACGTGGCGTCGTCCACATCCGGCCTCGAACAGAGCGCCGAGGTCGGTGTCGGTGAGCTCGACACCAGCGATGATCAGTCGGAAGGTCCACTCACTCGTGACCACACGGGCAGACAATCCGCCCCCACTTGTGACCGGCCACGGTGCGCTCGATCCTGAGTTGAGCACGTCACATTCTCGCGGTAACTATAGACTAACAGGTCGCTGACCTGCCGATTCACCCTTCGCGCTGCGGGCAGGTCTGGTGGGCCGCTGCCCATCCGCCCAAAGCCGTTACAAGTGGCAGGCTCCGGATGCGTCTTATAGGGTGACGGCGGGAAAATCTGATCACCGGGAGTACTCGAATGGCACAACATTTTCTGTGTCCCTGGGCGACCTTGGTCGTCGCCGCCCGGGTGGTTGACACAGCGACCGGTGACGGCTGCTCAGCGACGCCGGACACGGCGCCGTCCGCGACGGCGTCGCCGAGCAGCCGGATTCGGGTGTAGACGCAGCATGACCCTGCCGCTCTACTACTACATCCTGGGCACACCCTTGGGAGTGCTCGGGCTGATCCGGTGGTCCAGCTGGCTCGTACGCCGGATCCCCGCGGTGCTTTACAAACCGGTGACCGACGACTTCCGCCTGCCGATCAGCGTGGTGGTGCCGGTGTACCAGGAGGATCCGGTGGTCTTCGCCGCCGCGATCGAGTCCTGGCTGGCGAACGACGTCGCCGAGGTCGTCCTCGTCATCGACGTGACCGACGAGGTCTGCCGGGAGGTGGCCGAGCGCTACCCGGTGACCATGTTGATCACGGACGTGCCGGGCAAGCGGGACGCGCTACGACGCGGGTGGCACGCGGTGTCGACCGAGCTGGTCGCGCTGGTCGACTCCGACACGATCTGGGCCCCGGACGTCGCGGCCGAGGTGTGCAAGCCGTTCGCCGATCCCCGGATCGGCGGGGTCGGCACCCGGCAGAGCGTCTACGGGTCGAAGGGCTTCCTGGCGCGGATCACCGACATGTTCCTCGATCACCGGTACTTCGACGAGAACGCCAGCCAGAGCCTGCTCGGCCAGGCGGTGTCGTGCCTGTCCGGGCGTACCGCGGTCTACCGGCGGGTACTGCTGCTCGAGATCGAGCACGAGTTCATCCACGAGAAGTTCTGGGGCGTGCAGTGCCTGTCCGGTGATGACAAGCGGCTGACGACGTTGCTCCTCGAGCGCGGCCACCTGACGTTCATGCAACGCAGTGCCGAGGTGTGGTCGACCTTCCCCACCACGTGGCGGATCTTCTTCCGGCAGCGGTTGCGGTGGGCGCGCAATACGTGGCGTTCGGACCTGCGTGCGCTGTCGCACCGCTGGATATGGCGGCACCCGTTCCTGGCGTACACGATGGTGGACAAGGGGATCAGCAGCTTCACGCTGCTGATCGGACCGGCGTTCATGATCTACTCGTTGGTCGTGCAGAACTGGGTTTTCGCCGGTGTGCTGGCGTTGTGGTGGCAGATCAGCCGGTCGGCGAAGCTGCTGCCGCACCTGCGGCGGCGGCCGTCGTCGTTCTTCTTCATCCCCGGCTATGTGGCGGTGTCGTGGCTCATGGCGTTGATCAAGCTCCAGGCCTTGTTGACCATCCGAAAGCAGCTCTGGCTCACCCGGCCGGTGGCCCTGAAGGACGGCACCGTCGTGCGGACCACGCAGCCGGACGAGAGCATCAGCGGCGGGGTGGCCGTATGAGCTCCACCCGATGGTGGCCGCGTGCGCTGGTGGTGGGGGCCGTGCTGGGGGCCGTGCTGGGGACGACGGTCGCCACCGCGACGCAGACGGCCGCGGCTGCGGCCCCGGCTGGATCGGCTGGATCGGATACGACCGCAGCCATTCCCGCAGCTCCGCAACCCGCGCAGCCCCCGCCGGAACCCGATGAGGGCGAAGACGAGACGCCAGCGTCCGAGCCGGCCACCGACCCCACCCCAACCACCGACCCCACCCCAACCACCGACCCCGACCCGGCCGCGCCGACCGGCCCGGTACCACCGCGGGCCGGGCCGGAACCCGCGGCCGGTGCGGTAGAGCCGGCGAGGGGCGCCCGGTTCGCGCGGACCTCGTGGGAGGAACACGGCCGCCCCAACCAGATGATCATCGTCCACCCCGGCAGCATCGACGTCGCGACCGAGGGACGGCTGACGAGGCGGGCCCCCCGACGGCCGGGCGTCCTGAACCTCGCCGCGCTGGGCCGGCACGTGCCGAACACATGGCTGTCGATCGCGGACGGCACGGCCCAGCTTTCCGCCGCCGTCGTCCTGACCCGGGGCGCCGTGATGGACCTCGGCGACGTCCGGACCCTGCGGCTGGTCGGCGGCGCGACGGGCCCCGACGCAGCCTCGATCTACACCGGTAGTGGCCGGCTGACGCTGCACGACATCGCCGTCACCTCCTGGGACCCGACATCACAGCAGGCGATGTCGGCCACGGCCAGCCGGCCGTTCGTCGTGGTGGGGTCCGGGGGCAGATTCGAGGCCACCAACGCCACGCTCAGTGACCTCGGCACGCCGCCGACCGACCCCGGCACCGGCCGGCCCGCCGTGCTGCTCGAACCGGGCAGCGGCGGCTCGTTGATCCGCACGTCGCTGCTGCGCAACAGCACCGGGCTCATGCTCGACGGATCCCAGGGCGTACACCTCAAGGGCGTCACCGTGGGTGACTCGATGTCGAACGGTCTGGTGCTCCAAGATGATCAAGGCACGATCATGAGTGGGATACGCACCGAACGCAACGGTGACAACGGGCTGCTGCTGACCGGAACCGGGTTGGACCGCGCCGTGAGCGGGGTCACCACCATGGGCAACGGGGCGTTCGGTGTCGACGTGGTCGGACAGTCCGGTGGGCAGATCAGCGGCATCGTCACGTCAGGCGATCGGGGGGGCGGGCTGCGGTTGAGCCGGTCCACCGACGTCACGGTCACCGACTTCAGCGCCACCGACCAGCCCGTCGGGGTGTTCACCCATCTCAACAGCCGCAACATCGTGCTCGACCGGCTGCGCATCGCGGGCGGTCGACGTGGCCTCAACGTCGAGAAGAGCACCGAAGGCCTCGAGCTGACGGCGACGACCATCGACCGCGCCAGGTCTGCGGGCATCTCCATCGGAGGTCGTCGGGTCGAGCTGCGCGACGTGGAGGTGAACGACTCCCGGACCGGCGTCCGGATCGAACGCGGCGCGGAGGGGGTCACCGCCATCGGACTGACGCTCTCCGGAGGGCAGGACGGGGTCGTCGCGAACCCTGGCACGACCGGGGTGGTGCTGCAGAACGTGGTGGCCGACGGTGTCGGGAACACCGCGGTGCGAACCGACAGTCCGAACGCCCGGATCATCGGCGGCAGGATCACCGGCGGTGCGACGGGGATCGACGCCGAGGCGGCAACCAGCATCTCCGGCACCGTGATAAACCAGGCCAACGTGGGGATCCGCGCACGCTCCAGCGAGGCCGTCACCGCCGACTGGGTCGACGTGACGGCGATCGCGGCCGGGATCGCCGTCACGCCCGGCAGCCCCGTCCTCCTGACCAACTCCCGAGTCGGTGCGCTCGAGGCGGTGCGCGGCACCGTGAGCGAGCGGGGCGTCAACGAGCTCAGCCTGCCGCCGCTCAACGTGCTCGGCGCGATCGGGATCCCGCTCATTCTGCTGGCCATCGGCCTGGAGCAGGTGCACGTCATCCGGCAACGTCGCGCCGGCGATCGGCGGTGGCGGCCGCCGGTCCTGCCCGTGGGAGCCCGGTGATGGGCCGCGGGGGCCCGGTGACGGGCCGAGCGACCGCGCCCCAGCACCCGGTTCACCGGCTCACCCGGCGACCTGGGGCAGTCCTCCTCGGCGTCCTGCTCGTCATCGCCGCAGGGTGTGCCGCGGCGGCGCCGGAGGCCGGACCGGGCCCTCGGGCCTCGATCAACGACGAGATCAGCATCGCCGATCTCGAGGAGTTCTTCGGCGGTGGGCTGGAGTTCTGGGACCACGGCTCCTTCGGCGTGGACCGGGCCGAGCTGATCGAGACGGCCGGTGGAGCGATGGTGCGCGTCTTCTACCCGGCCGGCTCGGCGAGCCGGCGAGCCGAGGGTGAGGACGGCGGGATGCAGGTGTACATGCGGCTGCCCGACGATCCGGTCGACGAGCTGTACTTGCAGTACTACGTCCGCTTCCCACCCGATTTCGACTTCGTCAAGGGCGGGAAGCTGCCGGGCCTCTACGGGGGCACGGTGACCGGCGGTCAGAACATCCCGGACGGCACCGACGGCTTCTCCACCCGGTACATGTGGCGCCGCGGCGGCGACGGTGAGGTGTACGCCTACCTCCCGACGTCGGAGAAGCACGGGACGTCGTTGGGGCGCGGCTGCTGGTACTTCACCCCCGGCCGATGGACCGCGATCCAGCAGCGGGTTCGGCTCAACACCCCGGGCGAGGCCGATGGTGAGATGACGGTCTGGCAGGACGGTTGGCAGGTCCTCACCCAGACCGGGTTGACGTTCCGCACGACCGATGATCTCAAGATCGACGGCCTGTTCTTCTCGACCTTCTTCGGAGGTGGGGACACCTCATGGGCCAGCCCGGATGACCAGTACGCGGACTTCGCCGCGTTCGCCGTCTCCGACGGTTACATCCCGCTGGCGGCGGGGGACGGCCCCGCGGACGAGGACGCTCCGGAGGGCGATGAGGCGTGTGGGGTGGCGGGCACACGGTGACGCAGCACACCGTGGTTCGGACCGCCCTGGCCCTGCTGACAGCCACCCTCTGCCTCCTGCTCAGCGCCTGCACCCCGGCTGCGCCCGAACTGGGGCCTCCTCGCGACGTTGCCCCGACCGCGCCGGTCGATCCGACGCAGCCCTGCGCACGCCCGGTCCCCACGGGCGCTCAGGCAGGCCAGCCCGCACCGGTCGGCCTCGAAGCCGGCTTCGACCGCGCCGTGAACAAGATCGTGCTCAGCGCCGGTACGGGCGTCACCCTGCCGGCGCTGAGCCAGGCCATCAACGATCCGACCGCGCTGCGCGAGACCGCACCCAGCGAATGGCTGCTGGGCGCCAACCTGGAGATTCTCGCGGACGCCTCGCTGCAGATCGCCGCGCCGACCGTGCGCTGGCTCAAGGTGAGCAGCGGCGCGGGCGGCTTCGTGTCCATCACGGCCCTCGGCGGCGACCTCGACATCAGCGGCGCCTGCATCACGTCCTGGGACCCCGAGCAGGGGCGCGTCGACATCGAGTACCGCGACGGCCGCAGCTTCCTGCTCGCCCGCGACGGCGCGCAGATGACCATCGACCGCGCCGAGCTGCGCTACCTCGGTCACGCCGAAGCCGGCTCGTGGGGGCTGTCCTGGCGGATGAAGGGCACCGGCGGCCGGATCACCAATAGCGTCGTCTCGCACAACTACCTCGGGCTCTACACCTTCGAGGTGGGCGCCCTGGTGGTGGCGGACAACGAAGTGCACGACAGCGTGCTGTACGGCATCGACCCGCACACCGGCTCCTACAACCTGCACATCGAACGCAACCTCGTCCATCACAACGGCAAGCACGGCATCGTCCTGGCCGAAGACTGCACCGACAGCGTCATCCGCGACAACATCGTCCACAGCAACGGACATCACGGGATCGTGCTCTACCTGCGCTCGGACCGGAACCTCGTCGAGCAGAACGAGTCGTTCCGCAACATCGCCCAGGGCATCAACATCAACGAGTCCTCCGACAACGTCGTGCGTGCCAACCGCGTGCACGACAACGTCGAGTCCGGTATCGGCGTCGGCCAGACGGCGCAGGACAACCTGGTGGAACGCAACGAGATCCGCGACAACCAGCAGGACGGGGTCCGGCTGTTCGGCGAGGCGACGCAGACCGACGTCCGCGACAACGTCATCGGGGAGAACGTCCGTTACGGCGTGTACATCGACAGCGACGGGACCTTCAACCTGGTCGGCAACGCGATCTTCGGCAGCCGGGCGGGCGTCCTGCTCAAGGGTGCGGCTGCGATTCCCGAGGGTGAGAACGACATCTACGACAACCGCGAAGGCGACGTCAGGACCCCTGACAGCTGACGACGCCATCCCGAACTACGCGAAGTGGGCAGCGAGGTACAGTTCGTTGATCAGGTTCATGCCGTTGGGTCTCCCGGTCCGGTGAGCAGGTCGAGCGCTCGGCGGGCGCTCGCGGCGGTGGCGCACGGCCAGCGGCCCGGGTTGCGGCCACAACCGGTACAGCACCCGTCGCGGCCAGGGCGGTGAGTTGCCAGCGCGCGGTGGACTGCGGCGGGCTCGCTGGCCAAATAGCGGGCGGCGGCGTCGATGCACGCGGCGGCCGCGTCGGTCATCCCGTCCGGCGCCACCCGCCCGGGGGCCGGACCGGCCTTGTCCAGTGGGGTCACCGGAACGCCCGCCGACCGCTGCGGACGGCTCGCCAGTACGCGACCTGCTCGCGCAGCGTGATGCGGGAGAGCCGTGCGGCGAGGCGCCGCTGGCGGCGGCGGTGCAGCATCCGCCTAATCAGTGATCCGACGCTACGCGGGCGGAATGGGCGCAGAGCGACTCGCGTGTGACGGCCGGTGGTCTCGGCGAGCGGGCGCATGGTGAACTCCCTCAGACGGCGGTGTCCCTGTGGGTTCCGGTCGGCGCGCAATCATCAAGGTGTTCTCCCGCGCCGACCGGGCTGGTTGGCCCGCGACGGCTGGCGCCGGATCGGGGCAGCGCTGACCATGCCGCGTCGCCCTGTGGCGCGACGGGGCAGTGACGGGGCCACGTCGTGCCGTTGCGGGGACATCGGCGCGGGAACGTCGTGCTGCTCCGCGTTCGTCCAGTTACCGTTGGTCATGCCCGTCACCCCGCCGCGTACCCGGTTCGAGCAGAAGCTTCGCGCCGCGCGCCTGTCCCAGCGCGAGCTGTTGCGCCGCTTCCCCGAGGAGGCCGCTCGGCTCGGCGAGGGCGAGATCTTCATCTCCGAGCGGCAGCTCAAACGCTGGCTCGCCGGTGGTGCCCCGACTCCGCGTCCGGTGGCGTGTCGCGTACTGGAAGCGTGGTGGGGTGAACCCGTTGAGCGGCTACTCGGCCCGCCTGACGAGATCGCAACTCTGGGCCCGGATGAAGGAGACGTAGTGACAGAAGCAGGACGGCGCTCGATCGAGCACGCCATCGACGCCGCGAGCGCGCTCGACCCGTCCGCGCTGGAACACCTCCGTGCCGCCGCCCGCCGCGCGGCGCACGCCTACCTGACCACCCCGCCGCTGGAGATGCTCACCGACCTGGTCGCTCTGCGTGACACCGTCTACGCCCAGCTCGACCGCACCCACAAGCCCCGCCAGCAGGCCGAGCTGTACCTGCTCGCGGGCCAGGTATGCGGGCTACTGTCATCGGTGTCATTCGACCTCGGCCATCCCGGCGTCGCCGAGGAACTCGCCTGCGCCGCGCACACCTACGGCTCGGTCATCGACCACCCGTCGCTGTGCGCGTGGGCCCGTGGGCTGCAGGTTACCGTGGCGTTCTGGGAAGGCCAGCCCCGCCGCGCCGTTGCGATCGCCGAGTCCGCGCTGATCGGCGCCCCGGCCGGAACGGCGCGGGTACGCCTGCACGCCACACGCGCCCGCGCGCTCGCACTGATCGGTGCTCGCGACGAGGTCACTATCGAACTCACGGCCGCCGCGGACCAGCTCGACCTTGCCGGGCGCGACGAGTTCCTCGACGGCGTCGGCGGTGAGCTGGCGTTCGACCGCTCACGGCACGCGCTGTGCGCCAGTTCCGCCTACGTCGCCCTCGCCGATGGCCAGCGCGCCGAAACCGCCGCCAGCCACGCCCTGGAGATATTCGCCGGGCTCGCCGACCACCAGCGCTGGAGGTCCGGCGAAACCTCGGCCACCGTCGACCTCGCCATGGCGCGCGCCCTGCGCGGCGACCTCGCCGGAACCGAGACCGCACTCGACGGCGTGTTCACCCTGCCGACGACCCACCGCACCGAGGCGGTGTCGCGACGCCTGCTCGGTCTCGGCCGCATCCTCAGCGTCCCCCGCTACCGCGCGGCTACCGAGGCCACCCGGCTCGCGGAGAGCATCGAAGTATTCACCGCCGCGAGCCTCGCCCACACCACCGCACACCCGGCCATCGGCCCAGCCTGACCGGGCCCCACCTCAGGACTATCCACAGTTCAACCGCAGTGGTCGCGCTCACGTGCGTCCCACATGCCGAGGATGGCCGACTCCTTCTCCGGGGTGATGCCATGCTCGGTGCTGCGCTCGTTCGCTACCGCACCACTCGCGGCATTCATCCACTCCCAGGTGTCGACAACGGTGGACCGTAGCCCGCGCTGTGCGAATCCTGCCGCCACCGCAGCCGCCGAGCTCACCGCCCAGGTGCCCCGATAGATCCGCCACAACGGCAGCTCCGTCCATTGCCGCACGCCCTGCTCGACCAGCCATGGCTCGTCGCTCACCCATGACAGCTCCACCCGACCTGACCCGACCACATCCCGGCATACGCCGAGGAGCTGCTCCATCGTCGAGTCCACCCCGGTCAGGTTGAACACCCCGGCGGGCGCCGATAGCGCGAACAGCGCCACGTCCCGCACGTCCACCGGCTGCACCGACCGCGATGGCAATCCCGGCGCCAGCACCCGCCCACCGCGCTCCATCCGCCGCAACCACCACGGCAACCGGCCCACGTACTCCCACGGCCCCAGGATCACCCCCGGCCGCAGCACAACCGTCCGGCCCCTGCCGAACACCTCCCGGACCGCACGCTCGCACCCCGCCTTCGTGAACCCGTACACCGACGGCCCGGGGTCACCGTCGAAGCCGAAGTCACCGTCCGCGTCCGGCGGGCACTCCAGAACCTCGGACTCCTCGGTCAACGGCTCGACTGGCCACCCGGTATATGCCGACACCGACGACACGAACACGAACCGACCCGCCACCGCCTCCAGCTCTCGCGCGATCACCCCGGACTCCCGCGGTACGTACCCCGAGGTGTCCACCACCACATCCCACGGCCCCGACCGCGCCAGCTGAGCAAGATCAGCCCGAACCGTCCGGTCACCCCGCACCGTCTCTACCCCCGGCACGTCCTGGCCCGACACTCCCCGCCGGAAGGTCGTCACCGCCCACCCCTGGGCCAGCGCCTCCTCCGTGATCACGCGCCCCAAGAACCACGAACCACCCAGCACCAGAACCCGACCCATCACGCCCACCATCTTCCCGCGCGCAGCCGCCGCCGCAACGCCATCCGCCGCCCGGCGAAACGGCAGCACGACATAGGTTGATAAGGCACTCTTTGCCTGATGCTAGGTCGACCACATTCTCCCGTGGGAACACGACGGCGAGACCAAGCTGGAAACCGCAGTCCAGAACTATGTGACCCGGTCGCGCGCCGATCGCCGAGCGGTCTGGCCGGGTCGCGGGTGGACCGTGCCTGCCGGACGATGCCGGAGGTCTTGCCGTCAATGTCCTGTGCACCCGGGGGAAGAGGTGAGCCGTGTGGCTCCCACCTGCGGCTGCGATCTGTCCGTGCTCACCGCCGCGCTGCCAAACAGAAGGCGCGGTAGCCGATCAAGACGAGGTGCAGGAGCCCGGCGCGCTGCCGGTCGCCGTCGCCATCGTCGGCGGTCCAGTCGACGAAGAGGCTCACCGCGTCGAGGGTGGCGATCAGTGCAACGAGCTCTGCGACGTGGCCGATGCCCAGGAGCGTGCAGCATGAACCGCAGTGGCGGGTTGCGGCAGGGCCGGTGGCGTCCGCCGCGTTGCCAACGCCTGTGTCCGGCTGCCAGCCCGACGGTGAGGATCACGGCGACGATCACGGCCAGCGGTAGCGGCTCCACAGTGGAGACGGTCGGTCACCTCGTCGCTGCTGCGGAGCGCACCGGGCCGGGCGGGGAGCGGGGCAAGCCGGGGCAGGGGTGCCGCTGAGCAGCGCGTCGGTAGGCTCTGCACGGTCGGGCCGGCTGGCGAGGTGGGGGTTATGGACGAGCGCAATCGGTTGCTCCGGGACGCTCGTGAACGTCTGCGGTCCCGTCGTGCTCCGGGCGAACGGCTGTCCCGCGCCGAGTTGGCCGAGCAGGTGAACGCGTGGTTGTGGGAGCACACCGAACAACGGTTCGGGCTGGATGATCATCTGATCGCCAAGTGGGAACGGGGCACCGTCCGGTATCCGATTGCGCCGTACCGGAGCGCGTTGCGGGCCGTTCTCGAGGTCAGCACCGACGCGGAGCTGGGCTTCATCCCGCCCCCGCGACGACAGCCGTCCGCTGCGCCGGATCAGCCGGATGAGCGGGCGTGGACACGAACCGGGATTCTCGACGATGCGACGGCGGCAGTGGAGATGGATGTGCTCAACCGGCGGAATGCGTTGCGGGTGACCGCGATCGGTGGTGCCGCTCTGCTCGGCCCGCTGGCGCACTGGCTCGAACCGCTGGCCGACGGGCCGCTGTCCGGCCGCAGCGGTGCCTTCGCCGTCGCCGAGCTAGAGGCCGTCGAGCACCTGGTCGCGACGTTATTCCAGCAGTGGCACTCCGATGAGTCCGGCTTGGGCCGTACTGCCGTGGTCGGGCAGCTCACCGATCTGTCCGACCGGCTTCGCGGGGCGCCGGACGGCCCGTTGACCGACCGGGCGTTCCTCGCGGCTGCGGAACTGGCGAACGTCGCGGGGTGGATGGCGTTCGATACCGGCGCCCATCACATCGCGCAACGGCACTACATCACCGCGGTGCGCCTGGCGAAAGCGGGCGGAAACGCGTCGTTCGGGGCCTTCGCGCTGGCCTCGCTCGCCCGCCAGTCGTTTGACCTCGGGGCGCCGGACGACGGTTTGGAAATCGTGCACCTCGCGCAGCGCGGAACCCGAGACTCTGCCACCCCGGGGTTACGGTCGTTGCTGGCTGTGAGGGAGGCGTGGGGGCACGCCCAGCGGGGCAACGTGCACGCCTTCAACTGGGCGGTGGATGCGGCCGAGCAAGCGCACCTGGACATCGAGCCTGACGGGGAATCGCGATGGCTGCGTGTATTCGACGCCGCGGAATTGGCTGGCTCCATTGGGGCGGGCTATCGAGACCTGGCCCTGTACGACCGGCGTCAGACTCACCACGCTGCCAAGTATCTCGGGCAGGCACTCGCCTTGCGTGATCCCTCCCTCGCCCGGAACTGTGCAATGAACTCCGTCTCGCTCGGCCGGGTGCATCTACTCGCCGGGCAACCGGAACTGTCGGCCGTGACGGTGCGGAGCGCGTTGCCGCTGATCGATCCGCACCGGCCGGGACTACTGGGCCGGAAGCTCGCCGACTGGCACCATGAGGCAGCGCCTTTCGCTGCGGTACCCGAGGTGCAGGACACGCGCGAGCAGACTCGTGAATTGGTCAGGGTCTAGAAGCTATCGACACCGAACCAATGAAAGATGATCGGTGCGAATTAGCATTAACCCGACACGACCGAAAGCGCCGTGCGAATGAGGGTGCCGCAACTGGCCCTGCTTCGGTCCTGCTGACCGCGGTGGCCGCCGGCGCGGTGTCATGCTCGGCACGCTGCTGACCGCGGTACTCGGCGCCAAGGCCGGCGAGCGGTACCACACCAAGGTGGATCGCTTCGGGATCGACGCCAGCGATAGCCGTTACAGCTCCGCCGCGGCGGGGATGAGCTCCCTGCCGAGAAGCTCCAGCGGGGCGATCTCCCAGCCCCGCGGCGGGGCGATGCCGTGGGCCTCGGAGATCCCCAGCGCTGCGAACCGCCGGAGCTCGGCGAGCATGGCGTCGATGTTCTCACCGCGCTCCCCCGGGTCGAGCCGGAACATCACCGTCTTCTCGATGTCGTCATAGTCGCGGCCCTCGCGCGCGCAGTGCCCGCACAGCACGTCGAGCTTGTGCTCCAGCTCGGGGGAGGGGAACAGGTTGCACGCCTGCGCGTACTTCGCGACCAGCCGCAGCGTCTTCTTCTCCCCACCCCCGCCGATGAGGATGGGTGGGTGCGGGGAGGTGAGCGGCTGTGGGACGTTCAGCGTGCGTTCGAGCTGGTAGTGCTTCCCCCGGTACGGGCCGTCGTCGGGCCCCCACATCTGCAGGCAGATCTGCAGCGCCTCCTCCAGTCGCTCGAAGCGTTCGGCGGTGGGCGGGAACGGCAGACCCAGCCCGCGGGCCTCGGCGCCGTTCCAGGCCGCCCCGATGCCCAGCCACGCCCGACCGCCGGACAGCACATCCAACGTGCTGACTAGCTTGGCGAGCATCCCGGGCTCCCGATAGACCACGGCCGTCACCCAGGCGACCAGCTCGACGCGCGAGGTGTGGGCGGCGAGATAGCCCAGGGTGGTGTAAGCCTCGAGCATGTCGTGTTCGGGCGGGCCGACGACCTCGATCTGCCACAGGTGGTCCATCACGCTGATCCGCGCGAACCCGGCCTCCTCGGCGGCGGTCACCATCCGGGTCAGGTCGTCGGCGAGACCCGCGGGCCCGCTGGGGTAGGTGAAGTCCGCGATGTGCAAGCCGATCTTCACGGTGCCTCCTCGCGAAGGGTGGCCCGCCGACGCGGACCGCGCTCGGTCGAGGATAGCGGCTCTGCCAGAAACCTCGCCGACATCCGCGGCGAGCACAGCGCCAACAAAGGCCGTTGCCACCGGCGGATCGGCGGGGCGGTATAACGCTGACCTGGACTCGCGGCCCTACACTTACGGCCGTGGCACGACTGCGACCAGGCACCGCGGCCAACCCCGCTCCGCCCACGGTGCAGCGCATCCGGCTGCGGTTCGCCAAGCGTGGCCGGCTGCGGTTCCTCTCCCACCGCGACGTGGCACGTTGCTTCGAACGCGCCGTACGCCGGGCCGGGGTGCCGGTGGCCCACTCACATGGCTTCAGCCCACACCCGCGACTGTCCTGGATCGGTGCCGCGCCGACCTGCTCGGCCAGCGAGGCCGAGTACGTCGAGATCGGCCTGACCCACCCGCTCGACCCCGGGGAGCTCGCCCTCGCCCTCGACGCCGCGCTGCCCGATGGGCTCGACGTCCTGGCCGCGGCCGTCGGCGAGGGAGCGCCGCTGGCCGAGCGGATCGACGCCAGCCGCTGGAGCGTCGAGCTGCCCGGGTTGGATGCGGACGCGGTCCGCGCCGCCGGCGCCGCGCTGTGGGCACGGGAGTCCCTCATCGTCGAGCGGGTGATCCCGTCGGGGCGGCGCCGGATCGACGTGCGGACCGCACTGGTACGGCTCGACGTGCACAACGCTGCCGACCTCGGCGCTCGCAACACCGCCGACACCGGCAACGACAACCCGGACATGCCCCCGGCATCGGCGAGGATGACCGAGCAGTCGGCGGTCTGTGCGATACTGACGGTGGTCGTACGACAAACGACACCTGCCGTTCGGCCCGATGACGTGTTGAGTGCGCTCGACGTTGTCGCAGGTCTCAGACCGCCGGTGCCACCGAAGGCAACCCGGATGGCCCAGGGCCTGCTCGACGACCGAGGCGACCTCGCCGATCCACTCGGCTCCGACCGGGTCACCACCCGAGTCTGAAACGAACGGGCCGGTTCCCGGCACCGGTGCCTCGTCGGCGTCCGGCACAATGTCGAGCACCACCCGCTCCACCCAGGTCGAAACCTCGGGCCGGAGCAGGAGCCAGACCCGGGATTGCTCGCCGCGTACCGCGCGGAGAGAGAACGCATGTGCCCCTGCGTGGCCGCCTTCTGATCAAGAGGGCGCCCGGGGGCGAAGGAGCTGAATGTCGAATAC